>CAYUXM010000009.1:0-29503 GCA_964448765.1 uncultured Rhodobacterales bacterium
CGTGGTCGCCGGCGGCATGGCCCAGCGTGTCGTTCACCGACTTGAAGTAGTCGAGATCGAGATGGATCATCGCGAAGCCGGGCCCGTCGCGGTCGGCCGCCTCCGCGGCGCGGGTCAGCGCCATTTCCAGCGCCCGGCGGTTGGCCAGCCCGGTCAGCGGATCGGTCAGCGCCTGTTCCTCGGCCGCCGCGCGGGCCGCCTGTAGGCGCGTGTTCAACCCGTTGAGTTCGTCCATCACCGCCGATTTCGCCTCGTGCAGGTAGAGAAGTTCCACCGCCAGGTCGGTCACGGCGAAATCGGCATCGGTCAGGTCGTGGTCGCGCACCGCCTCGGCCACCGCGATGCCGAAGGACAGGTTGACCAGCATCCCCTGTCCGGGCCCAAGCGGCACGGCGAGGCCGCGAAACGCGGTATGCGGCGGCTCGCGCAGCGTGGCGTGCAGCCGCCGCCCGGCGACCGCGCCAAGCTCGGCCATCGTGGTGACGCCGCGCGGCCGGATCAGTTCGAAGGTTTCCAGGAACCGCCGGCCGATCAGCGCGCAGTCGCCGCACAGCTTCAGCAGCGTCGGCCCGGCCTCGCGCACATGGCCGGTGGGCGAGACCCAGACATACATCGGCATCAGCCGGCCCAACGCCTCGGGCGGCACCATCGTCAACTGGTCGGTCGTGGTTCCGTCCATCACAGGCCTCCGGCGGCGACCGGCATCGCGAGAGAAAACGCCCGACCCTCGGCAAAGCGGGCCTCGAGCAGTTCGACCTCGATCGTCTCGCCGCGCGATGTCGCGCCGACATGGTCGATCAGCGCCAGCGCGCCGTAATCGTCGGCCATCGCGCGCAGCACTCCGGCCAGCACCTGGCCGAACCCCTCCCGGTCGCCCTGGCAGACCAGCGTGAAGCGGCCCTGCGAATGCGGGATCACCCGGATCGCGGGCAGGCCGATATCGGGCACCGCCAGTTGCGCGCGGCCCGGCAGTTCCTCGAGCGTGTCGATGAAGTCGTGGTAGTCGACGCCGCCGAAGCGCATCAGCCGGCGCAGCCGCTCGACCGAGACCAGCCAGATGCCGATGTCTTCCAGCAGCGCCTCGCGCGGCTTTGACAACTGCCGCGAGGCCGCGCAGAGCAGCGACTCGGTGATCGCGTCGGGATAGACCATCATCGCCTCGAAGCCCTCGGGCTCGATCCCTGCCTGCTCGGCGACGGTCAGCCAGACCTCGGCCCCGTAGGTGTCGCGCAGGAAACACTGGATCGCGCGGTTCATCAGACCGTGCATGCCAATCCCTCTCCGTTTCACCGGAAGGCTAGGCGCACGATGTTAACAAAGCCCCAAAATCCTCTGCCCGCGGCGCCGCCCGCGATGCGCCGGATCGGCAAAATACCGTTTGACGACCGGGGGTTGCGCCGGAGGACGGCGACGCAACCGAGGGCGCGGCCTCAGAAATCGGTCGGCGCGCCGCCTTCGGCCTTGCGGCGATCCACGAAGGCCCTCAGCTCGTCGTGGGCACCCGCATCCATCGGCGGCGGTTCGAATTCGGCCAGGATCGCCTTGAAGACCCGGTGCGCGCGTTCCGGCGTCCAGACCGCGCCATCGAGTTGCCAGGCCTCGAAATTGCGCCAGTCCGACACGACCGGGGCGTAGAAGGCGGTGGCATAGCGATCCTGCGTGTGCTGGCAGCCGAAGAAATGCCCGTCGGGGCCGACCTCGGCCACCGTCTCCACCGCGATGTCCTCGGGCGCGGTGGCCCAGGTCACGGGCTCGAAGTAACGCTGGATCATCTGGATCACCTCGCAATCCATGACGAATTTCTCGGGGCTGGCGATCAGCCCGCCCTCCAGCCAGCCGGCGGCGTGGTAGACCATGTTGGTGCCCGACTGGACCGCGGCCCACAGGCTGTTCGATGTCTCCCACATCGCCTGGCCGTCGGGCACGTTGGCCGCGCAGACCCCGGAGGAGCGCATCGGCAGCCCGTAGCGCCGCGCAAGCTGCCCGGTCATCTGCGTGGCGCGCATGTATTCCGGCGTGCCGAAGGCCGGCGCGCCGGATTTCATGTCGACGTTCGAGGTGAAGGTGCCGATCATCACCGGCGCGCCCGGCGCGGCATACTGGATCAGCGCGATCGCGGCCAGCGCCTCGGCGATCGACAGCGTCACCGCGCCCGACAGCGTCACCGGGGCCATCGCCCCGGCCAGCGTGAACGGCGTGACCACCACCACCTGCCCGGCCCGCGCCATCCGCAGCGCGCCGTCGATCATCGGGAAATCGTGCTTGAGCGGCGAGACCGAATTGATGTTGGTGTACATGTGCGGGCGGGCGCGGAATTCCGCCTCTGTCAGCCCGCCGGCGATGCGCACCATCTCCATCGCGTCCTCGACACGTTCGCGGCCCAGCGCGTAGGCATGCACGACCTTGTCGGTCAGCACGAGCTTTTCGTAGATGCAGTCGAGATGCCGGACCGAGGCATGCACGTCGATCGGTTCCACCGGGTAGCCGCCGGCGAAATGGATGCAGTTGAAATACTGCGTCAGCTTGATCAGGTTGCGGAACCCCTCCATGAAGCCCGAGACCTTGCCGGTCTCCAGATCCCAGTAGTTGGGCGGCGACGAGACGTTGCCGAAGAAGATGTTGCCGCCCTCGATCGGCAGCGCGCGGGCGGGGTTGCGCGGGGTGATCGTGAAGCCGCCGGGCGCCCGGGCGACCATCTCGGTGACGAAATCCTCGTCCATGAAGACCTGGCCGTCCTCGACCCGGCAGCCCGCCTGACGGAACAGGCCCAGCGCCTCTTCGTTGAGAAACCTGATGCCGATGTCCGACAGGATGTGCATCGCGCCGCGATGGATCGCCTCGACCCCCTCGGGGCCAAGCGGTTCGGTCGGCCGGTCGGGATTGACCGGCACGCGCCAGGGCATCTGGTCGATGGCATGGGTTCCCGCGCGCCGCGCGTTCCCCGCGCGCCCGCCCGCCCGCCTGCGTCGCCCGTCCTCGGCCATGATCGCCTCCTTTCCCGGTCGTCCTCACCGCGCAGGTTCGGCCCGGGCGGCGCCGGGGGCGTAGCAGCGGGCGACGCCGGAACGTCGTTTTTGGACAATGCCGGGATCGCCGCGGCCGGATCAGTCCAGGCCGAGCCAGCCGGGCAGATGGCCGATGTCGGGCAGCACGGCATCGGCAAGCGGCGCCAGGTCTTCCCGTGTCGCAAGGCCCGTCAGCACCGCGACGCAGGCCATCCCGGCGGCCCGGCCGGCATGCAGGTCATGCGCGCTGTCGCCGACCATCACGATCTCGGCCGGATCGAGCCGCGCCGCCCGCGCGAAGGCCAGCAGCGGGCCGGGCGCGGGCTTGGCGCCATGGCCGGAATCGCTGCCCGCGACGAAATCGAACAGCGCCTCGACCCCGACCACGGCCAGATGCGCCCGCGCCGGACGCTCGGCATCGTTGGTGGCGACGCCAAGCGCCAGTTCCGCCGCCCGCAGCCGCGACAACAGCGGCAACAGCGGCACCGCCTCGGCCATCGGCGCATCGGCGGCCAGCGCGTTCATCCGCGCCACCAGCCCGATCGGGTTCGCGCCGGGAAGATGCGGCAGCAGCACCTCGGCGATCTCCTCGGGCGTATGGGCGATCACCGGGCTCGCGGGATGGAAGACGTCGGAATCCATGTCATAGCCCGCCGCGCGGCCCAGCGCCGCCGCGCGCGCCGGATCGCCGCCCGCAAGGTCCAGCAACAGCCCCCGCGCCCAGCTGGCCCAGGTGCCGTGGAAATCGAACAGTGTCCCGTCCTTGTCGAACAGGATGCCGCGAATCTGGGGCATTGCGCGTCCTCCCGGCGTGCAGGATGCGCCCCGCCCCGGCCCGATGCAACTTGCCACGGCGCCGCGCCAAGCAGTTGACGCGGCGTTAGGATTCGTTGACGGTTCGGCCATGACACCCCGCCCCGACCGGCCGCCCTACCGCCTGCACGCGTCGCTTCTGTACCAGCTGACGCTGACCTCGCGGCTGCAGGAGCGTCGCTTCGAGGACGGCCTGAAGGCGCTGGGCCTGACCCGGATCTCCTGGTGCGTTCTGCTGGCGGTGGAGAACGAGGGGCTGAGCCAGCCCTCGGGAATCGCCGAGTTCATCGGGATCGACCGGACCGCGATGTCGCGGGCCTTGCGGCAGATGGAGGCGGCAGGCCTTGTCGAACGGCGCCGGGCGGCGGGAACCGACCGGCGACACACCGCGGTCGGGCTGACCGGCGCGGGCCGCGAGGCGCTGTGGCGGGCCACCCCGCTGGCCGAGGAGAACGCGCAGCATTTCCTTGCCAAGCTGCCGGCCGACGAGCGCGACCAGCTGCGCCGCCTGCTGGCCGTACTGCGCGAGGGTGAACCGAGAAACCTCATAAAGATCTAGGGCTTGAAGGCACCGGCGCGGGCCGGGCCGCACCCGCGGCGGGCGCTTCGCCCGGTCAGGCCCAGTCGGCCAGGTCACCGCCCGGCAGGGCGGCGCGGGCGCTGCGCGGCGCCTCGTAGGCCCGCCCGGCGGCATCGCAGAAGGCCACGATCCAGGCATCGTCCATCAGCAGGAAATCGAGCACCGATCCCAGAAAGGCGGGATCGCCGGCCCCGGCGCGCAGGGTCGCGCCATCCGCCCCGGTCGCGCCCAGGAACACCGGCAGCAACTCGTCGTTGCCGGCGATCCATCCCAGCGCCTCGAGCGCCAGGGTTTGCGCGTTTTCCGGGGTCATCGCCGTCATTCGGGCCCGTTTCCTCGCATGCGGAAAGGATTTCTTAACCTTTGCCGAAAAGGATGAACAGCAAGCAAAGACAAGTAAACCGTGCGGAGAGGATCATGGCGGGCAAGATCATGATCGTGGACGACGTGGCAACCAACAGGATCGTCCTGAAGGTCAAGCTTGCCTCGGCCGCCTACGAAACGGTCCAGGCCGCCAACGGGACGGATGCGCTGCGGATCGCGCGGCAGGCCCGGCCCGACCTGATCCTGCTCGACGTGCAACTGCCAGATATCGACGGGATCGAGGTCTGCAAGCGGCTCAAGGCCGATCCGGCGACCCGCGCGATCCCGATGGTCATGATCACCGCGTTCCGCGACCCGGACGCGCGGCTGCGCGGCCTGCGTGCCGGGGCCGAGGAATTCCTGACCAAGCCGCTGGACGAACATCTGCTGCTGGCGCGGCTACGCAGCCTCCTGCGCGCCCGCGAGACGGAAGAGGAACTGAAGCTGCGCGACACGACCTGGCGCGACCTCGGCTTCGCCGAGGCGACGGGCGCGTTCGACGCGCCGGCCAACATCGTGCTGGTCGGCGGGCGGCGCGAGCGGACGCTGATGCTGCGCCGCGACCTGGCCAGAACCTTCGGGCCGCATGTCTCGGCGATGGACCGCGAAGAGGTGATGGCCGGCGCCGCCGGGCTTGGCGCGACCGATCTTTTCGTCATTCCGGCCGACATGGACCGGCCGGGCGACGGGCTGCGGCTGATGTCGGAACTGCGGGCGCGGCCGGCCAGCCGGCATGCCGCGATCTGCATCCTCGTCGGCGCCGATGCGCGCGAGACGGCGGCGGTGGCGCTCGACCTCGGCGCCAATGACCTGCTGGCCGTCGATGCGCCGGTGGAAGAGGTCGCGATCCGCCTGCAAACCCAGATCCGCCGCAAGCGGATCGGCGACCGGCTGCGCGCCAGCATGGCCGACGGGTTCCGGCTGGCGCTGATCGACCCGCTCACCGGGCTTTACAACCGCCGCTACGCGCTGCCGCATGTCGCCCGGATCGCCGAACGCGCGCAGCAGACCGGCCGCAGCTTCGCGGTCATGCTGCTCGATCTCGATCGCTTCAAATCGGTGAACGACACCTGGGGCCATGCCGCCGGCGACGCGGTTCTGGTTGGGGTCGCGCAGCGGCTGAAGGGCAGCCTGCGCAGCGTCGACCTGGTGGCCCGGATCGGCGGCGAGGAATTCCTGATCGCGCTGCCCGACACCGCGCTGGACGCCGCGCGCACCACCGCCGAGCGGTTGCGCGGCATCATCGAGGAACGGCCGGTGCGCCTGCCCGGCAGCCTCGGCGAGATCACGATCACCGCCTCGGTCGGGCTGGCGATGGGCGGCGGCGCCGGCATCGCGGTGGAACAGGTGGTCGATTTCGCCGACCAGGCGTTGCTCGGCTCCAAGTCCGACGGCCGCAACCTCGTGACCGTGGGCGGCAGCGCCGCGGCCTGAGGCCGGGCCTCAGTCGCGCGCGCGAAGCGGCGCGCGGCGGCGGATCGCGGCCTCCAGCGCGTCGGCATAGGCGCGGCGCGCCTCGGGCCCCATCGCCTCCAGCCGTTCGACGATCCGGTCGGCGCCGATCTCCAGCATCCGGGCCGCGCGGTCGCGTTGCCGGCCCAGCGCCTGTTCGGCGGCCGCCCGGTCGAACGGATCGCCGCGCAGCGCGGCGAGAAAGGCACGGGTGTCGGCGATCACGGCCTGCCGGATCTCGCCCCGGTCGCGCAGGTTGGCGAGCATCTCGCGGCGCAGCGCGCGCTTGGCCTCCGCCGGCAGCGCCTCGTAGATCGGCCCGAGCCCGGCATCGCCGATCGCCCGCCGCTCCGGCGCCATCCGGTGGTTCAGCCCGGCCCCGGCGATCGCGCCCAGCAGCACGAGGTTCAGCACCAGCGACCCGATCAGGATCGCGCGGGTCCAGCCGCCGGTGCGGGCCGGCGGCGCGGGGTCGGGGCGGGTGTCGCCGCCCGGCCGCGGGCTGCCGTCGTCGCTCATGCCTCCGCCTCCAGGTCGAGCACCAGCGAAAAGACGCCGTCGGCGCCGGGATCGGCGTCGAACGTCACGCCCGCGCTGCCCCAAAGCTCCGACGAGGCGGTGCCCAGCGCGCCGGTTCCGGTGAAGCCGATCCACAGCCCGGCCAGCCCGGCGGCCAGAAGCCCGCCGATGCCGCCCCAGCCGCCCAGCATCCCGATGATCCCTCGCCCGCCCGGCAGCCCCGCGGCCGGGGCGGCGCCGTCGCGCGCGGGCATCGGCCGGGCCGCCTGCGCCGCCTCGGCCTCGGCCAGCACCCGCGCCAGCAGGTCCGGGCCGGCCTCGGGCGGCCGCGCACGCGCCGCGGCGAAGAAGGGCTCCAGCGTCCGGTCGTCATCGCGTTCAGTCATCGCCATATCCCAGTTCCTCCCGCCGGCCCGCCAGCAGCGCGGCCAGCGCCCGCTTGCCCCGCGCCGTCAGGCTTTCCACGGCCTCGACCCCGATACCCAGAATATCGGCAATCTCGGGGTTCGACAGGCCCTCGATATGCCGCAGCACCACCGCCTGTCGCTGGCGCTCCGGCAAACTCATCAGCGCGGCCTCCAGCGCGGCGGCGCGGTCGGCCTCGATCAGCGTGCTGACCGCGGCGGGTGTGCCGTCGACGACCTCGCCGGCCGCCTCCAGCGCCACGCCGCGGCGGCGCCGCAACCGGTCGGTGCACAGGTTCACCGTGACCCGGTAGAGCCAGGTCGAGACCCGCGCCACCCCCGGCCGCCAGTCCGGCGCGATCCGCCACAGCCGCAGCATCGCCTCCTGCGCGACATCCTCGGCCTCGGCGGCATCGCCCAGCATCCGCTGCGCGACGCGCAGCGCCACCGGCGTCAGCCGCAGCGTCAGCGCCCGCGCCGCCGCCGCCTCGCCGGCCGCGAAACGGGCCAGCAAGTCCTCGTCGGAGGTGTCGTCGGGCAGGTCGAAGGCCATGACCATGTCGGCAGCGCTACCGCGATTTCACCGGCCGGGCAATCGGGCGGCGGGCAGCCCCGCCGCCCGGCCCGCGCCGGCCGTCTCAGTTGTGGCCGCGCATCCAGCGGCCCTGGCCCTCGCCCCGGCCCTCGCCCATGCCGCGCAGCTTGGCGAAGATGCCGCGCGCCTCGGCGATCTCTTCCTCGGTGATCGCGCCATCGGCATCGGCATCGATCGCCGCGAACAGCCGGTTGCCCAGCGGCAGGTCGGGCAGTTCGGTCACGGCCAGCTTGCCGTCGCCGTCGCTGTCCATGTTGCCGATCTGCCGTTCGGCGCGGATCGCCAGCCGCTCTTTCATGCCCCGCACCATCCGCTCGGTCATCTCCTCGACCGAGATGAAACCGTCGCCATCGGCGTCGAGCGCCGCGATCTCGGCCGCGCGCAGCGCCGACAGCTCGTCCTGCGTCACCTTGCCGTCGCCGTCGGCATCGGCCGCGGCGAAATCGAAGCGCGGCTGCATCTGGCCGTCACGCATGCCCTGCATCCGCTCCATCCGGTCGCCGCCGTGGCGGCCCCAGCCCTTGGCATCCGCCAGCGCGCCGGTCGGAACGGCCAGTGCCGCGGCACCCAGCGCCAGCGCCGAAACGGTCAGGATCGTGAACTTGGTCATCGTCGTTCTCCTCTTGGTGGCGGGACGTTTGCGCCCGTCGATGGTCATGAAACGGGCGATGCGGCGGTTTCCGTCGCCGGGCGGCGGGAATTTGCGACATCTTTACGCGGAGACGGCAAAGGTGGTTCCGCTGCCGGGCCGCGCCTGCGATAAGCGGAGGGTGAGCAGGGCCGGCCCGATGGCCGGCAAGCGAAGGCGGACCCATGCGCGACGACAGCTACCAGGATGACGCCACCGCCCCGGTGGCGGAAGACGACCGGCCGATGGGCCGGGCGATGATGCGTGGCTGGCGCCGGCGCTGCCCGTGCTGCGGCGCCGGGCCGATGCTGCGCGGCTACCTCACGGTGCGCGACAGCTGCGCGGTCTGCGGCGAGGCGCTGCATCACCAGCGCGCCGACGACGGGCCGGCCTATCTGACGATCCTGATCGTCGGGCACCTGATGGCCCCGCTGATCCTGATGGCCTTCATGGCCTGGCGACCGGACCCGATGATCCTGGCCACGGTCTTCGCGATCGGCACGGTCGGGCTGTCGCTTTACCTGCTGCCACGGATGAAGGGCGTGATGGTGGGCATCCAGTGGGCCAAGCGGATGCACGGCTTCGGCCAGCCCGACGGGGCCTGAGATGGCCGTGTCCCCGGCCGACATGCCGGTGCGCAACGCCGCGACGGTGATCCTGGCCCGGGCCGGGCCGGACGGGCCGGAGGTTCTGATGGGCCAGCGCGGCGCCGGCGCGGCCTTCATGCCCGACAAGTTCGTGTTTCCCGGCGGCGCGGTCGATGCCGGGGATTCCGCAGTGGCGCTGGCCGCGCCGATCGGGGCGGTCTGCGCGGCGCGGCTGGGTGCCGGCGCCGATCCGGCGCTGGCCCATGCCCTGACCGTCGCGGCGGTGCGCGAATTGTGGGAGGAAACCGGCCTGATCCTCGGCCGCCCCGGGGCCTGGGCCGGGCCGGTGCCGCCCGACTGGGCCGGTTTCGCCGCCACCGGCCACCTGCCCTGCGCGCGCGCGCTGCGCTACGTCTTTCGCGCGATCACCCCGCCGGGTCGGCCGCGCCGGTTCGATGCGCGGTTCTTCCTGGCCGATGCCGCGGCGATCGTCGGCGATGCCGAGGATTTTTCCCGCGCGACCGAGGAGCTCAGCCATCTGCACTGGGTGCCGGTGGCGACGGCTCGGCAGCTCAACCTGCCGTTCATCACCGAGGTCGTGCTGGCCGAGGTCGCGGCGCTGATGCAGGGCGTCGACCTGCCCGACAGCGTGCCGTTCTTCGACAATTCCGGCGAGGTCTCCGCCTTCCGTCGGATCGCCTGATCCGGCCTAGCGCAGAACCAGCACCAGCGCGACGAGGCTGCCGATCACCAGCGCGATCCCGACCCCCTCGCGCGCCCGCAGCCGTTCGCGGAACACCACCGCCGAGACCAGCAGGGTGAACACGATCTCCACCTGCCCGACGGCGCGGACCACGGCCGCGTTCTGCAACGAGAAGGCAAGGAACCAGCCATAGGATCCCGCGACCCCGGTCACGCCCACAGGCAGGGTGCGCCGCCAGGCGGCCAGCACCCGGCCGATCTCGCCCGGCTCCCGCAGGCGCAGCCACAGCGCCATCGCGCCGGTCTGCATCGCGGTCACCGCCGCCAGCGTCACCGCCGCCCGCGCCGCGGCGGCCAACCCGTCCAGTTCCAGCGTCGCGGCGCGGTAGCCGATCGCCGACAGGCCGAAGAGCCCGCCGGCGACGAGGCCCAGCACCGTCGCCCGCGCGTCGAACCGCGGTGCCGCCGCGCCGCCGCGCGACAAGAGCACCACCCCGGCGAACCCCGCGAGGATCGCCGCCCAGCCCGCGGGCGGCACCGGTTCGGCCAGCAAAAGCGCCGAGAACACCGCCACCTGCACCGTTTCGGTCTTGGTGAAGGCGATGCCCACGGCGAAGTTGCGCAGCGAGAACAGCGCGACCGTCGCCGCCGTGGCAAGGATCTGGCACAGCCCGCCGAAGGCCGCCCAGCCCCAGAACGCCGCGCCCGGCGCGGGCGAGGTGCCGCCGGTCAGCACCAGCGCGGCCAGCCCCGCCAGTGGCACCGCGAAGAGAAACCGCGAGAACGTCGCGCCGGCCGTCGACAGCCCCACCTGCCGGAGCTGCTTTTGCAGCATGAAGCGCAGGGTCTGCACGGCCGCGGCCGCCAGCGTGGCGATGATCCAGGCCTCCATGCGCCCCTATCGCATGGCACGGCGGTGCGCGGAAGCCTACTCGGCGGCGTGCGGGATCGGCGGGTCGGGCAGCCGCCCCGGCGGCTCCGGCGCATGGCCGGCCTGCCCCATCAGCGGATGCGGCACCGGATCCTTCGCGCGCAGGAAATGCCGGCGGAACACCTCGGTGTAGGAGGCGTAGCGATAGCCCTCGTTCTTGCGCAGGTAATGCGCGCGGCGCGCGGCATAAAGCGCGGGCAGCCGGTACCAGGCCACCGCCGGGTGGCTGTGGTGCACGACATGAAGGTTGTTGTTGAGAAACAGGAAGGCCAGGGGCCCGCGGCCCTCGACGATCACGGTGCGGCCTCGCGCCCTTTCATGCGCGCGGTGTTCGAGGAAGGTGCGGATCTTCAGCACCGAATGGCCCGCGTAGACCGCGACGAGATAGGCCCAGACCGGCATCTGCGCGACCCAGACGAACCACGCCGCGACCGGCAGAAGCCCCAGCAGGTGCAGCGCCCAGGCGGTGCGCACCGCCCGGTCACCGGCGAGGATGGCGCGCAGATCGCCGCGCCAGAACGCCGCCGTGCCCAGCGCCGGCCCGATGGCAAGCCGGCCCAGGAGCGTGTTGTTGGCCCTCAGGATCGCCCGCATCGGCCGCGACAGCCCGGCCCAGACGACCGGGTCTAGGTAGTTCGATTCCGGGTCGTCGTAGGGATCGGTCAGGCGTTCGTCATGGTGGTGTTGCAGATGCGTGTCGCGGAACCGGCGATAGGGGTAAAGCAGCGTCACCGCCGGGAACACCAGCGCCTCGTTCAGCGTGGCGCTGCGGAACGGGTGGCCGTGCAGCACCTCGTGCTGGATCGAGGAGAACATCGTGATCACCAGCGTCGCGACCACGACCGACAGCAGCGGCGACAGCGGCCACAGCGCCGTGGTGGCCAGCGCCCAGACGGCGTAGCAGGCAACGATCAGCGCAAGGGTCGGCCACTCCGGCCGGGGGTCGGGCTGCATCTGGTGAAGGTCCGTGAAAGGGACGTCACGGAACTGTCACGCCCGCGCGGGCCGTTGCGAAGCCTGAATATGATTAACTTAATTCGACGGTCGTGATATATGTCATCATATGTCGCAAAAGATCGACAAACGTGCCCGCGCGCCCCTGTTCCGCGACCGGCTCGCCCGGGCGATGGGCGAGAAATCCGTCAGCCAGGCCGCGCTGGCGCGGGCGGTCGGCGTCGATCGCTCGACGATCTCGCAGCTTCTGTCGGACGAGGGCGCGCGGCTGCCGAATGCGCAGGTGGTGGCCGAATGCGCCGCCGCGCTGGATGTCTCGGCCGATTGGCTGCTGGGGCTGACGGAACGGCCCGAACAGCTGGCCGAGGTGCTGGCCGCGGCGATGACGATGACCGAGGCACCGCGCGCGCTGATCGACGAGACGATCTTCGGCTGGCACCAGGAGGCGGCGGGCTACAAGATCCGCCACGTGCCGGCGATGATGCCCGACATGCTCAAGACCCACGCGATGCTGCGCTGGGAATACGAGGCGCATCTGGGCCGGTCGGCCGACCAGGCGATCGGCGCCAGCGAGGATCGGCTGGGTTTCATGCGCTCCAACCGGTCGGACTACGAGATCGCGCTGCCGATCTTCGAGGTGCAATCCTTCGTCGCGGCGGAGGGCTACTATCGCGGCCTGCCACCACGGGTGCGGCGCGAACAGGTCGACTGGCTGGTGGACCTGTGCGAACAGCTCTACCCGACGTTGCGGATCTACCTGTACGACGCGCGGCGGCTCTATTCCTCGCCGGTCACGGTGTTCGGGCCACTGCTGGCGGTGATCTACCTTGGCCGGCACTACCTTGTTTTCCGCGATACCGAGCGGGTGGCCGGGATCACCGCGCATTTCGATTTCCTCGTGCGCGAGGCAAGCCACGGCGCGCGGGAGTTTCCCGCGCTGCTGAGGGAGATGGCGCGCGGTATCGCCTGAGGCCGCCGCAAGCCGGGCGCGCTACCGCCCCTGCCCGATCGCGCGGCCCGCGCCCTCGGGCCAGGGCAGATCGGCATGGGCGGCGGCGATCGCGGCGATCCGTTCGGCCACCGCCGGCACCGGTTCGCTGGCCCGCCGGGTTTCGAGGTTGACGTGGATCAGCGTCTGTTCGCAGGTGGCGGCCAGCTCGCCGCCCACCGACAGTTCAAGCCACAGGCGATAGGTCTTGGGCTTGGTCTCCAGAAGCTGGGCGGTGACGCGGATCGCGTCGCCGGCATGCACCTCGCCCAGATGGCGCAGATGGGTTTCGGCGGTAAAGCAGGACATGCCCGCGGCGATGCAGGCGGCATCCACGCCGATGATCTCCATGAACCGGTCGCTCGCCTCGCTGAAGGCCTGAAGATAGCGCGCCTCGTTCATGTGGCCGTTGTAATCGGTCCAGTCCAGCGGCACCGCGCGATCCATCACCGGGATCGGGCCGGCGATGTCGGGCTCGGGCCTCGGCAGCGCCGCGTCGCGCGCGTTCAGCAGCGCGCCCGCGCCCCAGTCCTGCGCCTTGAGCGCGCGCATCATCGCGACAAGGTTGTTGTCGCGAATCCGCTCCAGCTCGCGGATCGTGTGGTGGCCCGATTGCGCGTCGGACTGCCCGGCGATGGTGTCGATCAGCTCGTCGGTCAGCTCCGGCACGTCCATCAGCTTGGTCCAGGGCCAGCCCAGACAGGGGCCGAACTGGGCGATGAAGTGCCGCATCCCGGCCTCGCCCCCGGCGATCCGGTAGGTTTCGAACAGGCCCATCTGCGCCCAGCGCAGCCCGAACCCGTAGCGGATCGCGTCGTCGATCTCCTCGGTCGTGGCCACCCCGTCGCGGATCAGCCACAACGCCTCGCGCCAGACGGCTTCGAGGAACCGGTCGGCGATATGGGCGTCGATCTCGGCGCGGACATGCAGCGGGTGCATCCCGATCCCGGTCAGCACCGCCTTGGCGCGGTCGATCACCTCGGGCGGGGTCGCGGCCGAGGACACCAGTTCGGCCAGAGGCAACAGGTAGACCGGGTTGAACGGATGCGTGACGAGGATGTTGCCCGGTACCGCCGCGCCCTCCTGCAACTGCGAGGGCTTGTAGCCGGAGGTCGAGGAACCGACGATCACGCCGGGGTTCGCCGCCTGGATCTCGGCATAGACGCGATGCTTGATCTCCAGCCGTTCCGGCACGCTTTCCACCACCCAGTCGGCGCCTGTCACCGCCTCGGCCACGGTGGCGTGGCGGGTCATCGCGCCCTCGGGCGGCAGCGCCGCGTCATGCAGGCCGGGCAACGCGCGGCGGGCGTTGGCCATCACCTCGGCCAGCTTGCGCTCGGCCTCCGGATCGGGGTCGAACACCCGCACGTTCCAGCCCATCAGGCGAAACCGCGCGGCCCATCCGCCGCCGATCACGCCGCCGCCGATGATCGCCGCCGTTCCGGTCATCTGTCGTCTCCGTGGTTTGCGGCGGGCCAGCGCCCGGCCGATGAATGTGGCGTCAGTCGATGCATTGCGTCAGCCGCGCACCGGTGTCGGTGAGGATCTCGTTGCAGCCGAACAGCGGCGTGATGGGGGCGCAGGTGCCCGACCGGGCGAGGCACTGGGTCGAACAGTCGGAGGCCCGCGTACAGCGTTTGCCGGCGTCCGGCGGGGTCATGAAACAGGTCAGCCCGCCGCTCTGGCCGCCGGGGGCGAAGCGGCCGCCGCGGCGTTCGCAGGCCAGCCGCGCGGCCTCGTCGGCGGCCGCGCCGACCGGCGGCAGCGCCGGTTCCTCCGGCCCGAGGCAGGAGGCGAGGCTCGCCGCCAGCACGAACAGCGCCGGGCGGATCATGCCGCGCCGGGGGCCCGTTTCGTCAGGCCCAGCTTCTCGCGCACCTCGGCCGGGCCGATCACCCGCGCGCCCATCCGCTCGACGATCCCCACGGCGCGTTCGACCAGTTGCGCGTTGGTCGCCAGCACGCCCTTGTCGAGCCACAGGTTGTCTTCCAGCCCGACGCGGACATGCCCGCCCGCCAGCACCGCCGCAGCGGCATAGGCCATCTGGTGCCGCCCCAGCGCGAAGGCCGAGAAGGTCCAGCCCGCGGGGACGTTGTTGACCATCGCCATGAAGGTGTTGAGGTCATCAGGCGCGCCCCAGGGCACGCCCATGCACAGCTGCACCAGCGCGGGGTCTTTCAGCACACCCTGCCGCACCAGTTCCTTCGCGTACCACAGGTGGCCGGTGTCGAAGGCCTCGATCTCGGGCTTGACGCCCATGGCCTCCATCATGCCGCCCATCTCGGTCAGCATGCCCGGCGTGTTGACCATCACGTAATCGGCCTCGGCGAAGTTCATCGTGCCGCAGTCGAGCGTGCAGATTTCCGGCAGGCAGTCGCGGACATGGGCCAGCCGTTCCTCCGCCCCGATCATGTCGGTGCCCTCGGCCGGCGGCAGCGGCCGGTCGGGCCGGCCCAGCACAAGGTCGCCGCCCATCCCCGCGGTCAGGTTCAGCACCACGTCGACATCGGCCGCGCGGATCCGGTCGGTGACCTCGCGGTAGTAGTCGAGCCTGCGCGACGGCTTGCCGGTGTCCGGGTCGCGGACATGGCAATGGACGATCGCCGCGCCGGCCTTCGCCGCCGCGATCGCGCTGTCGGCGATCTGCCGCGGGCTGCGCGGCACATGCGGGCTGCGATCCTGCGTACCGCCCGAGCCGGTCACGGCGCAGGTGATGAAGACCTCGCGGTTCATGGTCAGCGGCATGGCGTCCTCCCTTGGCCGGTCTGCCGGGAAGGTGCCGCGATTTCGGCCCCGCCGGCAAGCCCCCGCCGCGACACCCGGCGGGCGGATTGCGGCGGCCGGGATCAATACGGCATCGGATGCGCCCGGTGCGCCGCGTCCAACGCCGCCAGCACGTCGTCGGACAGCGCCATCTCGGCCGCCGGCAGCAGGTGGTCAAGCTGCGCCAGCGTCGTCGCGCCGAAGATCGGCACCACCGGGAACGGCCGCGTCAGCGTCCAGGCCAGGGCCATGCGCGCCGGGTCCAGCCCGGCCTCGTTCGCGATCCGCAGATAGGCGGAAACCGCCTCCCACACCCGCGGGCTGACCCGCCCGCCCAGCGCCGGGTTGAGCGTTCGGCGCGATCCCTCGGGGATCACGTCGCCCGCGTATTTCCCGGTCAGCAGGCCGGTGCCGAGCGGCGAGAAGGCCAGCAGCGTGACATCCTCGTTCACCGCCAGTTCGGCGAGGTCGGTATCGTAAAGCCGGCACAACAGCGAATACTCGTTCTGGATCGCCGCCGCGCGCGGGCCGTGCCCGGCCTCGGCCAGCCGCAGCCATTCGGCCATGCCCCAGGCGCTTTCGTTCGACAGGCCGAATTCGGCGATCTTGCCCTCGGCCTTCAGCGCCGCCAGCGTCTCCAGCGCCTCGACCATGTGCGCCAGCGTTTCCTCGCGATTCTGGCGCGACGGGTCGTAGGCCCAGTTCTGCCTGAAATGGTAGCTGCCGCGATTGGGCCAGTGGAACTGGTAAAGGTCGATCCGGTCGGTCCGCAGCCGGGTAAGCGAGCCCTCCACCGCCCGGCGCAGCGCGGCGGCGGTGATCGGCTCGCCGCCGCGGACCTTGCTGCCCTCGCCGGAAATCTTCGTCGCGATGATCCAGTCGTCACGCCGGCCGGTCCGGGCGATCCAGTCGCCGATGATCTCCTCGGTTCGCCCGGTCGTCTCGGCCGAGATCGGGTTGACCGGATACATCTCGGCGGTGTCGAGGAAGTTGATGCCGGCCTCCAGCGCCCGGTCGAGCTGGGCATGGGCATCGGCGGGCGCGGTCTGGGTGCCGAAGGTCATCGTGCCAAGGCACAGGCGGGAGACGGTAAGGCCGGTGCGGCCGAGGGGCACGCGCTGCATGAAAATCCTCCTGTCGGGTTCGGGGCGAGACTAGCGGGCGGGGCGGCGGGGGCAAGCCGGGGATATTGAGAACATTAAGGGAACATTCTAACCTTGCCGCATGACGACTCACCCCGCCGCCCCGCTCACCCGCCAACCGCGCCGCGCGCTGCCCGGCCTCGTCCTCGCGCCGGGGCTGGAAATCGCGCGGGCGCGGGTGCACGAGATCTGCGGCCCGGCGCGGCGCACGCTGGCGCTGATCGCGGCGCGCGACACGGCAGGCCCGGTGATCTGGATCGCGCCGGCCTGGGCGGCGGAACGGCTGCATCCCGACGGCGTCGTGCGGCTGATCGAACCGGGGCGGCTGATCTTCGTCCATCCCGCCCGCGCGCCCGATCTGCTGTGGTCGATGGAAGAGGCGTTGCGCGCCGGGGCCGCGGCGCTGATCGTCGCGGAACTGCCGGAACCGCCGGCCCTGACCCCGGTGCGGCGGCTGCACCTGGCCGCCGAAACCGGCGCGGCGGAGGGGCCGGTGGCGCCCACCGGACTGATCCTGACGCCGGGCGCGGGCGGCGCGCCGGGGATCGAGACGCGCTGGCATGCCGCGCCCGCCCATGCCGGCGGCCGAAGCCGCTGGCGGATCGAACGCCGCCGCGCCCGCACCGCCGCGCC
This sequence comes from uncultured Rhodobacterales bacterium, assembly GCA_964448765.1. Taxonomy (GTDB): domain Bacteria; phylum Pseudomonadota; class Alphaproteobacteria; order Rhodobacterales; family Rhodobacteraceae; genus JANSXY01. The sequence goes on from CAYUXM010000009.1 coordinate 17,060, forward strand.
CGCCGCCTTCACCCTGGCGCCGGCGCCCGGCGGCGGGTTCACGGCCGGGCCGGCAGCCGAGCCCGCCGCCGCCCCCGCCTGAGCGCGCCGGCCGCGAAAACACCGGCCGACGGCAAAACCCCGCTTCCCTTGCCCGCGCGCCGGGCCTAAGCCTTCACCATCATGCGGATGCTGATTTCCTTCGCCGCGCTTTTCCTGTCGGTCGTGCTGCTGCAGCTCGGCACCGGCGGGGTGGCGCCGCTCGACGCGCTGTCGGGCGTGGCGCTGGGGTTCACCGCGGCCGAGATCGGGCTTCTGGGTTCGGCGCATTTCTTCGGCTTCTTCCTGGGCTGCTGGTGGGCGCCGCGGCTGATGGGGGCGGTCGGCCATTCCCGCGCCTTCGCCGCCTTCACCGCCGCCGGCACGATCGGGATCATGGCGCACATGATGGTGCCCGACCCGATCGCCTGGGCGGTGCTGCGGATCCTGCCGGGGCTGTGCGTGGCCGGCTGCTACACGGTGATCGAGGCCTGGATGCAGGCCAAGGTCACCAACGAGACCCGCGGCCGGGCGATGGCGGTCTACCGGGTGGTGGATGTCGGCGGCAACCTCGGCGCGCAGCTGATCATCGCGGTGCTGCCGCCGGCGGCCTATTTCTCGTACACGCTGCTGGCGATCCTGTGCTGCGCGGCGCTTCTGCCGATCACCGTGACCAAGGCGCAGGAGCCCGAAACCGGCGCCGCGCCGCGGCTCCGGCCGGGCCTTGCGCTGCGGCTGTCGCCGCTGGGGTCGGCGGGCGTGATCGTCGCCGGCGTCACCGGCGCCTCGTTCCGCATGGTCGGGCCGGTCTACGGGATCGAGGTGGGGCTGGCCGCCGATGCGATCGCGCTGTTCCTCGCCGCCTTCGTCGTCGGCGGGGCGGTGGCGCAGTTCCCGGTGGGCTGGCTGGCCGACAAGTTCGACCGCCGCAAGGTGCTGATCGCGCTTTCGGTCGCCGCGACGCTGGCCTGCGGGCTGACCGTGCTGGTTTCCGGCGCCGGGCCGACGGCGGTGTTCGCCGCGATCGTCGTCTTCGGCTTCACCACGCTGCCGATCTATTCCGTCTCCACCGCGCATGCGCATGACTTCGCGCAGGCCGGGGAACGGGTGGAACTGTCGGCGGCGCTGATGTTTCTCTTCGCGCTCGGGGCGATCGCCTCGCCGGTCGTGTCCTCGACGCTGATCTCGGCCTACGGGCCGGAGGCGCTGTTCGTGATGATCGCGCTGGCCCATGTCGGGCTGGTCGTCTTCGGCCTGATGCGGATGCGGGTGCGCCCCGCCCCGGCCGACCGCACCGCCTATGTCTACACCCCGCGCACCTCGTTCACGCTGGGCAACCTGATGGCCCGGCTGCGCGAGCGGCGCTAGCGGCAAGGCTCTGGCCCTTGGCCCCGCGCCCGTGTAGGGAGGGCGCCAAAACCGCACCGGGACGTCGGCCATGGCACGGATTCTGATCACCTCCGCGATCCCCTACATCAACGGGATCAAGCATCTGGGCAACCTCGTCGGCAGCCAGCTGCCCGCCGACCTGATCGCGCGCTACCGCCGCGCCCGCGGCGACGAGGTGATGTTCATCTGCGCCACCGACGAACACGGCACCCCGGCGGAACTGGCCGCCGCCAAGGCCGGCAAGTCGGTGTCCGAGTATTGCGCCGAGATGTACGAGGTGCAGAAGGAACTGGGCGAAGGGTTCCGCCTGTCCTTCGACCATTTCGGCCGCTCCTCCTCGGCGCGCAACCGCGCGCTGACCCAGCATTTCGCGGGCAGGCTTGCGGAAAACGGCTTCATCCGCGAGGTCAGCGAACGCCAGGTCTATTCGCCCGCGGACGGCAGGTTCCTGCCCGACCGCTACATCGAGGGCACCTGCCCGAACTGCGGCTATGACCGGGCCCGCGGCGACCAGTGCGAGAACTGCACCAAGCAGCTCGACCCGACCGACCTGATCGACCCGCGCTCGGCGATCTCCGGTTCCACCGATCTGGAGGTGCGGGAAACCAAGCACCTTTACCTGCGCCAGTCGGCGCTCAGGGACGAGCTGGAGGCGTGGATCGAGTCAAAGACCGACTGGCCGGTGCTGACCACCTCGATCGCGAAGAAATGGCTCAACGACGGCGACGGGCTGCAGGACCGCGGCATCACCCGCGACCTCGACTGGGGCGTGCCGGTGAAGAAGGGCGACGAGGACTGGCCGGGGATGGAGGGCAAGGTCTTCTACGTCTGGTTCGACGCGCCGATCGAATACATCGCGGCCACCGCCGAATGGGCCGATGCGCAGGGGCTGGACGAGGCCGCCTGGCGGCGCTGGTGGCGCACCGACGAAGGCGCGGATGACGTGACCTACATCCAGTTCATGGGCAAGGACAACGTGCCCTTCCACACGCTGAGCTTCCCCGCCACGATCATGGGCTCGCGCGAGCCGTGGAAGCTGGTCGACTACATCAAGTCGTTCAACTACCTCAACTACGACGGCGGCCAGTTTTCCACCTCGCAGGGCCGCGGGGTGTTCATGGACCAGGCGCTCAGCATCCTGCCGGCGGATTACTGGCGCTGGTGGCTGCTGTCGCATGCGCCGGAAAACTCGGACAGCGAATTCACCTGGGAGAATTTCCAGGCCAGCGTGAACAAGGACCTGGCCGACGTGCTGGGCAATTTCGTTTCCCGCGTGACGAAATTCTGCCGCTCGAAATTCGGCGAGGCGGTGCCCGAGGGCGGCCAGACCGGCGAGCGCGCCGCGGCGCTGATCGGGGAACTCACGGCGCGCATCCGCGCCTACGAGGGCCACATGGACGCGATGGAGGTCCGCAAGGCGGCCACCGAGCTGCGCGCGATCTGGGTCGCGGGCAACGAATACCTGCAATCCGCCGCGCCGTGGTCCGTCGTCAAGGAAGACCCGGAGCGGGCGGCGGCGATGGTGCGGCTGGCGCTGAACCTGATCCGCGTCTACGCGGTCCTGTCGGAACCCTTCATCCCCGATGCCGCCGCCGCGATGCTGGCCGCGCTCGGCACCGATGACAGGTCATGGCCCGAGGACGTGCCCGCCGCGCTGGCCGCGCTGCCGCCGGGCCATGCCTTCGCCACGCCCGACGTGCTGTTTCGCAAGATCGCCGACGAGGAGCGCGAAGACTGGCAGGCGCGCTTCGCCGGGGTGCGGACCTAGGATGCGAAACGGGGCGCGCCCTGCGGCACGCCCCGTTCCGTCGAATTCCCGAAAGGCTCAGGCGAGTTCGATGTTCGTCGCGCTTTCGCGGCCGTCGCGGCCCGCCTCGATGTCGAAGGTCACCTTCTGACCGTCGCGCAGTTCGCGGATGCCCGCACGTTCCACGGCGGAGATGTGGACGAACACGTCCTTCTTGCCCCCGTCCGGGGCGATGAAGCCGTAACCCTTGGTGGTGTTGAACCATTTCACGCTGCCAGTGGCCATGCGCATGTCTCCTTCATATCATACCGCCCGCGGAAGTGCGGCGGTCCGGCGCAGTCAAGACGATCGAAGAACTGCAGCCGTTGAGGGGACAGTGGTCGGTCGAAAGTACGTCGCACGGCGTATATGGGACCGGCCCCGGCATAATGCAAGGGCGATCTCCCGCGTGGTCGCGCTGGTGCCCGCGGCGAGACTCGAACTCGCACGGCCGAAGCCTGGGGATTTTAAGTCCCCTGTGTCTACCATTCCACCACGCGGGCCCTGGGCGCGACCGGGGCAGAATAGGCGGCCCGGCGGCGGGGGCAAGCCGGTGACGCACCGGCAGGCTCGGCAACCGGGCGGGGGCCGTGCTAGGCTGCCGGCCAGGACCACAGGAAAGGCCCAAGCACCGATGATCCGTGCCCTTACGCTTCTCGCGGCGCTGGCCGCAGCCCCCGCCCTGGCCGAGCCGGTCACCGTGACCGCCGAGGTGACCTATCGCGAGCGAATCGCGCTGCCCTCCGACGCGCTTGTCGTGACGGAACTGCGCGACGGCGCGGGCCGGCTCGTGGCGCACCAGGCGGTGCCGGCCGGGGGCGCGCAGGTGCCGCTGCCGGTGCGGATCGAGGCGCCGGACGGCAGCGCGGGCCTGACGCTGCGGGCCGCGATCTTCGGGCCCGGCGCGCCCTGGCTGACCGAGGCGACGGTCGTTCCGGACGGCGGTGCGGGCGATGCCGGCCTGCTGATGGCGCGGCGCAGCGCGATGATCGGCCCGGCCCATGCCTGGCGCTGCGACGAGACGGTCTATTGGCTGGGCTGGACCGACACGGGCGCGCGGCTGCGCAAGGGCGGCAGCTGGATCGAGCTTGCGGCGGAGCGCAGCGCCTCCGGCGTGAAGGCCACCGCGCCGGACGATCCGGGCACCTTCGCCTGGTCGAAGGGCCGGCAGATGACGATCTCCTGGCAAGGGGCGGCGGCGGACTGCCTGCCGGCGCTCGGCCCGCTGGCGGCGGGGTTTTCCGCCCGCGGCAACGAACCGGGCTGGCGGCTGGACCTGCGGGGCGGCCGCTTCGTCTTCGGCCAGCTTGACGGCCCGGGGATCGACGCGCTTGTCGAACGGCCCGAACGCACGGCCGACGGGCTGCGCTACACCGCACCCGAGGCCGGGCTGACCGTCACCCTGGCCGACCGGCTGGCGCATGACACGATGGCCGGCCTGCCCTATCCGGTCGCCGTCACCGTCGAGACGCCGGAGCGGGCGTTCACCGGCACCGGCGGCGATCCCGGCGCGCTGATCGAGGGGCTTGAGTGGCGTCTGGCCGACATCGCGGGGCTGGAGCTGCCGCCCGATCTCGACGCCTGGCTTCGGTTCGAGGGCCGCGCGGTCTGGGGCCGGGGCGGCTGCAACCGGTTTACCGGCGCGTTCGAACTGGGCGGCGAGATGTTCACCATCGGCCCGGTCGCGGCGACGATGATGGCCTGCCCCGGCGCGCTGATGGCGGCCGAACGCGGCCTGTTCGCGGCGCTGGAGGCGACCCGCAGCTTCGATATCGACCCCGACGGCGCGCTGGTTCTGATCGGCCCCGCGGGGCCGGTGGCGCGGCTGGTGCCGTAACCCCGGCGCTCAGCCGGCGAAGGCATCCTCCTTCACCGCCTCCATCGCGACATAGGTAGAGGTGGCGGCGACATGCGGCAGGGTCGAGATATGTTCGGCCATCACCCGCCGGTAATCGGCGATATCGGCCGTCCGCACCTTCAGGAGATAGTCGAAGCCGCCGGCGATCATGTGGCATTCCTCGACCTCCGGCAGGGCGCGGGCGGCGCGGTTGAAGGCCTGCAACGCCGCCTCGCGGGTGTCGGTCAGCCGCACCTCGACGAAGGCGACATGCGCCAGCCCCATCCGGATCGGCGAAAGCACCGCGCGGTAGCCCTGGATCACCCCGGCCTGTTCCAGCCGCTTCACCCGCGCCTGCGTCGGCGTCTTCGACAGGCCGACGCGGCGGGCCAGTTCGGCCACCGGCAGGCGGCCGTCGCGCGCCAGTTCCCGCAGGATGGCGGAATCGATCCTGTCCAGCGGTGTTGGAGCATTCGGCATTCCAGATCCCCCTGTTTTGGTCTGATCGGCCACTTTGGATGCATTTTCAGGCCATTCGCCTTGCCGTTTCGCGATATCATGGCGCATCACGCAGGAGAAGCCCATGTCCGACCCCTGGCACGCGATCGAGACCGGAACCCTTGCCCCCGAAGGCCCGCTGCTGGCCGGGCTGATCGACGCGGCCGCGCTCTCGGCCGCAGACCGCGCCGCGATCACCGCCGCCGGCGCCGATCTCGTCACCCGGATCCGGGCCGACAGCCGGCCGGGGCTGATGGAGGTGTTTCTGGCCGAATACGGCCTGTCGACCGACGAGGGCATCGCGCTGATGTGCCTGGCCGAGGCGCTTCTGCGGGTGCCTGACGCGGCCACGATGGACGCCCTGATCGAGGACAAGATCGCACCCTCGGACTGGTCGCGCCACCTCGGCCATTCCGCCTCGCCGCTCGTCAATGCCTCGACCTGGGCCTTGATGCTGACCGGCAAGGTGCTGGAGGATCGGCCGCCCGGCGTCGCCGGCCACCTGCGCGGCGCGATCAAGCGGCTGGGCGAGCCGGTGATCCGCACCGTCGTGGCGCGCGCGATGCGCGAGATGGGCCGCCAGTTCGTTCTGGGCGAGACGATCGGGGCCGCGATGCGCCGCGCCGCGGCAGAGGAGGCGAAGGGTTACAGCTATTCCTACGACATGCTGGGCGAGGCCGCGCGCACGATGGCCGATGCCCGGCGTTACGCCGAAAGCTACGCGGGCGCGATCGCGGCGATCGCCGCCGCCTGCGGGTCGGACGACGTGCGGGAAAACCCCGGCATCTCGGTCAAGCTGTCGGCGCTGCATCCCCGCTACGAGGTCGCGCAGGAGGCCCGCGTGATGGCCGAACTGGTGCCGGTGCTGCGCGACCTGGCGCGGCAGGCGGCGCGGGCCGGCATGGGTTTCAACATCGACGCGGAAGAGGCCGACAGGCTGGAGCTGTCGCTGAAGGTGATCGAGACGGTGCTGGCCGATCCGGACCTTGCCGGCTGGGACGGGTTCGGCGTGGTGGTGCAGGCCTATGGCCGGCGCGCCGGCCCGGTGCTCGACTGGCTGCATGACCTGGCCCTGCGGCTGGACCGGCGGATCATGGTGCGGCTGGTCAAGGGCGCCTACTGGGATACCGAGATCAAGCGCGCGCAGGTGCTGGGGCTTGAGGATTTCCCGGTCTTCACCCGCAAGGAGGCGACCGATGTGTCCTACATCGCCAATGCCCGCAAGCTTCTGGGCATGACCGACCGGATCTACCCGCAATTCGCCACCCACAACGCCCATACCGTCGCCGCGATCGGGCACATGGCGCGGGGCCGGGCCGGGGATTACGAATTCCAGCGCCTGCACGGGATGGGCGAGCGGCTGCACGACCTTGTCCTGAAGGATCACGGCACCCGCTGCCGGATCTACGCCCCCGTCGGCGCGCATCGCGACCTTCTGGCCTATCTTGTCCGGCGCTTGCTGGAAAACGGCGCGAATTCCTCCTTCGTGCACCAGATCGTCGATACCGCGGTGCCGCCCGAAACCGTCGCCGCCTGCCCCTTCGCGCCCGTCGAGGCCGCGCTGCCGACGCCCGCGAACCCGAAGCTGCGCACCGGGCCGCAGCTCTTCGCGCCCGGCCGCGGCAATGCCCGCGGCTTCGACCTGACCGACGGGCCGACGCTGGCCGCGATCGAGGCGGCGCGCGCACCGCATGCCAGGGCCATGTTCGACGCCGCGCCGATCCTCGCCGGTCCCGCCGCGCCCGCGCCGGCAGAGCCGGTGACAAACCCCGCGACCGGCGCGCCTGTCGGCACCGTCGCCGCCGCCAGCGCCGCCGATGTGGAAACCGCGCTTGCCGCCGCCCGGCCGTGGGACGCGCCGGCCGGGGAACGCGCCCGGGTGCTGGAGGCCGCGGCGCAGCTTTACGAGGATCACTTCGGCGAGATCTTCGCCCTCGTCGCGCGCGAGGCCGGCAAGACCCAGGCCGACGCGGTGGCGGAACTGCGCGAGGCGGTGGATTTCCTGCATTACTACGCCGCGGGGGCCCGCGGCCTTGGCCGGCCGCCGCTGGGCCGGGTGGCCTGCATCAGCCCGTGGAACTTCCCGCTGGCGATCTTCACCGGCCAGATCGCCGCGGCGCTGGCCGCCGGCAACGCGGTGCTGGCCAAGCCCGCCGAACAGACGCCGCTGATCGCGGCCTTCGCCGCCGCGCTTCTGCACCGGGCCGGGGTGCCGCGCACGGCGCTGCAACTCTTGCCCGGCGACGGCGCGACGGTGGGCGCGGCGCTGACCTCGGACGCGCGGATCGACGGCGTGGTGTTCACCGGATCGACCGAGACCGCCCGCGCGATCCGCGCCGCGATGGCGCGCCACCTTGCCCCCGGCGCGCCGCTGATCGCCGAGACCGGCGGGCTGAACGCGATGATCGTCGATTCCACCGCGCTGCCGGAACAGGCGGTGCGCGACATCCTCGCCTCCGCCTTCCAGTCGGCGGGCCAGCGCTGTTCGGCGCTGCGCTGCCTTTACGTGCAGCAGGACGTGGCCGAAACGCTGCTGGAGATGCTGTTCGGCGCGATGGAGGATCTGGCGCCCGGCGATCCCTGGCACCTGTCCACCGATATCGGCCCGGTGATCGACGCCGAGGCGGCGGGCACGATCCGCGCCCATGTCGAGGCGGCGCGCGCCGAGGGCCGCATCCTCAAGGAGATCGCCGCGCCGGTCGGCGGGCATTTCGTAGCGCCCACAGCCATCCGCGTGGGCGGCATCGGCGATCTGGGGCGCGAGATCTTCGGCCCGGTGCTGCATGTCGCCACCTTCCGGGCGGACGACCTGCCGCGGGTGATCGCCGATATCAACGGCACCGACTACGGCCTGACCTTCGGCCTGCACAGCCGGATCGACGACCGTGTGCAGGAGGTGACCGAGGCGCTGCGGGTCGGCAATGTCTATGTCAACCGCAACCAGATCGGCGCGGTGGTCGGCAGCCAGCCGTTCGGCGGCGAGGGGCTTTCGGGCACCGGGCCGAAGGCCGGCGGGCCGGACTACCTGTCGCGGCTGACCGCGCGCGCCCCGGCCCCGGCCCTGCCGGACGGGCCCGAACCGGCTGCGGCGGCGGGTGACGAGGCCGCGCTTGCGCGGGCGCTGGCCGCGGCGGCCCCGGCGGATGCGCCGCTGTCCCGGCACGACCTGCCGGGCCCCACCGGCGAGGCGAACCGCCTGTCGCTGCATCCCCGCGCGCCGGTTCTGTGCCTTGGCCCCGGCCGGGCCGAGGCGGCGGCGCAGGCCGAGGCGGTGCGGGCGCTGGGCGGCGCGGCGGTGGACTGCCCCGGCCCGCTGCCCCCCGGCGCGCTGACGCGGCTCGCGCCGCTTGCCGGCGCGCTGTGGTGGGGCGACGACGACACCGCGCGCCGCCTCGCCGCCGCTCTCGCCGACCGGCCCGGCCCGATCCTGCCGCTGGTCACCGGCCTGCCGGATCGCGCCGACGTGCTGGTGGAGCGGCACCTGTGCGTCGATACCACTGCCGCGGGCGGCAACGCGGAATTGCTGGCGGCGGCCGGCGCGGCTTGACGCGGCGGCGCGCAGCGCCCAGCTTCGCTGCATGTTCCCGCTGCGCGACCACAACCCTTCGCAACAGACCCCGGTCGTCACGATCGGGCTGATGGCGGCGAACATCCTCGTGTTCCTCGTCTCGCTGCCCTATTTCGCCGACCAGGGCACGTTGATGCGGTTCTTTTCCGACTGGGCGCTGATCCCCGCCGCCGTCAGCCGGGGCGAGGCGCTGAGCGGGCTCTTCACCTCGATGTTCCTGCATGGCGGCTTCCTGCACCTGGCCGGCAACATGCTGTTTTTATGGATTTTCGGCGACAATCTGGAAGAAGAGATGGGGCACGGGGGGTTTTTGGGCTTCTACCTCGCCGCGGGCCTCGCGGCGGCGGTGATCCATGTCATGGCGGCGCCCGACAGCCCGGTGCCGACCGTCGGCGCCTCGGGCGCGATCGCGGGGGTGATGGGCGGCTACCTGCTGCTGTATCCCAAGGCGCGGGTCGACGTGCTGTTCATCCTCGGCATCTTCTTCCGGGTGATCCCGGTGCCGGCCTTCCTGATGCTGGGGCTGTGGTTCGCGCTGCAACTGTTCAACGGCACACTGGATGACGGGATGTCCGGCGGCGTGGCCTACTGGGCGCATGCCGGGGGGTTCGCCGCGGGGCTGCTGTTCACCGTGCCGATCTGGCTGCGGCGCGGGGCGGTCGACTACTGGAACCGCACCCACGGCACCCCGCCGCATCCCGAAAGCCGTTACGGCCGCTCGCCGGTACCGCTGGTGCGTCGGCGGCGCTGATCAGGCGACCCGTTCCAGCCGCGGCTGCGGCGTCAGGCCCAGCGCGAGGCAGGTGTCGCGCACGATATCGGGCCGGTTGAGCGTGTAGAAATGCAGATCGTCCACCCCGCCCTCGGTCAGCGCGTCACAAAGCTCGGCGCAGAGCGCGGTGGCCAGCAGATCCTCGCGCCCGTCGCGTTCGGCGGTGGCGAAGGCCTCGGCCAGCCAGGCCGGGATCGTGGCGCCGCAGGCCCGCGCCATCCGGACCGTGCCGGCCCAGTTCTGGATCGGCAGGATGCCGGGGATCACCGGCGCGTCGATGCCGGCCTTGTCGCAGGCGTCGCGGAACCGGAAGAAGGTGTCCGCCTCGAAGAAGAACTGGGTGATCGCGGCGCTGGCCCCGGCCTCGATCTTGCGCTTCAGCCACGCGACATCGGCGGCGGTATCGGCCGCCTCGGGATGCGGTTCGGGATAGGCCCCGACGCGGATCGTGTAACGGCCGTCCGCCGCCAGCGCCTCGACCAGCTCCACCGACGAGGCGAAGCCCTCGGGATGCGGCGCGAAGCCGGCCGCGCCCTTCGGCGGGTCGCCGCGCAGCGCGACGAGATCGGTGACGCCGGCGGCGGCATAGCGCCCGGCGATCTCCAGCGTTTCGGCCCGGCTGGCACCGACACAGGTGAGATGCGCGGCCACGGTCAGGCCCGTGGCCTTGCCCAGCGTCGTCACGGCCTCGTGCGTCAGTTCCCGCGTGGCGCCGCCCGCGCCATAGGTGACCGAGACGAAACCCGGTTCGAACGGGGCGAGCATCTGCACCGTGTCCCACAGCCGGAACGAGGCTTCGAGCGATTTCGGCGGAAAGAATTCGAACGAGACGCGGGGCGCGGGCATGGGGTTCTCCTTGGCTGACCCCTTGTCGCACGCGGCATGATGTGAGACAAACTCATAATTCTCATCATGAACATGAGTGAAACTTGCAATGCATCTGGAATTTCGCCACCTGCGCACGATCAAGGCGATCCATGATACCGGCGGGCTGGCCCGCGCGGCGGCGACGCTGAACATCACCCAGTCGGCGCTGTCGCACCAGATCAAGGGGCTGGAGGACCAGGCGGGGGTGGAACTGTTCGCCCGCCGCACCAAGCCCCTGCGGCTGTCGGCGGCGGGGCTGAGGCTCTTGCGCCTCGCCGAACGGGTGCTGCCCGAGGTCGCGGCGCTGGAGGAGGAGTTCGAAGGGCTCAGGGCGGGCCGCGCCGGGCGCCTGCATATCGCGATCGAATGCCACGCCTGTTTCGACTGGCTGTTCCCGGTGCTGGATCTCTTCCGCCGGGCCTGGCCCGATGTCGATGTCGACATTCGCCCCGGCCTCGCCTTCGGGGCGCTGCCGGCCTTGATGCGCGAGGAGGTCGATCTTGTCGTCTCCTCCGATCCCGAAGACCTGCCGGGCGTCGATTTCACGCCGCTGTTCGACTATGCGCCGGTCTTCGTCGCCTCGGCGCAGAACCCGCTGGCCGAAAAGCCCTTCGTCACCGCCGAGGATTTCCGCGACCAGGTGCTGATCACCTACCCGGTGGAACGCACCCGGCTGGACGTGTTCACCGAGCTTCTGACCCCGGCCAAGGTCGAACCGCGCGCGGTGCGGCAGGTCGAACTGACCGCCGTGATCCTGATGCTGGTGGCGGCGAACCGCGGCGTCGCGGTGCTGCCCGACTGGGTGATCCGCGACGTGAAGTATCGCCCCGACTACGTGATCCGCCCGGTGACCGAGACCGGGCTGACCAAGCGGCTTTACGCCGCGACACGGGCAGAGGACACGGCCCGGCCCTACATGGCGCATGTGCTGCGGCTGGGACGGACCGAGCCGGTGAAGCTGCAGCGCGGCTGAGCGGCTAGCGGACCAACAGCGTCAGCCCGCCGCCCGCCCCGCCGGTCAGGCCGGAGGTGTCGACGGCGCCGTAGGCGGAGCGCTTGTCGCAGCCCCGCGCCTCGGTGTCCACGCCCGCCTCGGCCCGGCCCGAAACCTCGGCCGACGAGCCGATGAAGACGGCATCGGCGCCAAGATCGAAGCCCGACAACCCGCCGAACTGCGTGCCGTGGATCGCGTTGTGATCGCCGGTGTCGATCGCGCCGCTGGCGAAGACGTAATTCTCGAAATCCGAAACCCCGCCGGGGCAGGCCCCGGCCGCGTCGCCGAGGCGGATGTTGAGGTTGTCGTTGTTGCTGTCCTCGAAGGTCACCGCGCCCCCGGCGAACATCCGCGTTGCGAACAGGTAGACGTTGTTGCGCAGAACGATGTCGTCGCCGGCATAGATCACCACGCCGGAGGCATTGGTGACCTGGCCGCTGCCGGTGCCCCGGCCGCCGAAGACGACCCTATCGCCCGCATGCAGCACGAGATCGTTGAATTCGGAATTCTGCGCGGCGATCTCGATATCCGCCCCGGCCCAGATCGTCACGTCCGTGGCCGTGACGTTGTTGGCCGGCTGGCCCGCGCCGATCGACACGTCCTCGACGGCGAAGATCCGCACGTCGGTCAGCTCCGCGCCGTTGCCCAGTTCGACCTCCCCGCCGGCCCAGAGCGTGACGTTCTCCAGCACCACCTGGTTGCCGATCTCGATATC
>CAYUXM010000010.1:0-3585 GCA_964448765.1 uncultured Rhodobacterales bacterium
CCCTCCTAAGGGGCAGGTTGCAGGTTCGAATCCTGCCGGGGTCGCCAAGCGCCGGCTGATCACGCCAACCGGGAAAGACCGCGCGCATGACCGGAACCCGGCAGGAACCGAAGCCGGAGGACAGGCCCGAAGGCCTGACCCGTCCGCCGCCGGAAGAGCCCGCGGAGCCGCCGCGGGAAACGCCGCGCCGGCCCGACGAGACGCCACCGGGCGCCCCGACCGAAGTGCCGGCCCCGGCCCCGGACATCCCCGCCGGCCGACCCGACGAGGTCTGACAGCCGGCGCGCGTTCCGCGGCATGCCGGACTGAAGGGAGGCACGGCGATGCCGGTCCACAACAGCGAGATCGCCGCGATCTTCGATCACGTCGCCGATCTTCTGGAGATCGAGGCGGCGAACCGGTTCCGGGTGCGGGCCTATCGCAACGCCGCCGCCACGATCCGCGATCAGGGCCGGTCGGTCGCGGCGATGCTGGAGGCGGGCGAAAACCTTGCCGATCTGCCGGACATCGGCGCGGACCTGGCCGGCAAGATCGCCACCATCGTCAGGACCGGCCACCTGCCGCTGCTGGACGATCTGGCGCAGGACATCCCCGAGGCGATGGTGGACGCCACGCGCATTCCCGGCATCGGGCCGAAACGGGCGCGGGCGTTGTTCAGGGCGCTCGATCTTCGCTCCGTCGACGATCTGAAGGCGGCGGCGGAGGCGGGCAAGGTCGCCGCGATCGAGGGCTTCGGCGACAAGATCCAAGCGAAGATCCGCGCCGCGCTGGCCGGCGGCGCGATCACCGAACGCCGGATCCGGATCGACGTGGCCGAGGAGTTCGCGGGCCCGCTGATCGACTGGGTGCGGCAACTCGACGGCGTGACCCGGGCCGAGATCGCCGGCAGCTACCGCCGCCGCAAGGAGACGGTGGGCGACCTCGACATCCTCGTGGCCGGCGAGGACGGCGGCGCGATCATCGACCGGTTCACCGGCTACGACGGGATCGCGACGGTTGCCGCGCAGGGCAGAACCCGCGCCACCGTCGTGCTGCGATCCGGCTTACAGGTCGATCTGCGGGTGATCCCCGAGGCCAGCTGGGGCGCGGCGCTGCACTATTTCACAGGCGCGAAGGCGCATAACGTCGCCGGCCGCCGCCGGGCGCAGGAGCGGGGCCTGAAGCTCAACGAATACGGGCTTTTCGACGGCAAGACACGGATTGCCGGCGCTACCGAGGAAGAGGTTTACGCCGGCATCGGCCTGCCCTGGATCGATCCGGTCCTGCGCGAGGACCGCGGCGAGATCGCGGCCGCGGAAAGGGGCGACCTGCCCTATCTCGTCACGCTTGACGACATCCGCGGCGACCTGCACGCCCATACCCGGGCCTCCGACGGCCGGAACACGCTTGCGGAAATGGCCGAGGCGGCGAAGGCGCGGGGCTACGATTACCTCGCGATCACCGACCATTCGAAGGGCCAAGGCCAGGCCGGCGGGCTGTCCGAGGATGATCTCGCCGCGCAGATCGACGAGATCGCGGCGCTGAACGAGACGCTTGACGGTATCCGCCTGCTGGCCTCCTGCGAGGTCGATATCCTGAAGGACGGCAGCCTCGATTTTCCCGACGGCCTGCTGGCGCGGCTCGACCTTGTCGTCGCCTCGGTGCATTCGCATCTCGATCTTGACGAAACGGCGCAGACGGATCGGATCATCCGCGCGATGGACAATCCGCTGGTCGGCGTGATCGGCCATCCCACCGGCCGCCTGATCGGCCGCCGCCAGCCCTGCCGGCTGGATTTCGAACGGCTGGTGAGCGCGGCGAAGGACCGGGGCTGCGCGCTGGAGCTGAACGCCAACCCGCACCGGCTGGACCTGAACGACATGCACTGCCGGATGGCGGCCGAGGCCGGTGTGCCGATCTCGGTCGCGACCGACGCGCATTCCATCGCCGGCCTTGGCAACATGCGCCACGGCATCGACCAGGCGCGCCGCGGCTGGCTGGAACCGGCCGACGTTCTCAACACGCGAGGCTGGCGCGATCTTGCGCGGATGCTGAAACGGGGCCGGGACGGCGGTATCGCCCAAGGCTGAGCGCGTCGCCCGATCTGCACGCCGCACCGGCCGCCCTGCAACGCGCCCCGTCTGCCGGCCCGGCCGTCACCTGCGGCTTGGCTTGGCCGCCGGGGAATACTCCAGCGCGCCGATCCGGCGCACCGTGCTGGCCTGTGGCCCTATGTCGCTTTCGTCGGTTTGGACCACGAGTTCGACGGCGTCGCGCGGTTGCAGATCGTCAAAGCTGCCATCGACCACGCTGTTGCGGTGAAAATAGATCATCCGGTTATCCGTCGCGATGATCTGGCCGAACCCGTCGTCATGCCGGATCTCGACGATCTTGCCCTGCAACGGGCCGTCATGGGTTTTCACCTCGCCCTTGCGCCGGCCTTTCCAGCCCTTCAACTCGTTTGCCATCGCGGCGAAGGCGTCGCGCACCGCCACGCGAAGATGTTCGTGTTCGGCGACGTCGTTCTGGTCGTGCCGGACCACGAGTTCCTGGCCGGGCACGCGAAGCTCTATCGTCACCTCGTGCAGATTGCCCCGGCGCTGGCTCTGGTGCGGCGCGCGGATATAGACATGGCAACTGGTGATCCCGTCGTAGAAGGTTTCGAGCTGCGCGACCTTCTCGGCGACGAGCGCCTTGATGTCGTCGGACGGTTCGACGTTGCGGAAGGCCAGTTCGAGGGGTGTCTGCATCTGTTGCTCCTTCTGGGGCGGTTCGTCGGCCCGGGCGGCGTCACGGCCCCGGCCGCGCCTTGCGCCGGCGCGGCCGTTCGGTGGCCCCGTCACCGGAATGGGCCGGACCGTTCCGGATTGGCGGCTTCGACCGAAGACTGCCGTCGCATCGCGCGGCTCCGCCTTAACGCCTGTTAAACCGCCCCTCCCGGCGGCTGCTATGCTGAGGTTTCGGGCGCCACGGGCCCATTCGGGCCGTGCCCTGCCGGGCCTGACGGGTCGGGCCCGGCAGGGCCCCGACGGGGCCAGGACAGGAAAGGAATGGGAAACGTGAAGCTTGATCATGGCACATGGGTGGTCGTTGCGGACGGCGCGAAGTTCCTTCTGCTGCGCAACGACGGCGATCGGGACTACATGCGGCTCAACGTCGTCAGCCACGAGGACAGCGAAACCCCCCCGGCCCGCGCGTTGTCGACCGACCGCGCCGGGCGCCGCTACGACGCGACGCGGGAGATGGGCGGCGGGGTCCGCGCCTATGGCAAGAGCGGGCTCGAGGAAACCGACTGGCACCGGGTGGCCGAGGAGCGCTTTGCCGAGAAGATCGCCGCGGACCTCGGCCGCTGGGCCGAGGCCGGGCGGTTCGGCGATCTGGTCGTCATCGCCGATCCGCGCACGCTGGGCGCGCTGCGCGCGGCCGCCGGCGCGCCCTTGCGGTCGGTCATCCGGGCCGAGATCGCCAAGGATCTGACGAACCTGCCGCTGGCCGGGATCGAGGCCTCGATCACGGCTCATGACGACGGCTGACCGGCGCCCGGCCCGTGCCACCGAACGGCGCATGCGTCGCCCGGTTCGCAGGTGCGGCTTGCCCCG
This sequence comes from uncultured Rhodobacterales bacterium, assembly GCA_964448765.1. Classification (GTDB taxonomy): domain Bacteria; phylum Pseudomonadota; class Alphaproteobacteria; order Rhodobacterales; family Rhodobacteraceae; genus JANSXY01. Next base: position 3,579 of record CAYUXM010000010.1, read on the forward strand.
GCGCCGG
>CAYUXM010000010.1:3685-28497 GCA_964448765.1 uncultured Rhodobacterales bacterium
GCCCCGGCGCCGGGCGGCGGCAAGTTTCTGAAGGGGAATGGCAGGATGCAGGTTGATGCCGTCATGTCGCAGCCGGTGATCACGATCTCGCCGCAGGCCGCGATCACCGAAGCTGCCGCGCTCATGCGGCGCCACGATATCGGGGCGCTTCCGGTGGTGACCGGCGGCCGGCTCGTGGGCATCCTGACCGATCGGGACATCGTGCTTCGCGCGGTCGCGTCGCCCAGTGGCGATGTCGTGGCGGAGGTGGGCGCGGCGATGTCGGCCGATCCGGCGACCTGCCGCGCCGGGGATGACATCATCGGCGCGGCGGTCAGGATGTGCGACGAACAGGTCCGCCGCCTGCCCGTGACCGACCCGGCGGGCCGGCTTGTCGGCCTGCTGTCGCTTGGCGACATCGCCGAGAACGTCTCGGAAGAGCTTGCCGGCCAGACGCTTGGCGAGATCTGCGAAGCGCGCCGCCGGCGTCACCGGGCGTTCAGGACGTAGCGATCATCCGGTGCAGAACGTCCCCGTCGATCTCGGCGATGTCCATCATCGTGTCGAGATCGTGGATCACGACGTCCATGTGATCTGTGACGCTGCAGATCGCGTTGCGCTGGAACCGCCGCAGCGTGCGGCAGATATGCACCGACGACAGCCCCGTGTAATCGCCGAGTTGCTGCTGGCTCATCGGGATATGGAACGAATGCTCCGGCTCCAGGCCGAGGCTGCCGGATCGAAGGCACAACTCGCACAGCGCGAAGGCGACGCGGCGTTCGGCGCTGCCCTTGCCAAGGCGCAGCATCCGCTCCGCGATGCGCGCCATCGCCGCCCGCCTGTCGCGGTCCACGACGCTGGCGATTTCGGAATGCTCCCTTTGCAGCCGCGCCAGTTCCGTGCGGGACAGCTTGGCATAGTTCAGATCGGTCAGCGGCTCGACCTCGACCGACGAGATGTTGCGATCTGCGGAAGCCGGATCGACCAGCCCGCCACGGGTCACGATATCGATGATCTGGCGTTGGCCTTCCCCGGTGGATTTCGACACCAGCACCCAGCCCGAGATCACGAAATAGACGCTGTTGGTCTCGTCACCCTCGAGCTTGAGGATCGCGCCGCGGGCGCGCTTCGCCCGGCCCGCATCGACGAGCACGCAGAATGCCCGGTGCGCCACCGATCCCGGCGACAGGCCTTTCGGCATCGCTTCCTCGGAAATGCCGCGACAGGGAGTCGCCAGATCCATGATCGCCCCCGGTGATGTGATCGATGTCGTTGCGATGCCCCGCGCCGGTGCGCCGGGGGCCTGATCGGCAAAAACGGCAAATCGTCACCACTACCGGCTTCGCCCGGCGAGCCGCCGAAGGATTTCAACCCTGACGCTAACACCCAAGGCCCCGCTTGGCCAGCGGAACGGCGGATGGGCCGGGCCGGGCGGCCCCGGTTCCGCCGCCGGCATGGATGCCCGGAGGACCGGGTTTTACCGGGGTTAATGCGGCACGCGGCGCGGTGCGATCACCTGTCGCCGCAATCGGAAAACCCTGGGGGAAACCGAAGATGGCGACCGAATCTGGGACCACCATCGACGATCTGGTGGAACAGGCGCGGGGCATGATGGCGATGACCCCGATGCTTGCCCCGCAGATGGAACGGTTCTGGAAGATGCAGGACAACCTTCTCGACGAGGTCGAGACCTTCTCGCGCGGGTGGTTCGAACGCCGCCACGAGGCGGCGCGCTCGGCGCTCGATACGGTGCGAAGGACGACCGGGACCGACGCGGACCCGTCCGGGGCGATGCGGGCCGTCGCCGAATGGCAGCAGTACGCGCTTCAGCGGCTCGTCGCGGATGTCGAGCAGTGGATCGGACTGTGGTCGCGCTGCGGCGCCCGCGTCTCGGAACTGGAGATGCAGGCCGGCAAGGACGGCCTCGGGGAGGTCGAGAAGCGCGCCCGGTCGGTGGCCGGCCAGAAACATTCGACGCCGGTCTGACCATGGCCATTCCCCGCGGCAAGCCGGTCATTGCACCACCAAAGGAGGATCGACAGATGGATGAAAGGACAGCCTATCGCCGGAAGCTCGAGGCCCGGCTGGACCAGTGGCAGGCCGAGATCGACAAGCTGCGCGCCAAGGCCGTGGAAGCCGGCGCCGACGCCAGCATCGCTTACCAGGAGCAGGTCGAGAAGCTGCGCGGCCAACAGGACGCCGCGCGGGACAGGCTGAAGCAGATCGACGAGGCCGGCGGCGAGGCCTGGAAGGATCTCAAGGCCGGCGTCGAGAAGGCCTGGGCCGATCTCGACTCCGCCGTCGCGCAGGCCAGGAAGAGGTTTGGCTGAGATGCGCGGCGCCAACGGGGCGCGGATGACGGGTGTCGCCGGCGGGCCGGGCTGACCGGGTGGCAGCTTCAGGACGGGAGGCGCCATCCTTGCCGCACCACCAGATCGACAGCCCCTTCGCCATCTCCGCCGAAGAGGTCGCCCGCCGGCTCGGCACCGATCCCGGCGTCGGCCTCGCGCCCGACGAGGTCAAGGCGCGGTGCCGGTCCTGCGGGCCCAACAAGCTGCGCCGCCAGCGGCGAAAGAGCCTGCTCGCGATCCTGTGGCACCAGTTTTCCAGCGTGATCGTCTGGCTTCTGGCCGGGGCGGCGGCGATGTCCTTCGTCCTGGGCGATATTGCCGAGGCCGTGGCGATCCTCGTCGTGCTCCTGATCAACGGCGCCATCGGCTTTTTCACCGAGCTGCGGGCGGCGCGGTCGATGGAGGCGCTGATGCGGATCGCGCAGGTCCGCACCCGCGTGCGCCGCGGCGGCGGCGAGCGGATGATCGACGCGCAGGATCTGGTGCCCGGCGACATCGTCGTGCTGGAGGCCGGCGACGTCGTGACCGCCGATCTCAGGCTTCTGGGCGCCTCGAACCTCGCGGCCGACGAATCCGTGCTGACCGGCGAATCCACGCCCGTCGCCAAGGCCGTGGACGCGGTCGGCCGGGATGCCGCGATCGGCGACAGGGCAAGCATGGCCTTCAAGGGCACGGCGATCACCAAGGGGGCGGGCGAGGGCATCGTCACCGCCACCGGGATGCGGACGGAACTGGGCCGGATCAGCGATCTCGCGCAGGGCGCCGAGGCCGAGGTCGCGCCACTGGAACGCCGCCTCGACCGGCTGGGCCACCGGCTGGTCTGGCTGACGCTGGGGCTGGCGGCGCTGACCATCGCGGCGGGCATCCTGCGCGGCCACGATGTCGCGACGATGGTCCAGACCGGGGTGGCGCTGGCCGTGGCCGCGGTGCCCGAGGGCCTGCCGGTCGTCGCCACCCTCAGCCTCGCCCGCGGCATGTGGCGGATGAGCGCGCGCAACGCGCTGATCACCAGGCTGTCGTCGGTCGAGACACTGGGCGCGACCACGGTGATCCTGACCGACAAGACCGGAACGCTCACGGAAAACCGGATGACCGTGGTGCGCTACCTGCTCGACGGGGCCGATGTCGAGGTGACGGGCGGGGACCGCCCGTTCCGGCGGAAGGGCGCGACGCTCGATCCGGCGCAGGACGATCGCCTTGCCTGGGCGCTGAAGGTCGGCGCGCTGTGCAACAACGCCGATCTGGGCGACGGCTCCGACGGCGGCGCGGCGGGCGACCCGATGGAACGCGCCCTGCTGGCGGCGGCGGACCGCGCCGGGCTGAGCCGCGATGGCCTGCGTTCCAGACTTCCCGAAATACGTGAATATGCCTTCGATCCCGACCGCAAGATGATGGCCACCGTCCATGACGGCGACGACGGGTGCCTGTTCGCCGTCAAGGGCGCGCCCGAGGCGGTGCTGGACGCCTCTACGCATGTCCTGACCGCCGCGGGGGACAGCGCGGCGCTGGACGACGAGGCCCGGCACGACTGGCGCAAGCGCAACGACACCGCCGCGCGGGACGGGCTGCGGCTGCTGGCGCTGGCGATGAAGCGCGGCTCCGATGCCGGGGCCGATCCCTATCGCGATCTCGTGCTCATCGGCCTCGTCTGCCTGCTCGACCCGATCCGCGAGGGTGTGCCCGAGGCGGTGAAGGCCTGCCGCAGCGCCGGCGTGCGGATCGTCATGCTGACCGGCGACCATGCCGACACGGCGCGGACGATCGCCGAGGACGCCGGCCTTGGCGACGGCGACCTGAAGGTCATCGCGGGCGGCGATCTGGCCGGTCTCGACCCCGACGGCCTCGACGCGGCGAAGCGTGACGGCATCCTCGCAGCCGATGTCTTCGCCCGCGTGGCGCCGGAAACCAAGCTGTTGCTGGTTTCGATCTACCAGGGCGCCGGCCATGTCGTCGCGATGACCGGGGATGGCGTGAACGACGCGCCGGCGCTCAAGAAGGCCGATATCGGCATCGCGATGGGCCGGCGCGGCACCGAGGTGGCCAAGGAGGCCGCGCATATGGTGTTGCGCGACGACGCGTTCTCGACGATCATCGCCGCGATGCGGCAGGGCCGCGAGATCTTCGGCAACATCCGGAAGTTCGTGATCTACCTGATGTCCTGCAACGTCAGCGAGGTGCTCGTCGTCGGGCTTGCGGTGGCCGGCGGCCTGCCGACCCCGCTCCTGCCCTTGCAGATCCTGTTTCTCAACCTCGTCACGGATGTGTTTCCCGCCTTCGCGCTGGGGCTCGGGCGCGGCGACCGGGCGGTGATGCGCCGCCCGCCGCGCGACCCCGGCGAATCGATCCTCGCCCGGCAGCACTGGATCCTGATCGCGGTTCTGGGCGGCGCGATCACGCTGGCCGTGCTGCTGGCCTTCGGCCTGTCGCTGTTCTGGCTGCGCCTCGATCCCGGCGCTTGCGTCACCGTGGCCTTCCTGACGCTGGCGCTTGCCCAGCTTTGGAACGTGTTCAACCTGCGCGACCCCGACAGCGGCCCGATCCGCAACGAGGTGTCGCGCAACCCCTATGTCTGGGGCGCGATCGCGCTGTGTCTTGGGCTGATCGGGCTGGCGCTGTGGTTCCCTCCGCTGGCCGGGCTCTTGCAACTCGAACCGCCCGGTCGCGCGGGGCTCGCGCTTGCCGCCCTCGCCGGCATCCTGCCGCTGGCTCTGGGGCAGGCGTGGATTGTCCGGTCGCGCGGCGGCCCGCGACGCCAGGCGTAGGCCCGGACCGACAGAATGCGGCTTCACCGCACCGGTCTTCCTGTGCCAGCATCCCGCGGATGACATTTCGCGGCGGAGGGTGACCATGCCGGGCGATCTTGCTGGCATCCGCCAGTCCTCCTACTGGCTCGACGCGGTTGGCGGGGAAGCGCCGCCGCCGCGCCCGGAGCCGGAGGCCCTGCCGCGATCCGTCGATGTCGTCGTGATCGGCGCGGGTTACACCGGTCTCAACGCCGCGCTGCAGACGGCCCGGGGCGGGCGCGACACGCTGGTCCTCGATGCCGGGGAACCGGGCCACGGCTGCAGCACCCGCAACGGCGGCCAGATCAGCACGAGCGTCAAGCCCTCGCTGGACCGGCTCGCGGCGCGGTTCGGTGCCGAGCGGGCGCAGGCGATCCGGGCCGAGGGCCGCCGCGCGCTGGACTGGATCGGCCGGTTCGTCGCCGAGGAGGGGCTCGATTGCGATTTCGAGCGCTGCGGCCGCTTTCACGCCGCCCACACCCCCTGCCACTACGAACAACTCGCCCGCGACGCCCAGACGATGCGCCGGCAGGAGGCAATCGAAAGCTTCGTCGTGCCGGCCGCCGAACAGCGCCGCGAACTGGGGACGGAGGCCTATTTCGGCGGCGTGGTCTTTCCCAGGCATTGCGCGTTGCAGCCGGCGAGATATCACCGGGCGCTGCTGGAGCGCGCGCGCGGCGCGGGCGCGCGGGTGACCGGGCATTGCCCGGCGCTGTCGATCGAAGCCGCGGGCGGCGGTTTCGATGTGACCACCCCGCGGGGCAGCGTCAGGGCGCGGGATGTCATCGTCGCGACCAACGGCTACACCACCGGCCTCGTGCCGTGGCTCAGGCGGCGCGTGATCCCGATCGGCAGCTACATCATCGTGACCGAGGAACTGCCGCCGGCGCTGATCGACCGGCTGTTCCCGACCGGGCGGATCGCCAGCGATACCTGCAAGGTGGTCTACTACTACCGCACCACGCCCGACAGGAAGCGGATCGCCTTCGGCGGCCGGGTCTCGGCCGGCGAGACCGATCCGGCGATCAGCGCCCCGCGCCTGTACGCGGCGATGTGCCGGGTGTTTCCCGACCTGCGCGACCACGCCATCACCCATGCCTGGAGCGGGACGGTCGCCTACAGTTTCGACGAACTGGCGCATGCCGGGGTGCACGAGGGCATCCATTACGCGCTTGGCTACTGCGGTTCCGGCGTGTCGATGGCCAGCTACCTCGGCATGCGCGCCGGCCAGAAGGTGCTGGGACTGGCCGAGGGCCGCACGGCCTTCGACGACCTGCCGTTCCCGACCCGGCCGTTCTATTCCGGCCGGCCCTGGTTCCTGCCCGCCGCCGTCGCCTGGTATCGCTGGCGGGACGACTGGCAGCACCGCCGGGCCCGGCGTCGCTCGGTATCCGGCACGGCCGGCGCCGGGCCGGTATAAGGGCGGCGAAACGAGTGTTTAGAAATCGAAATTTCTTAATGCCCGGCGGGGCGGCCACTATCCTGGCCAGCCGTGTGTCTCCGGGCGCGAAGCCTTCAACAAGAACCCGTGTGGCCGGCTTCAGAACCAACAAGGGAGGACATGTTGTGAACAAGACCATCGTATTGACCCTGCTGGGCTCGGTCGCCGCCGCGCCGGCCTTCGCGGCGGACCAGACCGTGACGATCGCCTCCTGGGGCGGTTCCTACCAGGAGGCGCAAAGCAAGGCCCTGTTCGAACCCGCCGCCGCGGCGACGGGGGTCGAGGTCAAGCAGGAAACCTATGGCGGCATGTCGGACGTGCGGCTGCAGGTCTCGTCGGGGCAGGTCACGCTGGATATCGTCGCCAGCGGCTCGGGCTCTGCTGCCCGCGCGGCGGCCGAGGGGCTGCTGGAACCGCTGGATTACGACGTGATCGACGTGTCCAGCTTCTACCCGGGGCTTTACACCGACCATTGCGTGGGCGGCGACGTGTTCTCGACCGTCTATGCCTGGAACACCGACACCTACGGCGAGGACGGGCCGCAAAGCTGGGCAGACTTCTTCGATGTCGAGAAGTTCCCCGGCAGCCGCGCCTATCGCGGCACGGTCGCCGGTGCGCTCGAGGGCGCGCTGATGGCCGACGGCGTGGCGATGGAAGACGTCTACACGGTGCTCGATTCCGAGGAAGGGATCGAGCGGGCGATCGACAAGATCCGCGAACTCAAGCCGCATATCGCGGTATTCTGGACCTCGGGCGCGCAGCATGCGCAGCTGATGAAGGATGGCGAGGTCGACATGACGACCGGCTGGAACGGCCGGTTCGACAACGCCGCGGCCGATGGCGCGATGGTGGCCTACAGCTTCAACCAGGCGCTGCTGGACTACGACTGCTTCGCGATCCCGAAGGGCGCGCCCAACAAGGACACGGCGATGGCGTTCCTTGCCGAGATCTCGAAGCCCGAATACCAGGACGATCTGCCGAAATACATCACCTACGGTCCGACCAACAAGGCCGCCTACGACACCGGCGAGATCACCGCCGAGGTCGCGGCGGGGCTGCCGTCCTCGCCGGCCAATGCCGCGCTGCAACTGCCGGTCTCGCTGGAGTGGTACGCCAAGTGGGAAACCATCGCCGCCGAGATGTACCAGGAGATGCTGACCGAGTAACCTGAACCACGGCGCACGGCACACCGGGCGGGCGAAACGTCGCCCGCCCGGCTTTTGAGACCCTTGGCGGAGAGTTCGGACGTGACACCCCAACCCGGCGACGCGCTGCCCATCTCGGTTCGGAACGTCACCAAGACCTACGGGTCGGTCCACGCCCTCGACGACGTGTCGATCGAGGTCGAGAGCGGCGAGTTCCTGACCCTTCTGGGCCCGTCGGGATCGGGCAAGACGACGCTTCTGATGGTGCTGGCCGGGTTCACGCGGCCCGATTGCGGCAGCCTGAAGTTCGGCGACCGCGAGGTGATCCGCACGCCGCCGCACCTGCGCGATGTCGGCATGACCTTTCAAAGCTACGCGCTGTTTCCGCACATGACGGTCGCGGGCAACGTGGGCTACCCGCTGCGGCTGCGCAGGGTGCCGAAACCGGACCTGGACGCGCGTGTCGAACGGGCGCTGGAGACGGTGCAGCTTGGCGGGTTCGGCGCGCGCCGGATCGACCAGTTGTCCGGCGGGCAGAAACAGCGCGTCGCCGTGGCCCGCGCCATCGTCTTCGAACCGCGCATCCTGCTGATGGACGAGCCGCTGTCGGCGCTCGACAAGAAGCTGCGCGACCAGATGCAGATCGAACTGCGGCACCTGCACGAGAAACTGGGGATGACGACGGTCTATGTCACCCACGACCAGCGCGAGGCGCTGACGATGTCGGACCGGATCGCGGTGGTCAACCACGGCCGGATCATGCAGCTGGCCACGCCACGCGACCTTTACGAACGGCCGGCGAACCGCTTCGTCGCGGATTTCATCGGGGATTCCACCTTCCTCAGGGTCACCCGGCGGGGCGACCGGATCAGCTATGGCGACAGCGCGCTGCGGTTCACCGCGCCGCCGCCCGCCGCCGACAGCCTGCTGCTGATGATCCGGCCGGAACGGATCGTCCTGTCGCCGGAAGGACCGCGCGAGGGCGCCAACAACTTCGTCGCGACGGCGACCGATGTGGTCTACCAGGGCGACAGCTTCCTGCTGAACGCGCGGCTGGCCGATGGCAACACGATCGCGCTGCGCGGGGCGATGCGGGGCGAGAACGTCGTCGCGCTGCCGCGCGTCGGCGATGCCCTGACGCTGAGCCTTGCACCCGAGGATACCGTGCTGATCGACGGCAGCGAGGACTGAGATGGGCGCGGCGCGGATCAACGAGGCGGGGCTGCGGCGCGACGAACGGCTGGAACGGCTGAAGCTGTTCGGTCTGTCCTCGCCGGCGATCCTGCTGATCCTCGTGATCCTCGTCATCCCGGTCGGCTGGCTGTTCTATGTGTCGTTCATCGGCGCCGACGGCAGGTTTTCGCTGGAAAACTACGAGCGGATGCTCAAGCGCAAGTCCTACGCCCGGATCTTCCGCACGACCTTCGAGGTCAGCTTCCTGACCACCGGGCTGTGCATCCTGATCGGCTATCCGCTGGCCTATTTCATCTCGCAGCTGCCGAACCGGCTGGCCAACCTGTGCCTGATAACGGTCCTGCTGCCGTTCTGGACCTCGCTTCTGGTGCGCACCTACGCCTGGCTGGTGCTGCTGCAGAAGCAGGGGCTGGTGAACGACTGGGCGATCGCGCTGGGGCTGTGGGAGGAACCGCTGAAAATGGTCCACAACATGACCGGCAACCTGATCGGGATGGTGCATATCATGCTGCCGTTCCTGATCCTGCCGGTCTACGGGGCGATGCGGGCGATCAGCCGCGACTACATGAAGGCCGCGTCGAACCTTGGCGCCGGCCCGGTGCGCGCGTTCTGGACGGTGTTCTTCCCGCTTACCCTGCCGGGGCTTTTCGCCGGGTCGCTGATGGTGTTCATCCTGTGCCTTGGCTTCTTCGTCACCCCGGCGGTTCTGGGCGGCGGCAAGGTGATCATGGTGTCGATGCAGATCGTCTCGAACATCGAGCTGTTCGTGAACTGGGGCGCGGCCAGCGCGCTGGGCGTGGTGCTGCTGGTGATGACCTTCGCGATCCTCTGGCTGGCCTCGCGGTTCCTGCGGCTGGAACAGATGACCGGCGGCGGGGGGCACTGATGCTGCGCTGGCTGACCGCACCGGCGACAGAGACGCAGGTCACGCATGGCCAGCGGCTGTGGCTTTACGTCTTCGCGGTGATCGTCATGGTGCTTTTGGTGGTGCCGACGCTGATCGTGGTGCCGATGTCCTTTTCAGACAGCCAGTATCTCGAATTCCCGCCCGAGGTCTGGTCGACCCGCTGGTACCGTCACTACTTCGGCTCGGCCGAATGGATGCTGGCCACCCGGACCTCGTTCAAGGTCGCGTTCCTGACGATGATCGTCGCCACCCCGGTCGGGGTGCTGGCGGCCTACGGCCTTCATGCCTCGAGGATCCGCTTCGTGCGTGCGGCCTTCGTGCTGATGATCACGCCGATGATGGTGCCGCTGGTGCTGGTCGCGATCGGGGCGTTCTATGCCTATGTCCAGCTCAAGATCCTGTACACGATCACCGGGCTGGTGCTGGCCCACACGGTGCTGGCGCTGCCGCTTGTGGTGATCGTCACCGGTGCGGCGCTGAAGGGCTACGACATGGCGCAGGAGGAAGCCGCCCGCAGCCTCGGCGCGCCGCGCTGGAAGGCGTTCCTGACCGTGACCCTGCCGCAGATCCGCTTTGCCGTGATCACCGGCGCGTTGCTGGCCTTCCTGACCTCGTTCGACGAGGTCGTGGTGGCGATGTTCATCTCTGGCGGCGACAACCCGACGCTGACGCGCAACATGTTCAACGCGCTGCGCGACCAGATCGACCCGACGATCGCCTCGATCTCGACCATCATGGTGCTGGTGACCACCGTGATGATGCTGCTGGCGCAGCTCTTCGGTCAGAAGAAATAGCGGGGCGGACGGCCGGGCCTCCGCCCGCGTCACGGCCCCCGCTTTTCCGCTTGCCCCATAAGGGAAAAGAAACTTGGATGTCGGGAAATTCCGCGCATCTTATACCTGTGGGGGAGACGGGCGATGCATCTGAAGCTGCGGCAACTGGCGGTGTTCCATGCCGTGATGGAGGAGGGATCGGTTTCCAAGGCGGCCGAGCGCATGGGGCTCACGCAGCCTGCCGTCAGCATCGCCCTGACGACGCTCGAGGAAACGCTGGGCTACTCGCTCTTCAACCGCTCCAAGGGCTATTTCGTTCCGCGCCCCGAGGCCGAGCAGCTGCATGAGGACGCGGAACTGGCGATCCTCGCCTTCGAACGCTTCGCCTCGCATGCGCAGATGATCGGCAAGGGCGAAGCCGGGGTGGTGCGGATGGGCTCGATCGGCGCGACGGCGTTCCATTTCCTGCCCGGCGTGATCTCGACCTACACGGCCCGCCGCGACCGGATCGAAGTTCAGCTTCAGGTCCGCTCCTCCACCCAGATCGCCTATCTCGTCGGCAACGGGCAGATCGACATCGGCCTCGTCGAGGCACCGGTGGCCGCGCATTCGGTGACGGCGCGGGATTTCGCGATCCCCTGCGTCTGCATCCTGCGCGGCGACGATCCGCTTGCGGAAAAGCCGGTGATCACCCCGGCGGACCTGGCCGAACGGCGCTTGATCTCGGTCTACGAGGATCACCAGCTCGACCGGCAGCTCAAGTCCGCCTTCGTGGCGGCCGGGGTGCCGTGGTATTCGCAGATCCGCTGCTATTTCTTCGCCATCATGCGCAGCCTCGTCGCGAACGGCACCGGCGTCGCCGTCGTCGATGCGATCAACGGCTGCGCCGAGTTGAACGACGGGGTCGTCTGGCGGCCGTTCAGGCCCGATCTGGTGTTCGAGATGGCAGTGATCACCAGGGCCGATACCGCCCTGCAGGCGCCGACGGTCGAGTTTCTCGAGATGACGATCGCGCGTTTGCAGGCGCATGAGCGCCTGTTCGGTGCGGCCGGCGACGGGGGGTAGCCGCCCCGGCCCCGCGACGGCGCGTTCAGCGCCCCATGCCGTAGAACTCGTCGTTCGGCCGCATCGCGGTCAGGTTCGCCATGCGGTTGCTGAGGCCGAAGAACGCCGTGACGCCCGCGATGTCCCAGATCGCCTCGTCATCGAACCCGTGGTCGTGCAGCGCCGCGAAATCCGCCTCCGAAATCGCGCCGGCGTCGTTCGACACCTTCAGCGCGAAATCCAGCATCGCCTTGTGGCGCGCGCTGATGTCGGCCTTGCGGTAGTTCGTCGCCACCTGGTCGGCGACCAGCGGGTTCCGGGCGCGGATCCGCAGCACCGCCCCGTGCGCGACGACGCAATACAGGCAGCTGTTGGCGCTCGACGTGGCGACGATGATCATCTCCTTCTCCGCCTGCGTCAGCCGCTCGGTGTACATCACCGCGTCATGGTAGGCGAAGAAGGCGCGGAATTCGTCCGGCCGGTGGGCGAGGGTCAGGAAGACGTTGGGGATGAACCCCGCCTTTTCCTGCACCGCGAGGATCGCCGTGCGGATATCCTCGGGAAGCTCGGACAGTTCGGGGATCGGGAAGCGGCTGACGGGGGGATGCGACATCGGGTTTCCTGTTCATTTGGATCGTGCGGTCAGAGGTCTTTCCAAAGCACCTTTCCCGCCCCCGACCGGGGCAGGCCATCGCGGAACTCGAAGCGCCGCGGCACCTTGTAGGCGGCCATGTTGGCCCGGCACCAGTCCGTCAGCGCCGCGGCGGACAGATCGGTGCCCGGCCGTGGAACGATCACCGCGCGCACCGTCTCGCCCGACCGCGGATCGGGGTCGCCGACGACGCAGGCCTCGCGGATTCCGGGATGGCCGTGCAGGATCGCCTCGACCTCGGCGGGCCAGACCTTCAGCCCGGCGACGTTGATCATCCGCTTCAGCCGGTCGACGAAGAAGAAATACCCCGCCTCGTCGACATGGCCGACATCGCCGGTGCGGAAGAACCGCTTGCCGTCGAGCGTGAGGAAAGCCGCCTCGGTCTCTTCCGGCCGGTTCCAGTAGCCCTGGAACACCTGCGGTGCATGGGTGACGATCTCTCCGGGCTGGTTCGGGCCAAGCTCCTGCCCGGTGGCCGGATCGACGATGCGCGAATCGACGTCGAAGATCGGGATGCCGAGGCATTGCGGCTTCGGCGCCGCGGGCGGGTTGATATGGGTCGGCGCCATGGTTTCTGTCAGGCCGTAGGCCTCGACATAGTCCAGCCCGATCAGCTCCGCCATCTTCCGCGCCACGCCGTCGGGCATCTGCGCGCCGCCGCCGCCGATCGCGACAAGCGACGACAGGTCGACCGCTTCGATCCCCGGCAAGGCAAGGAAGTCGATCATGCTGGTGGTGATCGACCGCCAGTGTTCGATCCGGTGATCCGCGATGATCCGCGCGGCGGTGCGGGCGTTCCACCGCGTCGTCAGGTAGATCGTCGAGGCCGTGAAGATCGGCAGGTTCATCGAATGCTGCATGCCGGTGACATGGCAAAACGGCAGCGTCGCCAGCACCCGCGCGCCGGGCGACATTCCCACCCAGCCGGGATAGGCGCGGATCGTGGCGTTGACGCTGGCATGGGTGTGCAGGCATCCCTTGGGCAGGCCGGTCGTGCCGGAACTGTAGGGGATGATGCACCAGTCGCCGGGCCCGCGGTCGTGATCGGGGGCGGCCCCGTCGCAGGCCAGCGCCTCTGCCCAGGGAAGGCCGACCGGCGAGGGCGCGGGCTGCGCGAAGTCGTCGGGAAACTCCGGCCCCGGCACCCGCCCCGCGTAGTCCCTGTACCGCGCCGCGATCAGCCGCGCATCGCCCAGCCCGGCCGCCACCGCCGCGACCTCGTCGCCCAGTTCCTCGCCGAACACCACCGCCCGCGCGCCCGAATCCCGCAGGATATGCGCAAGCTCGCCCCGCCGGCACATCGGGTTGACCGGCACGATCACGGCATTGGCGGCGAGGATCGCGTAATAGGCGATGACGAATTGCGGCGCGTTCTGCATGTAAAGCGCGACGCGGTCGTTCGGGCCGATGCCCGCGCCCTGGTGCAGATACCCCGCCAGCCGGCGCACCTGCGCAAGCAGATCGGCATAGCGCAGCGTCGCGCCGTAGTACCAGATCGCGGCCCGGTCGGGCGCGTCCCCGGCGGAACGCACGAGGTTTACGAACACCGAGTGCCGCGCCGGTGGCAGGCTGTATGGCAGCCCCTTCGGCCAGACGCCATGGTGCCGGGTCTGCATGACGGCCGTCTCCCGCGCCGGTCAGTCCGGCGGCAGCTGGTTGCCGGCCAGCAGGTTCAGCTTGGGGTTCTGCGCGTATTTCCGGCACAGCCTTTCGCAGCCCTCGTATGTCGCGTCGAACGGCCCGGCCTTCCAGCCGGTCAGTTGCAGCACCACCCCGTTGCCGACCTTGGGCCCCGCCAACGCCTCCTGGTAGTCGGCATCGGCCATCTCGGTCTTGTCGAGTTTCACGCCCTTGGCCTCGAGCTCGGCGACATATGCCTCGATATCGTCGATCTCCAGCCCGATGTGCTGGATCCCGTTGCCATGCTTCTCGACGAACTTCGAGATGAAGCTGTCGGGGTCGTCGCTGGCGATGAAGCTCATGATCGAGACGCCGAAGCGCACGCAGGCGCCGCGATACCGGTCCTCGATCGATTCGAATTCCATCATCATCTCGCCGCCGAGGGTGTTGATCGCGTTGTCGAGCGCGGCGGGCAGATCCTTCACGGCGAATGCGATGTGGTTGATGGCGGTGATCCTGGCCATGGCTTCGGTCCTTCCTGACGGGTCTGGGTGACGGCGGCCGCCTCAGGCGGCGGAGTTGGCGAAGAGTTCGCGGGCATCGCCCTGCTGGCGCTTGGGCAGGAACGGCAGCCCGGCCACCGTGGCGCGGCGCGGCCCGTCCCAGGTGGTCACGTCCAGAACCGTGCCCGGTTGCGCCTCGGCGGCGGCGACGATCCCGATCGCGATGTTGCGCTCCAGCCGCGGCGAATGGGCGAGGCTGGTCAGCTTGCCGAGGGTCCGATCACCCTGCCGCAGCGGCCAGGGCTCCTCGTTCGACTGCAGCGGCCCGCCCTCGACCGTCAGGCCCACCAGCGTGCGGCCCGGCGGTTCGTCCCGCAGCCGCGCCAGCGCCTCGCGCCCGATGAAGCGCGGCGTGTCGTCAAGCTCCACCAGCCGGCCCAGCCCGACCTCGAAGGGCGTTTCCGCCATGGTCATGTCGACCCCCCATGACAGGATGCCGGATTCGATCCGCCGGGCCTGGTTGACCGCGCCGGGCGCCACGCCGCAGGAGCGGCCGGCTTCCATCAACGCCTCGAACAGCGCCTCGCCCTGCGCGGCGTTCTGCAGGTAGATCTCGTAGCCGAATTCCCCGCTCCAGCCGGTGCGCGAGACGAAAAGCTCGTGGCCCTGGAACGGCGCCGGGGTGACCCGGTAGTATTTCAGATCGAGGATGCCCTCGCCGAAGAGATTGGCCATCAGGCGCGGCGATTTCGGCCCCTGGACCTGGATGACCGACACCTGAGCGTCGCGGATCGTCACCCGCATCGGGACATGGGCGGCGACGGCCTTCGCCCAAAGCTCCAGATCGCAGTCCGAGGTCGACAGCCAGAACCGGTCTTCCGCCAGCCGCAGGATGATCGGGTCGCTGACGATGCCGCCGTCGGCCGCCGTGATCAGCGCGTATTTGCACTGGCCGACGGCGCATTTCGCCATGTTGCGCGGGGTCAGGTACTGGACGAAATCCAACGCGTCGGGGCCGCCGATCTCGACCTGGCGCTCGCCCATCACGGGCCAGATCGCCACCTCGTTGGCGACCTTCCAGTATTCGTCCACCGGGTTCGAGAAGGTGCTGGAGATATAGGTCCGGTTGTAGACCGAATAGGTCCGGCAGCCGTGTTTCCACGACACGTCGAAAAAGGCGCCCTTGCGGATTCGCGGCTGGATCGGCAGCGCCGCGCCCCTGTGTGGCCTCATCACCATGCCCGCCTCCCCGGCAGGCCGGGCCGGGGGGCCCCGCGGTGCCCCGCGCCCTCGGCGGCGGATACGCCCCCGGCACCGCGCAAGGGCCTGCCTGTCGTGTCGTTGACCACCGTTTCGTCCTCGCCCGAACCGCCCGATCCGCCGCGCGCGCACCGGCGCGCTTCAGGACGGTAGCGGCCCGGAAATGCGCAGGAAAATAAGAAAACCGGCATGCCGGACACGCCCGATTTATACCGCGATGTCCCGGCCGGCCCGCCGGTGCGGCGGCGCGCGGAAATGTCGAGACCGGGGCGGACAAGGCGGTGGCGGGCGCCGATTTCGGAACCGGCGCAAACCCGATCAGAAATCGAGGTTCTCGACCGACAGCGCGTTTTGCTGGATGAACTCGCGCCGCGGTTCCACCACGTCGCCCATCAGCTTGGTGAAGATGTCGTCGGCCTCGGCCACGTCGTCGATCTTCACCTGCAGAAGCGTCCGCGCGGAAGGGTCCAGCGTGGTTTCCCACAACTGGTCGGGGTTCATCTCGCCCAGCCCCTTGTAGCGCTGCAGCGTCAGGCCCTTCTCGCCCTCTTCGAGGATCGCCTGCAACAGCGCGATCGGCCCGTGGATCGGCTGTTCACGCTCCTTGCGGACAAGCCGCGCCGGGGCGCCGTAGACCTCCTGCAGGCCGTCGGTATGCGTCGCCAGCCGCCGCGCCTCGCCCGAGCGCAGCACCGGCCCGTCGAGCGTGCGGACCTCTTCGACCCCGCGCAGGATGCGCGCGAAACGCAGCCCGTGGTCCTGCGTCGGCCGGCCCTGCCAGCCGCGTTCGTATTCCACCGCGACAAGATCCAGCCGCTGCGCCACCCGGTCGGCCATGCCCTGCGCGTCGGCGTCGATCCGGCCGGGCACCAGCGCGCCGGCGATCGCCGCCTGTTCGAGGATATGGGCCGGGTAATGGGTGGGAAAGGCCTGCAGGATGCGCCGGATCACGCGGGCCTCGTCGACGACGCGGGCAAGATCGGCGCCGGTGATCTCCTCGCCCGATCCCAGCCGCAGGATCGCCCCGTCCACGCCCTGCGCGATCAGGAAATCCTCCAGCGCGGCCTGATCCTTGAGATAGACCTCGGACTTGCCGCGCGCGACCTTGAACAGCGGCGGCTGCGCGATGAACAGGTGCCCGTTCTCGATCAGGTCCGGCATCTGCCGGAAGAAGAAGGTCAGCAGCAGCGTACGGATATGCGCGCCATCCACATCGGCGTCGGTCATGATGATGATCTTGTGATAGCGCAGCTTGTCGAGGCTGAACTCGTCGCGCCCGATCCCGGTGCCCAGCGCGGTGATCAGCGTGCCGATCTGGTCGGACGACAGCATCCGGTCGAACCGCGCGCGCTCGACGTTGAGGATCTTGCCGCGCAGGGGCAGCACCGCCTGGTTCTTGCGCTCGCGCCCCTGCTTGGCCGAACCGCCGGCGCTGTCGCCCTCGACGAGGAACAGTTCCGACAGCGCCGGATCCTTTTCCTGGCAGTCGGCCAGCTTGCCGGGCAGGCTGGCCACGTCCATCGCCGTCTTGCGCCGGGTCAGTTCACGGGCCTTGCGCGCCGCCTCGCGCGCCAGCGCCGCCTCGATGATCTTGCCGACGATCACCTTGGCCTCGGCCGGGTGTTCGCCGAACCACTCGCCCAGCTTCTCGCCCACCAGCGTTTCCACCGCCGGGCGCACCTCGGACGACACCAGCTTGTCCTTGGTCTGGGACGAGAACTTCGGATCCGGCACCTTGACCGACAGCACACAGGTCAGCCCCTCGCGCGCGTCGTCGCCGGTGAAATCCACCTTCTCGCGCTTGGCGATCCCGGTTTCCTGCGCGTAGCGCGTCAGGCTGCGGGTCAGCGCGGCGCGAAAGCCGGCCATGTGGGTGCCGCCGTCGCGCTGCGGGATGTTGTTGGTGAACGGCAGCACCGTCTCGTGGTAGCTGTCGTTCCACCACATCGCGACCTCGACGCCGATGCCGCCGCGTTCGCCGGTGATGAAGATCGGCTCGGGCATCAGCCCGCTCTTGTGGCGGTCGAGATAGCGCACGAATTCCCGCACCCCGCCCTCGTAGAACAGGTCGCTGCGCAGCGGTTCGGCCGGCCGATGGTCTTCCAGCACGATCCGCACGCCGGAATTCAGGAACGCCAGTTCCCGCAGCCGCGTTTCCAGCGTCTTGAAGCTGAAATCGAGGTTGGAGAACGTGCCGTCCTCGCGGTTGGTTCGGGCCGAGGCGAGAAACCGCACTTCGGTGCCCGTCTCGCCCGGCGCCGCATCGCCGACGACGCGCAGCGGCTCCACGGTCTCGCCGTTCTCGAACCGGGCGACATGTTCCTTGCCGCCGCGCCAGATCCGCAGTTCCAGCCAGTCCGACAGCGCGTTCACGACGGACACGCCGACACCGTGCAACCCGCCCGAGACCTTGTAGCTGTTCTGGTCGAACTTTCCGCCGGCGTGCAGCTGGGTCATGATCACCTCGGCGGCCGAGACCCCCTCTTCCTTGTGGATCTCGGTCGGGATTCCGCGGCCGTTGTCGCGCACCGAAACCGAGCTGTCGGCATGGATCGTCACCGAAACCCGGTCGGCATGGCCGGCCAGTGCCTCGTCGATGCCGTTGTCGACGACCTCGTAGACCATGTGGTGCAGGCCGGACCCGTCATCGGTATCGCCGATATACATGCCAGGCCGCTTGCGCACCGCCTCCAGGCCCTTGAGAACCTTGATGGATTCCGCGCCGTAGTCAGCCTTTTGCTGGGGTTCTTCGGTCATGCTCGCCCGCCCGCCTTATGATGCCCATCTTATAGGGGTTCCGCGTAGGATTGTCACGCTCGCACCACAATATTTGGTGGCCGGGGGGCGCTCAGCCGGCGGTCGGCGCCCCCGGCTCTCCGGCGCCCCCGGACAGGCTGATCCGCTGTGCCCGCGCGCCCAGTTCGGCGAAGAGTTCCGGGCCGGTTCCGGTCATCCAGGCCTGCAGGCCCATCGCGCAGATCTCGTCATAAAGCGCGGCGCGCCGGCCGGCGTCGAGATGCGCGGCGACCTCGTCGAGAAGCAGCACCGGCGCCTGCCCGGCCTCGGCGGCCAGCGCGCGGGCATTGGCCAGCACCAGCGAGATCAGCAACGCCTTCTGCTCGCCCGTCGAACACTGGTCGGCCGGCATGCCCTTCTCGGCGTAATGCGCGCCAAGATCGGCGCGGTGCGGACCGACCAGCGTGCGGCCCGCGGCCATGTCGCGGCCGCGACCGGCGGCCAGCGCCGCGGCCAGCGCCGCGGCGCCGGGTTCCCCCGGCGCGTCGGCGGGGTCGACCAGCGCCAGCGCGGCGGCCGGGAAGGCGGTATCGGCCCCCGCCTGCGCCCGCTCCAGCCGGTCGAGCGCGGCCAGCCGGTTCAGCCGCATCGCCGCGCCGGCCTCGGCCATCTGCGCCTCCAGCGCGCCGTACCAGGCCGGATCCTGCACGCCCTCCCGCAACAGCCGGTTGCGTTCCCGCATCGCCTTTTCCCAGGCCAGCGCCGCTTCGGCATGGCCGGGCTCGAAACTCATCGTCATCCGGTCCAGAAACCGCCGCCGGCCCTCGGCCGCCTCGATCCACAGCCGGTCCATCGCCGGCACCAGCCACAGCACCCGCAACAGCCGCGCCAGCGCCGCCTGCGGCGCGGCCTTGCCGTCGATCGTGACGCTGCGCGGCTGGCCCGGTTCGGCGAAGGTCTCGATCTCGTGGGCATCGCCGCCGGCGGCGATCCCGGCCCGGATCTTCCAGCCCAGCCGCTCGGGCCGGCGCATCAGGTCGTCCGGCGCCGCCCGGCGCAGGCCGCGGCCGGGCGACAGCAGCGATATCGCCTCGAGGATATTGGTCTTGCCCGCGCCGTTCGGCCCGAAGATCGCCACCGGCCGCGCGTCGGGCGCCAGCCGCAAGGCGGCGTGGCTGCGAAAATGGTTCAGGCGAAGCTCCGTCAGGATCACCCGCCCCACCTCGTTTTGGTCATCAAGTATCCCGGGGGTCCGGGGGCAGCGCCCCCGGCGCGACGGTCGTCACACCCGCATCGGCATCACGACATAGACGGCGCTGGTATCGTCGCCCTCGCGCATCAGCGTCGGATCGCCGGAGGAGTTGAACAGGAAGACCGCGTTCTCGCGGTCGACCTGGCTGGCGATCTCCAGCAGGTACTTGGCGTTGAAGCCGATCTCCAGCCGCTCGTCGCCATAGGCGACGGCCAGTTCCTCTTCCGCCGCGCCGGCGTCGGGCGCGTTGACCGACAGGACCAGCCGATCCTCGTCAAGCTGCAGCTTCACCGCGCGCGAGCGTTCCGAAGACACGGTGGCCACCCGGTCCACCGCCTTGGCGAAGTCCTGCGCATCGACCTCCAGCCGGCGGGTATTGCCGGTCGGGATCACGCGGGAATAGTCGGGGAAGGTGCCGTCGATCACCTTCGAGGTCAGCATGATGTCGGGCGTGGCGAAGCGCACCTTGGTTTCCGAGACCGAGACGGCGATCGCGGTGTCGTCCTCGTCCAGCAGCTTGCGCAACTCGCCCACCGTCTTGCGCGGCACGATCACGCCCGGCATGCCCTGCGCGCCTTCGGGCAGCTCCGCGTCGATCCGGGCCAGGCGGTGGCCGTCGGTCGCGACGCAGCGCAGCACCGCGCCGTCCTCGCCCTCGGCGACATGCATGTAGACGCCGTTGAGGTAGTAGCGCGTCTCTTCCGTCGAGATCGCGAATTTCGACTTGTCGAACAGACGCCGCAGCACCTGCGCCGGCGCGGTGAAATTGGCCGCGTATTCCGACGAGGCCATCACCGGGAAATCTTCCTTCGGCAGTGTGGCGAGCGAGAAATGCGACCGCCCGGCCTGCACCGAAAGCCGGCCCGCCACCCCGTCGTCGGCCAGCTGCACCAGCGCGCCGTCGGGCAGCTTGCGCACGATCTCGTGCAGGGTGACGGCCGAAACCGTGGTGGCCCCGGCGCGTTCGACCATCGCCGGCGCGCGATCGACCACCTCGATGTCGAGATCGGTGGCCCGGAACGACACCTGCTCGCCCTCGGCCTCGATCAGCACATTGGCGAGGATCGGGATCGTGTTGCGCCGCTCCACGACCGATTGCGCCTGCCCGACGGCCTTCAGAAGTGCGGCGCGTTCGATACTGATCTTCATCCTCGTCCCCCAAACTGCCGGGAGGAAGAACCTAGCCGGTTTTTCCGCCGGAACAACAGTTTTCGGGACTGTGGGGCGAGACGCGGGGGGCGTCAAGCCCGCCCGCGGACCGCGGCCTCAGGCCTCCAGCAGCCGGCGCAGGAGTTCGAGATCCTCGGCCAGCTGGCTGTCGGTGGACTTCAGCTCCTCGATCTTGCGGATGCCGTGCATGATCGTGGTGTGGTCGCGCCCGCCGAAGCGGCGGCCGATTTCCGGCAGCGAGCGGGTGGTCATCTGCTTGGCCAGATACATCGCGATCTGCCGCGGCCGCGCGATGGCGCGCAGCCGCTTCGGCCCGATCATGTCCGACAGGCGGATGTTGTAATGCTCGCTCACCCGGCGCTGGATCTCTTCGACGGTCACCTTGCGGTCCGAGGCGCGCAGGATGTCGGCAAGGCAATCCTGCGCGAGGTCGAGCGTGATCTCGCGCCCGACGAGGCTGGCGAAGGCGAACAGCCGGGTCAAAGCGCCCTCCAGCACCCGCACGTTCGTGGTGATCCGGTGGGCGAGGAATTCCAGCACCCCCTCGGCCACCGAAAGCCCGCCGTATTGCTGGCGGTAGTGATCGGCCTTCTGCTGCAGGATGCCCAGCCGAAGCTCGTAGTCGGTGGGATGCAGGTCGACGACGAGGCCGCATTGCAGCCGGCTCTTGATCCGGTCCTCGAGATCCTTGATCTCGCCGGGCGCGCGATCGGCCGAAATCACGATCTGCTTGTTCTGGTCCACCAGCGCGTTGAAGGTGTGGAAGAATTCCTCCTGCGTGGATTCCTTGCCGGCGATGAACTGCACGTCATCGACCATCAGCACGTCGACCGACCGAAACAGGCCCTTGAAATCCATGATCTGTTTTTCCCGCAGCGCCTGAACGAAGCGGTACATGAACTGTTCCGCGGACAGGTAGAGCACCCGCAGTTCCGGGCTGCGGGTCTGCAACTCGTGCGCGATGGCGTGCATCAGGTGGGTCTTGCCCAGCCCGACCCCGCCGTAAAGGAACAGCGGGTTGAACGTGACCGGCCCGCCCTCGGCCACCCGCCGCGCGGCGGCATGGGCCAGTTCGTTGGGCTTGCCGACGACGAAACTGTCGAAGGTGAACCGCGCGTCGAGCGGCGCGCCGGGCAGGTCGGCCTCGTCGCCCGGCCGCAGCGGCGCCGATGTCCGGCGCGCGCCGGCACGCTTGGCCGGGCCCGGCTTGCCGGCAGGGGCCGGCCGCGTCGTGGGCAGGTGAAACTCCACCCGGTCGACGGACTCGCCGATTTTGGCAAGCTGCTGGCGGATCTGTTCGGAGTAGTTCCGGGCGACCCAGTCGCCCATGAAGCTCGTCGGCACCTCGAACCGCGCGATCCCGTCGCGCAGGCCCGACAGCCGCAGAGGTTCGATCCAGGTGACGAAGTTGTTCTTGCCAATCGTCTTCTTCAACTCGTTGCAAACCTGATCCCAGGTATCTTCGTTCATTATCCTGCGCCCAACCTTCTGGATGGCAGACGGACCGGTATGGCCGTGCCTCGTGCCGTTCTATCGCGACACGCCGGGTCTTGAGGCCTCCGGCGGACACGTCGCGGGATCGATCGACCCCGCGGCGCCATCCGACTGGACGCTAGGGAACAGAACAAGCCGTCCGTGGCCGGGCTCAAGCCCGGTCGGACAGGTGCAACAGACATGACCGAATGCGGAACCCCTTCCGCCAACGGTCAGACAAACCCTACCCCTGCCGGATCACCGGCTGACAGCCGGGCCGCGCCGCAAGGCCGCACCCAAGGTGCAATGCCGCGAACGGGCCCGGGGGCCTAGCATGTCCCCCCAAGACGACGTGAATCGCACAAGGACGCTAGCAACTGCCCGCGCGCGGCCGCAACAGAACTTCACGCTTGACTCGGCCTTTGCCGGACCGAATCCCGAACCCGATGCAGGGCTGCCGCAGTGTCGGAAAGCACAGTCCGAAAACGCGAAAGGCGCGGCCGGGGCCGCGCCTTTCGAAGGCGGATCGGGCTGGACGCGTCAGACGGCCAGCGACTTCACCCGCGCGTTCAGGCGCGACATCTTGCGGGCCACCGTGTTCTTGTGCAGCACGCCCTTGGTCACGCCGCGGGCCAGTTCCGGCTGGGCGGCGCGCAGCGCGGCGACGGCCGCTTCGGCATTTCCGGTGGCGATCGCCTCTTCGACCTTGCGCAGGAACGTACGGATCCGCGAGCGGCGCGCCTTGTTCACGGCGTAGCGCCGCTCGTTCTGGCGGGCGCGCTTCTTGGACTGGGGCGTATTGGCCATGTATCGGTTCCGGTTTTCGGTTCGGGTAATCTGAAGCCGCGCTTCTAGGGCCGAGTCGCGGCCCTGTCAACATCCGGCGCGGCGAAAATCCGGGCGTCGCGCGGGCCGCGATCAGCGGTCGCGGAACTGCGCCTCGCGCTTCTCGAGGAAGGCCTGCATGCCTTCGGTCTGGTCCTCGGTCGCGAACAGCGAATGGAACAGCCGGCGTTCGAACAGAAGCCCCTCTTCCAGCGTCGTCTCGTAGGCGCGGTTGACCGCTTCCTTGGCGGCCATCGTCGCGATCAACGATTTTTCGGCGATCTTGCGGGCGGTTCCCGTCGCCTCGCCGACCAGCTTGGCGGCCGGCACGACCCGGCTGACAAGGCCGGACCGCTCGGCCTCGGCGGCGTCCATGAAGCGGCCGGTCAGGTGCATCTCCATCGCCTTGGACTTGCCGACGAAACGCGTCAGCCGCTGGGTGCCGCCGATGCCGGCGATGACGCCGAGGTTGATTTCCGGCTGCCCGAACTTGGCATTGTCGGCGGCGATGATGAAATCGCACAGCATCGCCAGTTCGCAGCCGCCGCCCAGCGCATAGCCCGCCACGGCGGCGATGATCGGCTTGCGGCAGCGCTTGATCACCGCGGTCTCGGGCTGGAACAGGTCCGCGCCGAAGACATCGACGAAGCTCTTGCCCGACATCTCCTTGATGTCGGCGCCCGCGGCGAAGGCCTTTTCCGACCCGGTCAGCACGATGCAGCGGACCTTTTCGTCGGCTTCGGCCGCCGCGACGGCCTTGGCCAGTTCGCCCAGCAGCTTGGAATTCAGCGCGTTGAGCGCGTCGGGCCGGTTGAGGCGGATCAGCGCGACCTCGTCCTCGATTTCCACGATCAGCGTTTCATAGGCCATGGTGGCATCCTTTGGCGAACCGGGGCCGACTCCTACGCAGGGTGGCGCGCTGGATCAAGTCATCTCTGGCAGGCGGGGCAATAGAAGCTTGACCGGCCCGATTGCACGATCCGCCGGATCGTGCCGCGGCAGCCGGGTTCGGGGCAGGGCCGGCCCTCGCGGTCGTAGACCCGGAAAGCATGCTGGAAATAGCCCAGCTCGCCGTCGGCCTGCCGGTAGTCGCGCAAGGACGACCCGCCCGCCTCGATCGCCTCGGCCAGCACCTGCCGGATGATCGGCACCATCCCCGCCACCCGCGCCGCGGCGATCCGGCCGGCCCGGCGGCGGGGATGGATGCGCGCGCGGTGCAGCACCTCGCAGACATAGATGTTGCCCAGCCCCGCGACGATCCGCTGGTCCAGCAGCGCCGCCTTGGCCGGCATCTGCCGCCCCGCGAGCCGCGCCACGAGGTAGTCCTCGTGGAAATCGTTGCCGAAGGGTTCCGGCCCCAGCCCCTTCAGCAGCCAGTGGTCGGCCTCCCGCCCCGTCGGCATCAGGTCCATCGCGCCGAAGCGGCGCGCGTCGTTGAAGGTGATCCGGGCCCCGCCCGCCATGTCGAGGATCACGTGGTCGTGCTTGCCGGCCACCGCCTGCGGGTGGTGAAACTCCCCCACCGCCACGCCGGAAATCAGCATCCGGCCGGACATGCCCAGGTGGATCAGCAGCGTCTCGCCCGTGGACAGATCGGCGAGGATGTATTTCGACCGGCGCCGCAGGCGCCCGACCCGCGCGCCGGTCAGCCGCTCGGCCATCCGCTCGGGCAGGGGCCAGCGCAGGTCCGGCCGCCGCGCCTCG
>CAYUXM010000011.1:0-28471 GCA_964448765.1 uncultured Rhodobacterales bacterium
TCTGGTTGGGGATGATGATCAGCGTGTCGACCACCTTCTGCAGCGCCTCGATCCCCGACTCGGCCAGCCGCATCCGCTTGCCGCCCTCGAACTGGAACGGCTTGGTCACCACCCCGACGGTGAGAACCCCCAGTTCGCGCGCCGCCTGCGCGATGATCGGCGCCGCGCCGGTGCCGGTGCCGCCGCCCATCCCCGCTGTGATGAAGCACATATGCGCCCCGGCGAGATGATCGACGATCTGCTCGATCGTTTCCTCGGCCGCCGCCGCGCCGACCGAGGGCCGCGCCCCCGCGCCCAGCCCCTCGGTCACCTTCACACCCAGCTGCACGCGGGCCGAGGACCGGCTTTGCTGGAGCGCCTGCGCATCGGTGTTCGCAACGACGAACTCGACGCCCTGCAGCTGCTTGTCGATCATGTTGTTGACCGCATTGCCCCCGGCGCCGCCGACGCCGAAGACCGTGATCCGGGGCTTCAGTTCCTCGTGCTCGTTCGTCACCATCAGGTTCAATGTCATGTCTGCCGCCTGTGTCCTGCCCGGCCCCGCCCGCGCGGGGGCTGCGGATTCCCCAATTTCCGAAACACTAACGATTCACGTCGGTTCGGTCACTCAAAAAACACAAAATCCGGCGAAGGGACAGAGCCCTCCAGCAGCATGTTGCCGATATCCACCGGATATTGCGGTCACCAGTTCTCCCTGAACCATTTCACCGCCCGGCGCAACGATCGCGCGGGATATCGCTCGGCGGGCATCTCGAAGTCCCAGCATTCGTCCTGCGGGTGCGCGGCAAACAGCGCGAGGCCCACCGCGGCGGCGAATCCCGCCCCGGTGGCGGCCTGCGGCAGCCCCTGCACCCGCATCGGCCGGCCCAGCCGCACCTGCTGGCCGAGGATCCGCGCCGCCAGCCCGTCGAGACCGGGGATGAGGCTCGCGCCGCCGGTCAGCACCACCTGCTGGCCCGGCAGGCTTTCGAAACCCGCCGCCTCCAGCCGGGCGCGGACCTCTTCGAGGATCTCCTCGACCCGCGGCCGCATGATCCCGATCAGTTCGGCGCGGGAAACCTTGCGGCGATCCTTGTCCCAGTCGCCGGTATCGGCGCCGATCTCGACCATCTCGCGGTCGTCCATGCCGGTGGCGACGACGCCGCCGTAGAAGGTCTTGATCCGTTCCGCCGTGGCGGCCGAGACCTGCAGGCCGCGGGCGATGTCGGCGGTGACGTGATCGCCGCCCATCCGCACCGCGTCGGCGTAGATCATGTGCTTTTTCAGGAAGATCGACAGGCCGGTCGCGCCGCCGCCCATGTCGATGCAGGCCGCGCCAAGCTCCTGTTCGTCTTCCACGAGGCTGGCCAGCCCCGCCACATAGGCCGAGGAGGCGAGCCCCGCGAGATCGAGGTCGCAGCGCCGCACGGCATGCAGCAGGTGTTCCACCGCCGCCGTCTCGACCGTCAGCAGGTGCATGTCGACGGCCAGCCGGTTGCCGACCTGGCCGCGCGGGTCGCCCAGCCCGCTGCGATGGTCGAGCGCGAAGTTCACCGGCTGGGCGTGCAGCACCTCGCGGCCCTGGCCGAAATCGGGCAGGTCGCAGGCCGCCAGCACCCGCGCGATGTCGCGTTCGCTGACCGGCCCCTCGGCCAGCGCGACCTCGCCGTCGAGCCCGTAGCTGCGCGGCCGCGCGCCGGAAAAGCAGGCGATGACGTGATCGACGCGCAGCCCGGCCATCTTCTGGGCACCCTGCACCGCGGTGCGGATCGCGCGCTCGGTCTCGCCCATCGCCTCGATCTCGCCGAACCGCACGCCGCGCGAGCGGGTCGTCGCCGCGCCGATCACCCGAAAGCTCGACTGCCCGGCAAGCGGCGCGTTGGCCGCGCCCACGTCGGGCCCCTCGAAGCGCAGCACGAGGCAGGCGATCTTCGACGATCCGATGTCGAGAACGGCGACCACGCCGCGTTGCAGGGCCGCGCGGCGCAGCGCGCGCATCGATCGCTGGGAATGGTAGAGATCAGTCATTGTCCGGAAACCTCGGTGCTCAAACCCTTGATCTGGCGATAATCCTCAAGCGCGTCGGCGGTCAGCCGCAGGGTCGGCCGACCGGCCATGCGCAAATCCACCACGGCGACATCGCGGGCCAGGAGATCGGCCGCGAGATCGAGCGCGACGGCGCGTTCCAGCGCCGCCACCGCGCCCTCCTCGGGCAACAGGATGCGCTGGTCGCGGTCGAACACCGCGTCCCAGCGCCGCTCGCCCACCCGCACGAAACCGCGCAGCCGGTCCCGCACCGGCCCCGCCGCCGCCGCCAGCGCCAGCGCCTCGGCCACCGCCGCCTCCGCCCCCGCGCCGGCGATCACCGGCAGGTCGGCGCGCGCGGCGCGCTCGGTCAGCGTTGCCACCCGGTGCCCGCCGCGATCGACAAGGTCGAGCCGGCCGGCGCGTTGCACGATCGCCGCGGGCACCCGTTCGGTCACCCGCACCTGCAGGATGCCCCCGGGGCGCACCCGCACCTCGGCCGCCGCCACCGCGTCCAGCTCCGCCACCACGGCGCGCAGCGCATCGAGGTCGAGATGGAAGGACGAGATCGGCAGGTTGACCGGCATCATCTCGCGGATCGCCTGCGCGACCTCGGGCGAGGCGCCGTCGACCGCCAGCGCCGAGACAAGGAATTCGGGCCGTTCCTCGATCTCGCGGCGCAGATCGACATAGCGGTCGTACAGGTCCGACCGCCGGTCGGCATCGCCCAGCCACAACCCCAGCGCGCCCGCCACCGCCAGCGCCGGCAGCCCCAGCCGCACCGCCAGCCGCACCGCCGGGGTCAGCCACAGCCGGTTCAGCCGGTACTCGATCCGGCTGGGGGCGGGATCGCGGCGCGCGGCGCCGCCCTCGGGGCCTAGCGGTTGCACGAGGCGTCCTCCACGATCCAGCGGCACAGCGCGGGAAAATCGATCCCGGCATGGGCGGCCTGTTCGGGCGACAGCGAGGTCGGCGTCATCCCCGGCTGGGTATTGACCTCCAGCAGGATCAGCCCGGCGCGGCCGCGGGCCTCGTCCCAGCGGAAATCGGCGCGCGACAGGCCGCGGCAGCCCAGCGCCCGGTGCGCGGCCAGCGCCATCTCGCCGCAGGCCCCGGCGATCTCTGCGGGCAGGTCGGCCGGCAGCACGTGGTGCGAGCCGCCCGGCGTGTATTTCGCATGGTAGTCGTACCAGCCCTCGGTCACGATCTCGGTCACGGCGAGCGCCCGGTCACCCATCACGCTGACGGTAAGTTCCCGGCCCGGCACATAGGCCTCGACCATCACCACATCGGGCATCTCGGGGCCCAGTTTCGGCGGCGCGTTGGCCGCCTCGTGCACGATGTAGACGCCGACGGACGAGCCCTCGTTGTTCGGCTTGACGACATAGGGCGGCGGCAGGACGTGGCGCCCTTCGACCTCGGCGGCGCAGGCCAGCCGGCTTTCGGCCACCGCCAGCCCGGCGGCGCGGAACACCTCCTTGGCGCGCGCCTTGTCCATCGCCAGCGCCGAGGCCAGAACGCCGGAATGGGTATAGGGGATGCGCAGCCATTCCAGCATCCCCTGCACGCAGCCGTCCTCGCCCCAGCGGCCATGCAGCGCATTGAAACAGCAATCGGGGGAAAGCTCGGCGAGGCGCGCGGGAAGATCGGGGCCGGCATCGACCTCGATCATATCGAAACCCGCCGTGCGCAGCGCGCGGGCGCAGTCGCGCCCGGAGACGAGCGACACCTCGCGCTCGGCCGAGGGTCCGCCCATCAATACCGCCACACGGTGGGATGCCCTGCTCGACACACCCGCCACGTCTGCCTTTCGGGGCCGTTGCCGGCCCTCTTGGTTGTCGGGGCCACCGCCGGCCCGCTGCCTCACCGGGTTCGGGCCTTCGGCCCTGCCCTTGGTCTTTCTTGTCTTTCGCGGGCCGGGCCCGGCGGCATCACTCCGCCTTCGGATCGCCCACCCGCATGATTTCCCATTCTAGCGGGATTCCGGAATGCTGCAAAACCCTTTTTCGAACCTCCTCGCCCAGCCCTTCCAGCTCCGCCGCCGTCGCGCCGCCGGTATTGGTGAGGAAGTTGGCGTGCTTGTCCGACATCCGCGCCCCGCCCCGGCGGGCGCCGCGCATCCCGGCCGCCTCGATCAGTTTCCAGGCCTTCAGATCATGCACGTCGTCGGCCCGCCCGGTCGAGGAAAAGCCGGCCGGGTTGCGGAAGGTCGATCCCGCGGTGCGGTCCTTCACCGGCTGGCTTTCGTCGCGCCGGGCCAGTTGCGCCGCCATCCGCCGGGCCAGGTCCGCCGGGTCGCCGGCCGGGCCCTCGAAACTGGCCGAGGTCAGCACCCAGCCCTCGGGCAAGGCGCTCTGGCGATAAGCCAGCCGCAGCTCGGCCGGCGACAGCACCACCTGCCGGCCGTCGCGGGTGATCGCGCTTGCCTCGACCAGCACGTCGGCGACATAGCTGCCGTAGCAGCCCGCGTTCATCCGCACCGCGCCGCCGATCGTGCCGGGGATGGTGCGCAGGAAGGTCAGGTCCACCCCGGCCTCGGCGGCGCGCCGCGCGACATGGGCATCCAGCGCGGCCGCCCCGGCGGTGACGCGGCGACCGGCAACCTCGATTGCGCTGAAACCCCGCCCCAGCCGGATCACCACGCCGCGTAGCCCGCCATCGCGCACGATCAGGTTCGACCCCACGCCCATCGCGAAGACCGGCACATCGGCGGGAAGCGCGGCGAGGAAGGCGGCGAGATCGGCGGCGTCCGCCGGCTGGAACAGCCAGTCCGCCGGCCCGCCGACGCGCAGCCATGTCAGATCGGCCAGCGGCCGGTTCGGGGTGAGCGTGCCGCGCACCTGCGGCAGGGCGGCAAGGTCGGTCATCTGCGGTCGGGCCAGTCGGGCATGCCCCCCGTCTAGCGGGGAACCGGCGCGGAGGCCAGACAGGGCGGGCCGGCCCGCCGCGTCATTCCGCGGCGTCCGTCGCCTTTTCGGGCTCCGACCGGCGATCCGGCATCAGGTCGCGCAGCCAGCGCAGCGCGTAGACCACCGGCCAGCGCAGCATCGAGGCGCCGGCGGCCAGCACCAGCAGCCCGACCCAGGGGCCGTTCTCGTAGGTGACGTAGCCGAGGATCGGAACACCGACCGCGATCAGCACATAGGCCGCCGGCCAGTGCTGGCGGCGCGACGGAAACAGCGCGATCACGTTGGCCGCGATCGCCCACAGACAGGCCAAGATCAGCGCGTACCCCATGTGCCCCCCGCGGCAACGGTTCGGCCGCGACCCTTTGCGGCCGCTTTGCCCCCACCTGTGGACAGTTTGCCCGAACGCTTCGCGCGCGCAAGCACCATCTGCGCTCAATTTTCGCCGAGTCGCGCCGGCAGCCCGTTCGCCCAAGCCGAAATCGTGCCGGCGCCCAGACAAACCACGATATCGCCGGGCCGCGCCTGTTCGCGCACCAGCCGCGCGAGGTCTTTCTCGTCGAGAATCGCGCGGGCGTGGCGATGCCCGTGCGAGATCAGCCCGGCGACCAGCGCGTCACGGTCCGCGCCGGGAATCGGCGCCTCGCCGGCGCCGTAGACCTCGGCGATGGCGACGACATCGGCCTCGTTGAAACAGGTGCAGAAATCCTCGAACAGCGTCGACAGCCGGGAATAGCGATGCGGCTGGTGCACCGCGATGACGCGCGCCGCGGCATTGCCCGCCACCGCCTGCCGCGCCGCCTTCAGCACCGCCGCGATTTCCACCGGGTGATGGCCGTAATCGTCGATCACGGTCACCCCGCCCAGCACCTCGCCGACCCTGGTGAAGCGCCGGTTCACCCCGCCGAAGGCCGCCAGCGCGGCGCGGATCTCGTCCTTCTTCATGCCCAGATGCCGGGCGACGGCGATCGCGGCCAGCGCGTTCGAGACGTTGTGATCGCCCGGCATCGGCAGGCTCATGTCCTCGATCCGGCCGTCGGGCCCCTCGCCCTGCAAGGCCACGTCGAACCGCGCCACGCCGGCCTCGTAGCGCAGGTTCACCGCGCGCACGTCGGCCTGGGCGTTGAAGCCGAAGGTCGTCACCCGCCGGTCGGCGATCCGGCCGACCAGCGATTGCACCTCGGGGTGGTCGGTGCAGCAGACGGCCAGACCGTAGAACGGGATGTTCGAGACGAAATCGTGAAACCCCTGGCGCAGCGCCTCGATCGTGCCCCAGTGCTCCATGTGCTCGGGGTCGATATTGGTGACGATCGCGATGGTGGCCGGCAGGCGGTTGAAGCTGCCGTCGCTTTCGTCGGCCTCCACCACCATCCATTCGCCCGCGCCCGCCCGCGCGTTCGACCCGTAGGCATGGATGATCCCGCCGTTGATCACGGTCGGATCGAACCCGCCCCGGTCCAGCAAGGTGGCGACCATCGTCGTCGTCGTCGTCTTGCCATGTGTGCCGCCGACCGCGATGTTCGATTTCAGCCGCATCAGCTCGGCCAGCATCTCGGCCCGGCGCACCACGGGCAGCTTGCGGCGCCGCGCCTCTTCCAGTTCCGGGTTGCCCGGCTTGATCGCCGACGAGATCACGATCACCGCCGCCTCGCCGATGTTTTCCGCCCGCTGGCCTTCGAAGATCACCGCGCCGAGCGACGCGAGCCGGTCGGTGATCTTCGAGGACTTGAGATCCGATCCCTGCACCCGGTAGCCCAGCGTGATCAGCACCT
Organism: uncultured Rhodobacterales bacterium; assembly: GCA_964448765.1. GTDB lineage: Bacteria > Pseudomonadota > Alphaproteobacteria > Rhodobacterales > Rhodobacteraceae > JANSXY01. Next base: position 6,683 of record CAYUXM010000011.1, read on the forward strand.
CGGCGATGCCGGACATGCCGATCCCGCCGATGCCGACGAAATGGATGGGCCCCAGTTCGCCGGGCAGTTTCGTCGCCGCGTTCATTCTGTCGCCGATCCTTCCGCCACCCGTTCCACGATTCCGACCAGCCGTTCGGTGGCATCCGGCACGGCCTGGGCGAGCGCGGCATGCGCCATCCGCACCGCCGCGTCGGGCCGGGAAAGCACGGTTTCGGCGGCCTGTGCAAGGGCCTCGGGCGTCAGCCGCGATTCGGGGATCATGATCGCCGCCCCGGCCTCGACCAGCGCGCGGGCATTGGCGGTCTGGTGATCGGCCAGCGCCGCGGCGAAGGGCACGAGGATCGCGGGCCGGCCGATCACCCCCAGTTCCGCCACGGTGGAGGCGCCGGCACGGGCGATGACCAGCTGCGCCTCGCTCAGCCGGCGGGGAATGTCGTCGAAGAACGGCCGCACCTCGGCCGCGATGCCGGCCGCGTCATAGGCGGCCACCGCGCGCGCCACATCCTCGGGCCGGGCCTGGTGGGCGACGCGCAGGTGGCCGCGCAGCGCCTCGGGCAGCGCGGCAAGGCCCGCGGGCACCGCGTCCGACAGGATCCGCGCGCCCTGGCTGCCACCAAGGATCAGCAGGTTCATCGGGTAGTCGCCCGGCGGGATGTAGGGCGCGCCGGCGCGGTCGCGCACCGCCGCGCGCACCGGGTTTCCGGTATGCTCGGCCGTCACGCCGGCCGGCAGGGCGCAGGGCCAGGTGCCGCAGGCGAAGGCCTGCACACGGGTCGCGAAGCGGCGGTTGACCTCGCCGGGCACGCCGTTCTGTTCATGGATGATCCGCGGCACCCGCAACAGCACCGCCGCCGCCAGCGCCGGGATCGACGGGTAGCCGCCGAAGCCCGCCACCACGTCGGGCCGGGTCCGCGCCATCCGCGCCAGCGCCGCGACCACCCCGGCGCCCAGCCGGACCGGCACCGCCGCCTTCGCCAGCGCCCCGCCGCGCGCGAAGGTCGCCGCCGCGACCTCGACGATCTCGACGGCATCGGGAAAGCCGCCGGCGTAGCGGGCGCCGCGCGCATCGGTCATCAGCACCACGCGCCAGCCGCGCGCCAGCATCGCCTCGGCCAGCGCCTGCGCGGGGAACATGTGGCCGCCGGTGCCGCCGGCGGCGATGATCAGCTGTCTTGTCCGCGCCACGATCCGCCCCGCTGCTTGAGCAGGATGTCGCCGATCCCGCCCTGCGGCCGGGTCCGGGTCAGCGCCAGCAGCATCCCCAGCGCCAGCCCCGAGGCGATCACCGACGATCCGCCGTAGGACACGAAGGGCAGCGTCATGCCCTTGGCCGGCAGAAGCCGGACCGCAACGCCCATGTTGATCAGCGCCTGAACGCCGAAGGCGCAGGCCAGCCCCGCCCCGGCCAGCCGGATGAACGGGTCGCGCTCGCGCATCAGCCGAAACAGCGCGCGCGAGGTGATCACCGCGTAAAGCCCGATGATCGCGAGCACCAGCACCAGCCCGTATTCCTCAGCCGCGACGGCGATGATGAAATCGGTATGGGCATCGGGCAGCGACCACTTCACGGTGCCCTCGCCGACGCCGACGCCGAAGAACCCACCCTCCTGGATCGCGTTGGTCGCATAGCCCAGCTGGGTGCGGGGATCGACCTCGGGGCTGAGGAAGCCGTCGATCCGGCGCGCGAAATGTTCCGACGAATTGTAGGCCAGCATCCCGCCGGCCACCGCCACCCCGGCCAGCAGCGTCAGCAGCAGGAACGGCGCGCCGGCGACGAAGTAGATCACGCCCCAGGAAAACAGCACCAGCGCCGCCTGCCCGAAATCGGGCTGCAGAGCGAGGAACAGTGCGATCACACCCGCAAGGATCAGCGACCACGACTTGCCCGGCGGCCCGCCGATTTCCTGGCTGGCCGCCATCAGCCAGGCCGCGAGGATCACGAAACAGGGCTTGAGGAATTCCGAGGGCTGGAAGCTGCCGAAGCCCAGCGAGTACCAGCGCACCGCGCCCTTGCCGAAATCGGTGCCGAAGACCGGCAGCAGTGCCAGCGCCACGAAGGCCAGCACGAAGCCCAGCACGCCGATCCGCCGCACCTGCCGGGGCGACATCATCGACACCAGCAGCATCACCACGAAAGCCGCGGCCCCGAATACCGCCTGGCGCTGAACGTAGTGGAACGGCTGGAACCCGTTCTTTTCCGCCAGCGGCGGCGAGGCGGCGAGGCCCAGCAGCATGCCGATGCCGAACAGCGCCAGCACGCACAGCAGCGTCCAGCGGTCGATCGTGCGCCACCAGCGCGGAAGGATCGGATCGCCCGCGCGCACCGCCTGGGTGCCGAACACCATCTCGGTCATGAAGCCGCCTCGTCTGCCCGTCTGCCCGTTTTCCGGGTCTGGCGACGAGACTAGCCGGATTTTCGCGCCGATTCCAGCGCTAGATCGTGCCCGGTGGCGGCCGGGCTGCTAGGATCGGCGGGAAACGGTGCGGAGGGTGCGATGAAGGTCGGAATCGTCGGGGTGGGAATGGTCGGCAGCGCGGCGGGCTTCGCGCTGGCGCTGACCGGCGGCGCGCGCGAGGTGGTGCTGGTCGACCGCGACGCGGCGCGGGCGCGGGCGGAGGCAGAGGATATCTCGCATGCCGTGCCCTTCGGCCGCGCCGCCCGGGTCCGCGCCGGCGACTGGGCGGATCTCGCCGGGGCCGGCGTGGTGATCCTGGCCTGCGGCGTGTCGCAAAGGCCGGGCGAAACCCGGCTGGCGCTGTTGTCGCGCAATGCCGCGGTGTTTTCCGAGGTCATCGGCCATGTCCGCCGGGTCGCCGCCGATGCGATCCTGCTGGTCGCCACCAACCCGGTCGACGTGATGACCGACATCGCGACGCGGCTGTCGGGCCTGCCGCCGGCGCGGGTGATCGGGTCGGGCACGATCCTCGATACCGCGCGGTTCCGCAGCCTGCTGGGCGCGCATCTGGGCATCGCGCCGCAATCGGTGCATGCCTATGTGCTGGGCGAGCATGGCGACAGCGAGGTTCTGTCCTGGACGGCGGCGCGGGCCGGGTCGGTGCCGATCCGCGCCTTCGCCGCGCAGGTCGGCGCGCCGATCACCGACACCGTGCGCGCGGCGATCGACGACGGGGTGCGCCGCGCCGCCTACCGGATCATCGCCGGCAAGGGCGCGACATGGCACGGGATCGGCGCCGGGCTGGCGCGGATCGTGCGCGCGATCGCCGGCGACGAGGGCGCGGTGCTGTCGGTCTCGATCGTGACGCCGGAGGTGGCGGGCGTCGGGCCGGTGGCGCTGTCGCTGCCGCGGGTTCTCGGTGCGGCCGGGGTCACGGCCGACCTGATGCCGGACCTCGACGCGGCCGAGACCGAGGCGCTGCGCGCCTCGGCCACGCTGCTGGCCGAGACCGCGGCCAGCGTCGGCTGAGGCCGCGGCCGGCCCGGCTCAGTCCGGCAGCGCCGCGACGCGGCGGGCGAAATCCTCGCCGCGCTTCTCGAAATCGGGGTACTGGTCGAAGCTTGCCGCGGCGGGGGCCAGCAGCACGGTCTCGCCCGGTTCGGCCTCGGCGGCGGCGCGGGCCACGGCGCGGTCCATCGTCTCGCAGATCTCGTGCGGGGTCTGGCCCAGTTGCAGCGCGAAGTCGCGCGCCGAATGGCCGATCAGGTAGGCCTTGACGACATGGGCCAGCGCCGGCGCCAGCGCGGCGATACCGCCCTCCTTGCCCAGCCCGCCGGCGATCCAGCGGACCTTGGGGAAGGCCGCCAGTGCGCGGGCCGCGGCCTCGACATTCGTGGCCTTGCTGTCGTTGACGAAGGCCACGCCGCGACGGTCGCGCAGGTGCTGGCTGCGATGCGGCAGGCCGGCGAAGCTGGCCAGCCCGGCCTCGATCTCGCGCGGGGCGAGGCCCAGCGCACGGGCCGCGGCCCAGGCGGCGCAGGCGTTCTGGTGATTGTGCGCGCCGGGCAGCCCGGCGATGCCGCGCAGATCGACCGAGGCCAGCTGCCGGCCCTTGCGCCACTCGGCCAGAAACCCCTTGCGGGCGAAGACCGACCAGCCGAAATCCCCCAGCTTCCGGCCCGCCGAGATCCGGATCACCCGGTCGTCGGCCGGGCCCTGCCCCAGCTGGCCGGCGAGGAACCGGCCCTCGGCCTCGTCGACGCCGATCACCGCGCGGTCCGGCCCGCCCTCGGCAAACAGCCGCCGCTTGGCGGCGAAATAGCCGCCCATGCCGCCGTGCCGGTCGAGATGGTCGGGCGAGAGATTGGTGAAGACCGCGATGTCAGGGGTCAGCGCGCGGGCCAGGTCGGTCTGGTAGGAGGACAGTTCCAGCACCGTGACGGACCCGTCCGCGCCCGGATCGAGATCGAGCACGCCGCGGCCGATGTTGCCGCCGGTCTGCACCGGGCGGCCCGCCTCGGCCAGAAGATGCGCGATCAGCGCGGTGGTGGTGGACTTGCCGTTCGATCCGGTGACGGCCACGACCTTCGGCACCCGGTCCATCCGCTCCCAGGCCGGTGTCGCGAAGGAGCGAAAGAACAGGCCCACGTCGTTGTCGACCGGCACGCCGCGATCCAGCGCGGCGGCGATCGCGGGATGCGGCGCGGGATAGAGATGCGGGATGCCGGGCGAGACCACCAGCGCCGCGACGCCGTCGAGCGCGCCGGGGCGGGCCGGGTCCGCCACGGCGAAGCCCTCGGCCGCGGCCCTGTCGCGCGCCTCGGACCCGTCGTCCCAGACCAGCGGCACCGCGCCGCCGGCGGCCAGCGCCCGCGCCGCCGCAAGGCCGGAACGGCCGAGCCCCAGCACCGCCACCCGTTCGCCGTGGTATCCCCTGACCGGAATCATCGCGCCCGCCCCTGCAACCGGCGCGCAGGATGGCCGAGCGCCCGCGCGGCGGCAAGGGCGGCGGGGGGCCGTCTGCCCCCCGGCCGGCTGCGCCGGCTCCCCCCGAGGATATTTCGCGACCAAAATCGCGGCGGGCCGGTCAGGCCCGGCCGTCGAGCGTGACCAGCGCGCCGTAAAGGTCGGTCCGGCGGTCGCGGAACACGCCCCAGGAGCGGCGCAGGGCGCCGATCGCGTCGAGGTCGAAGCGCGCGGTCAGCACCGCCTCGCCGTCGCGCGCGGCGCGGTGCACCACCTGCCCGTCCGGCCCGGCGATGAAGGACGAGCCGTAGAAGGTGACCTCGCGCCCGCCCTGCGCCTCGCGGCCGACCCGGTTCGCGGCGACCAGCGGAAGGATGTTGGCCGCGGCATGGCCGCGCATCGTCATCTCCCAGTGCGGCTGGCTGTCATAGTCCGGCGCCGGCGGTTCCGTGCCGATGGCGGTGGGATAGAGCAGCAGCTCCGCCCCCGCCAGCGCCATCGCCCGCGCCGCCTCGGGGAACCATTGGTCCCAGCAGATGCCCAGCCCGATCCGGCCGAAGGCGGTGTCCCAGGCCCGGAACCCGGTGTCGCCCGGCGAGAAGTAGAATTTCTCTTCGTAGCCCGGGCTTTGCGGAATGTGGCTCTTGCGGTAGACGCCGAGGACGCGGCCATCGGCATCGACCATCGCGACCGAATTGAAATGCGCCTCGCCCGCGCGTTCGAAGACCGAGACCGGCAGCACCACGCCCAGTTCGCGCGCCAGGTCGGCGAAGCGCGCGACCAGCGGGTGCCCGTCGATCGGCGCGGCCAGGGCGAGATGCGCGGCGTCCTGGGTGAGGCAGAAATAGGGCGTGGCGAAGAGTTCCTGCACAAGGATCACCTGCGCGCCCGCGGCGGCCGCCTGCCGCACCAGCCGTTCGGCGGTATCGGCATTGGCCGGCAAGTCCCAGGAACAGGCGAATTGCGTTGCCGCCAGCGTCACGTTGCGCATCCCGGGTCTCCCATGGCTCGGCCGCCACAGTGCCCGGTTCCGGCGCGCGGCGGAAGGGCCCTGCAGTTTGGGATTGTGCCGGGGGCCGTCTTTCGCTGTGATCGGCGCGGGAGACGCGGGAGGAATCATGGCGCTGGCGGGCGATCGGTTGCGGCTGTGCCTTGCGCGGCTTGTCGCGGGCATGACCGGGCTGCGCCACGACGGCCGGTTCGACGAACCCAATCTCGACGGCAGCCCGGGCGACTACATCAGTTTCGACAGCTGGGAATGGCCGCAGGGCGTGGGGCTTTACGGCCTCGCCCGGCTGTGGCGGGACGGGCGCGACGACCGGCTGCGCGCGATCCTTGAGGACTGGTACGCGCGCCGGATCGCGGCCGGGCTGCCGGGGCAGAACGTCAACACCACCGCGCCGATGCTGGCGCTGACGCTGCTATGGCGCGAGACCCGCGATCCGCGCTGGCAGGCCATATTGGCCGACTGGGCCGACCGGTTCGTCGCGACCGCGCCAAGGACCGAGGAAGGCGGGTTCCAGCACGATGTCTCGGACAGGATCAACGCGGGCGAGCTTTGGGACGACACGCTGTTCATGGTGGGCCTGTTCCTCGCCGCCTATGGCGAGGCGGCGGGCCGGCGCGACCTGGTCGACGAGGCGCAGCGCCAGTTCCTCGTCCATGCCCGCTACCTGACCGATCCCGAAACCGGGCTGTGGTTTCATGGCTGGAGCTTCGAGGGCCGGCACAATTTCGCCCGCGCCCGCTGGGCGCGCGGCAATGCCTGGATCACCGCCGGCATCCTCGACCTGTTCGAATTGTGCCGCCCGGCGGCGCCGGTCGAAGGCTTCCTGCAGGGCGTGCTCGACAGCCAGATCGCCGCGCTCCTGCCGCTGCAATGCGCCTCGGGCGCCTGGCGCACGCTGCTGGACGATCCGGCGAGCTACGAGGAAACCTCGGCCACCGCGGGCTTCGGCTACGCGATGCTGAAGGCGGGCCGGCAGGGCCGCGCCGGCGAGGCGGTACGGCAGGCGGGGCTGCGCGCGCTTCACGCGGTTGTCGCACGGGTGGACGAGGCTGGCGTGGTCGGCGGCGTTTCCTACGGCACGCGGATGGGGCACGATCTGCAATTCTACCGCGACATCCCGATCCAGCCCACCGGCTACGGCCAGGCGCTGGCGATCCTGTGCCTCGCCGAGGCGCTCAATCATCCGGAGTTCCAGACATGACCTGGCGCACGATCCATGGCGCGTCGCCCGCGGACGTGCCCGCGATGCCACCGGGGCGGCTGCGCGACGAATTCCTCGTCGCCGGGCTGTTCGAACCGGGCGCGGCGCACTGGGCCTATACCCATGTCGACCGGATGGTTCTGGCGGGGATCGTGCCTCTGGACGGGGAACTGGAATTCGGCGACGGCGCGGCGGTCGGCACGGCGCATTTCCTCGACGCCCGCGAGGCCGGGGTGGCCAATCTCGGCGGGCCGGGGCGGATCACGGTCGACGGCCGGACCTTCGCCCTGGACAACCGCGATATCCTCTATGTCGGCCGGGGCGCGCGGGCGCTGCGCTTCGCCTCGGACGATCCGGCCCGGCCGGCGCGGTTCTACCTCAATTCGGTGCCCGCCGGGGCCGACCATCCGCATCGCAGGATCGCGCGGGCCGAGGCCAAGCCGCTGGAACTGGGCGAGGCGCGGCGGGCCAATCACCGGGTCTTGCGGATGTACATCCACCCCGAGGTGGCGCCGTCCTGCCTGCTGCTGATGGGGATCACCGATCTCGCGCCCGGATCGGTCTGGAACACGATGCCGCCGCACCTGCATGAACGCCGGATGGAGGCCTATTGCTATTTCGACCTCGCTGCCGGGGACCGGGTGATCCACCTGATGGGCCGGCCCGAGGCGACGCGGCATCTGGTCGTCGCCGATGGCGAGGCGGTGCTGTCGCCGGCCTGGTCGATCCACATGGGCGCGGGCACCGGGCCCTATGCCTTCGTCTGGGGCATGACAGGCGAGAACCAGGCCTATACCGATGTCGATCCGGTCGCGGTGGCCGATCTGCGATGACCCGGCTGTGCCATCCCCTGCCGCCCGGCGCGCCGGTCGGGCTGTGGCGTCATTCGGCCGTGGCCGAGGCCCGGTTCGACGTCGCCGACCGGCCGATGGCGGGGCGGATGGACCCGTTCTTCTTTCTGACGAAGGAGAAGAACTTCATCCCGCACGAATATCCCTGCCGCACCGAGTTCGCCGCGCGGTTCCGCGACCGGCGGCCCGAACCGGCCGAGACCGGCGCGGCCGACCGGGCCTGGCTGCCCTTCGGCGCGCCACGGCTCGACCTGTCGGGCTTCTGGTTCCGCCCGACGCGGATCGCGGCGCGGGCGGAGACGCTGATCCTGACGGAGGCGGCGGGGCCGGCGCGGCTCAGGCTGGCGACCTGCGGCGGCGCGGTGGTGTTCGTGAACGGCGCCGAGGCCGGATGGCTGGCGCCCTATGTCCGCAATCTCGAAGGGGAGATGGAGGTTTCGGTCAGCCTGCGGGCGGGCGAGAACGCCGTGACCGTGGTCTTCGACGATCTCGCGGAACGCGACACGCGGTTCTACATCCAGCTCGACTATCTGGACGGGCCGGCGGCGCGGCAGGCGATCCCGGTGGCCTGCGCCCCGGACGTGGCCGAAGCCGTCGCGGCGACGCTGGAGGCGATGCATTTCGACCGTCCCTCCTATGATGGCGGGCCGGTGGCGCTCGTCCTGCCGCGGCCGCTGCCGGCCCCGGCGCGGCTGCGGGCGCGGGTCGAGGGCGATTTCATGTCGCATGACGACGCGCCGGACCTGGCCCTCGACATCGCGCCGGGCACCGACCGGATCGTGCTGGGCGAGGCCGAGGACCTGCCCGCCGATTTCCGCCATTTCGCGCTGGTGCTGGAGGTCGAGGGGTTCGCCGCCTCCCGCACCCTCGGCACCGAGATCGTGCATGCCGCCCGTCTCGGCCCGGCCCCGGCGGCGCTGGCCGACCGGATCGACGAGGCGCTGACCGAGATCGCCGGGCGGGCCGAGGCCGACACGGTGCGCGCGCTGGCGCGGCTGGCGCTGGGCGACGGCGGGGCCGAGACCCGCGCGATGATCGCCGCCGCCCTGCCCCGGATCGACGATCTGTGGGACTGCGCCGATTTCGCGCTGGTGCCGCTGATCTGGGGCCGGATGCGCTGGGGCGACGTGCTGGGCGACGACCTGCGCGCGCGGGTGGACGACACGATCCTGGGCTATCGCTACTGGATGGACGAGCCGGGCAACGACGTGCAGTGGTATTTCTCGGAAAACCACGCGCTGTTGTTCCATACCGCCGCCTATCTGGCCGGCACGCTGCATCCCGGCGGCCGCTTCGTCCGCTCCGGCCGCACCGGGGCCGAGCAGGCGCGGGTGGGCGCGACGCGGCTGCGGGAGTGGCTGGATCATTTCGAGCGCTGGGAGATGGCCGAGTTCAACTCCGCCCCCTATTTCCCGATCGACCTGAAGGGGCTGACCGCGCTCTACGCGCTGGCGCCGGATGCCGACATCCGCGACCGCGCCGGCCGCGGCATCGCCCGGCTGATCGAGATCGTGGCGAATTCGGCGCACAAGGGCGTGCTGACCGGCGCGCAGGGCCGCAGCTACGAACACACCTTGCGCGCCGCCCGATCGCTGGAACTGTCGGCGATCGGCCGGCTTTTGTGGGGCAAGGGCGCGATCGGCACGCGGTTTCACGCCACGCCGCAACTGGCGCTGTGCCTGCGCGACCACGGGCTGGCGCTGCCCGACCTGGCCGCGCGCGCCGACTGGCAGGGCGCGGAGGCGCAGGAATGGTGCTTTGTGCAGGGCGAAGGCGGCTTTGCCGCGCTTTACCACTACAAGACCGCCGATTTCGCGCTGGGCAGCGCGGCGGCCTATCGCTGGTACGACTGGGGCTACCAGGAAACGCTGATCCAGGCGCGGCTGGGCGCGGCGGCGCAGGCGCAGGTCTGGATCAACCATCCCGGCGAGCTGATCCATTCGGGCTATGCCCGGCCGTCCTATTGGGGCGGCTCGGCCTCGATCCCGCGGGTTCAGCAGTATCGCGACCTCGCGGTGGTGCAGTTCCGGGGCACCGCGCCGCAGCCCGGTTTCACCCATGCCTGGTTTCCCCGGCAGGCCTTCGACATGGCCGAGGTCGCCGGCGACACGGCTTGGGCCAGCGCCGGCGCGGCGCATCTGGTGCTGCGCGGTTCGGCCGCCTTCGAGAGCGTCAAGACCGGCCCGACCGCCGGTAACGAATTGCGGCTGCCGGGCCGCGACGGGCTGTGGCTGGTCAGGCTGGGCGACCGGGCGCGCCACGGCGACGCGGCGGACTTCGCGGCGCGTTTCGGCTTGCTTTCCGTCGCGTCAGGCGCGGACGGAAGCCTCGTGGTCGACGACCCCGATTATGGTATCGTCCGGTTCGAGGCCGGCGGGGCGGTGGCGGCAGAGGGCCGCCGCCTCGATCCGGGCCGCTGGACGGTCGCGGGCGACCGGAGGAGACTGCCCCGCGGTCCGCTGTGACCGGGGCGACGACATAACCCCGCGCGCCACCGCAGGCGGGCGGACAACAGAGGAGGAGACGATGCGGAAAATGAAAACCTCGCTCGCCGCGCTGGCGGTCGGGCTGATGGCCCAGGGCGCGCTCGCGGGCGACGTGCGGGTGATGTGGTATTCCGACGGTGTCGAGGGCGCCGTCATCAAGGATCTGCTGGACCGCTTCATGGCGGAAAACCCGGATGTCAACGTCATTCTCGACGAGGTGCCCTATTCGGTCGTGCAGGAACAGCTTCAGGTCCAGCTCGAGGCAGGCCAGGGCCCCGACATCGCGCGGGTGACGAACATCAAGGCGCTGGCCGATCACTGGCTCGACCTCACGCCCCATGTCGCCGATCCCGATTACTGGCGCGAGAATTTCGGCGCGCAGGCCGACTGGATGCGCCCCGACGGCTCCGACGCGATCACCGGTTTCATGACCCAGATCACGCTGGTCGGCGGCTTCGCCAACAAGACGCTGTTCGAACAGGCCGGGGTCGAGATGCCCGGCGCCGGCGCGACCTGGGACGACTGGGTCGAGGCCTCGGCCAGGGTCATGGAAAGCCAGGGCACCGTCGCGGCCTTCGCCGTCGACCGCTCCGGCCACCGGATTTCCGGGCCCAACATTTCCTACGGCGGGGTCTATATCGGCGACGACGGGATGCCCGCGCCGGTCAACGACGGCACCAAGGACTTCGTCGGCAAGCTCGTCGACTGGACCGAGCAGGGCCTGCATCTGAAGGATGTCTGGGTCTCGGCCTCGGGGTCCACCTATCGCGCGGCGGCGGATGATTTCATCAACGCGCAACTGCCGTTCTACTATTCCGGCTCGTGGCAGATCGCGAACCTGTCGACCAAGATCGGCGACCTGTTCGACTGGGTGGCGACCGGCTCGCCCTGCGGCACGGCGGGCTGTTCGGGCCTGCAGGGCGGCGCGGCGCTGGTGGCGATCAAGTACACCGAGAACGCCGAGGAGGTCGGCAAGGTGATGGACTACCTCGCGCAGGAGGACGTGGTGCGCGAGTTTTCCGAGCGCACGCTGTTCCTGCCCGGCCACAAGGGCGTCAACGCCAAGGGCGGGCTGAACTGGGATACCGAGGATCCGAACGTCGGTGCCGCGCTTGACACCTTCGTGGCCGCCGCGGCCGACGTGCTGCCCGAGGCGCAGCGCCTGCCGGCGTGGAAATGGGGCTCGGCCTATTACGGCGCGCTGGTCACCCGGATCAGCCAGGTGATGGCCGGCGAACTGGCGCTGGACGAGGCCTGGGCCCGGATCGACAGCGACATCGCCGAACAGGTCGAGGCCGCGCAGTAACCGCATGGCCGCGCGCCTGAAACAGATGGCGGGGGCCGCCGCGGTGGCCCCCCTTGCCCTGCTCGCGCGGGCGCTGGACCCGCCCTTGCGGGCCGTGCAGCGCGTCGCCGGCCAGGGCGGCATGATCACCTTCTTCCTGGTGCCGAACATGGCGATCTTCGGCATCTTCGTGCTGCTGCCGCTGTGCATCAACTTCGTCTACTCGATGACCGCCGGGCCGGAGCTGTTCCTTGCCCAGCGCGACTGGGTGGGCGGCGCGCAATATGCCAAGCTGCTGGACTGCGAAGACTACACCCGCCCCGCCACCTGCGACGAGGATCTGTTCTGGACGGCGGTCTGGAACACCGCGCGCTTCGTTCTGGTGCAGGTCACGCTGCTGGTGGTCTGCGCCACCGTGACGGCGCTGATCCTGAACCGCGAATTGCGCGCCCGCGGCTTCTGGCGGGCGGTGTTCTTCTTCCCGGTGCTGCTGTCGCCCGTGGTGGTCGGCCTGATCTGGCGCTGGATCCTGCAACGCGACGGCATCCTCAACGCCGCGATGCTCGATCTCGGGCTCGACCCGGTGAACTGGCTGATCGAGCGCGGCTGGGCCTTCGCCGCCACCGTGGGCGTGACGATCTGGGCGCATCTGGGCTTTTACGCGCTGATCCTTCTGGCCGGGTTGCAGGCGATCCCGCGCGATCTTTACGAGGCCGCAGAGATGGACGGCACCCGCCCCGCCCGCGTGTTCTGGCGGATCACCCTGCCGCTTCTGATGCCGAACCTGCTGGTGGTGATCGTGCTGGCGCTGATCCGCGCGGTGCAGGTCTTCGACGAGGCCTTCGTGCTGACCGGCGGCGGCCCCGGCACCGCCACGCTTTACATGACGCAATACATCTACGAGGTCGGCTTCGCCTCGCTGCTGAAGAACCCCGGCCTTGCCGCCGCGGCCTCGATCCTGATGGGCGGGGTGCTGGTGGTGCTGACGCTGCTGCAGCTGGGCCTCGGCCGGCGCGGCGAGTTGAAGGGCAAGGCGCGATGAGCCGCGTCGCCGCCTTCCTCACCCGCCGCCGCGGCGGCGACCGCTGGCACTGGACCGACGTGGTGACGGTGCTGTGGCTGGGCGCCGGGGTGATCCTGATGTTCGGCCCGGCGGTCTGGCTGGTGCTGTCGTCGCTCAAGACCCCGGCCGGGCTGGCGGAGTTTCCGCCCACGCTTCTGCCCTACACCGCCGAGACGGTGGTGGTGGAGGGCTACGACAAGCCGCTGCCGCTGTTCACCGTGACGCGCGAGGACGGAACCGAGGCGGTGCTGGCCGAGGCGCGCCGCGTCGGCACCGTGGCGCAGATGGTCGATCCGGCGAACCCCGACGACACGCTGCGCGTCAACATCGCCGAGCGCACGCCGGTGCGCGCCGTGGGCTTCGCCTGGGAAAACTACACCCAGCCGCTGGTGGAGCGGAACTTCTTCCTCTACGCGCAGAATTCCGTCTTCGTCACGGTGATGGCGACGATCATCACGCTGGTGACGAATTCGATGGCCGCCTTCGCGCTGTCGAAATACCAGTTCCGCGGCCGGTCGGCCGTGCTGATCCTGATCGTGGCGACGCTGATGATCCCGCTGTCGGTGATCCTCGTGCCGCTGTTTTCGATCATCTCGGCCACCGGGCTGTTCAACACGCTGTGGGGCGTGATCCTGCCCACCGTCGCCACGCCGACCGGGGTGTTCCTGCTGCGGCAATACATGCTGACGATCCCCGACGAGATCATCGAGGCGGCGCGGATGGACCATGCCAGCGAATGGCAGATCTACTGGCGGATCGTGCTGCCGCTGACCGCGCCGGCGCTGGCGGTGCTGGCGATCTTCTCGGTGGTGTGGCGCTGGAACGATTTTCTCTGGCCGCTGGTGGTGCTGTCGCGGCAGGACGTCTACACGCTGCAGGTCGGGCTGAACGCCTATGCCGGGGAGCTGAACGTGCAGTGGCATTTCATCCTGGCGATGACCGTCGTCACCATGATCCCGGTGGTGCTGGTCTTCGTCTTCCTGCAGCGGTTCATCACCGCGGGCATCGCCGGCACCGGCGTGAAATAGGGGGCGGCGATGGGGCGGATCACGCTGACCGGCATCGACAAGGCCTTCGGCACCGTGCGGGTGCTGGAGGGCATCGACCTCGATATCGGCGAGGGCGAACTGGTGGTCTTCGTCGGCCCCTCGGGCTGCGGCAAGTCCACGCTGCTGCGGCTCATCGCCGGGCTCGACCGGCCGACGGGCGGGCGGATCGAGATCAACGGCGCCGATGTCACCCGCATCGGTGCCGCCGACCGGGGGCTGGCGATGGTGTTCCAGTCCTACGCGCTTTACCCGCACATGACGGTGCGGCAGAACCTGTCCTTCGGGCTGGAAAACAGCCACATGCCGAAACCCGAAATCGCGACCCGGATCGCCGAGGCGGCGCGGATGCTGGACATCGAACCGCTGATGGAGCGCCGCCCGGGCCAGCTTTCGGGCGGCCAGCGCCAGCGCGTCGCGATCGGCCGCGCGATCGTGCGCAACCCGACCGCCTTCCTTCTGGACGAGCCGCTGTCGAACCTCGATGCCGAGCTTCGCGTCAGCATGCGCGCCGAACTGGCCGCGCTGCACGACCGGCTCGGCACGACGATGATCTACGTCACCCACGACCAGGTCGAGGCGATGACGCTGGCGGACCGGATCGTGGTGCTGCGCGCCGGCCGGATCGAACAGGTGGACACGCCGCTGGGGCTGTACAACCGGCCCGCCAACCTGTTCGTGGCGGGCTTCATCGGCGCGCCGAACATGAACTTCTTCGCCGCGCGGATCGCCGGCGGGCAGGCGGTGCTGCCCGGCGGGCTGGCGGTGCCGGTGCCGGGCCGGGCCGCCGAGGGCGCGGCGATCACCGTCGGCATCCGCCCGCAGCACCTGCGGCTGGCCGAGCCCGGCGACCCGGCGCTGCCGGCGGAGGTGACGCTGGTCGAGGCGCTGGGCGCGGAAACCGTGGTTCACGCCACGCTGGCCGATGGCGAACGCATCCTCACCGTCCTGCCCGGCCAGCCGGGGCTGGAGCGCGGCGCGGCGGTGCGGCTGGCCTTCGACCATGCCGACCTGCATGGTTTCGACGATGGCGGCGACCGGTTGCCGGAGACCTAGGGCGGCCCCTGCCCCGGCGCGCGGGACAGCAGCGCCAGCGCCGCTGCGCGCATCGCCGGCGTGACCTCGTGCGCGGCTTGCGGGTCGCGGATCACCCGAAGCGCCGGTTCGGCCCCGGCCGCGCGATAGGCCGCGCGCAACTCCGCCAGCGCGATATCGGCGGCGGCGGGCGGCGTCAGCGGATCCCGGTCGCCGATCCCGACAAGCTGCGGGCGCGGCGCGACGAGGCCGGCGATCTCGCCGGTCGAGGCGACGCGCAGGAGCCCCGGCACGGTGAGGTAGATCCCGTGCGCATCATGCGCGCCCGCCGCGATCAGCGCGCCCATGTCGGCGAAACAGACCAGCTGCGCCAGCGCCCGCACCCGCGGATCGACCGCGGCCAGCCAGGTGCCCAGCGTCGCGCCCATCGAAAGGCCGAAGACGCCGATCCGGCCGGCATCGACATCGGGCTGCGCGCAAAGCCAGTCGAGCTGCGATTGCAACTCGCCCAGCATCCGGCCGGCGAGGCTGCCGCCCCGCCACAGCGCCGCCTTGGCCGCCGCGCTTTCGGTCTCCTGCGCGGCGCGGGCGCCGAAACAGGGCAGGTCGAGGCAAAGCGCGGCAAGGCCCGCGCGCGCCAGGTCCGGCCCCAGCGGCGCGCCCAGCGCGGGCCGGCCCTCGACAAGCTCGCGGGCGCCGATGTCGTGGCGCCCGCCATGGGCGTGAACGACCAGAACGGCCGGGTGCGGCCCCGGCCCCTCGGGGCGGCAGAACCAGCCCGACACCGGATTCCCGGCCGCGTCGGCGAAATGCAGGCGCTGCGTCGCGCACCTATCCATGTGGATAGTCGGCTCGGCAGAGACGAATCGTATCGGGTGCCGGCCGAGTTCGAACAGGCTTGCCAGCTCCGCCCGCAAGTCCCTGGAATCCTTCACCTCAGGCCCCCGATTTGATCCCCATGGGCGATTAAACAACACGAAAGAAAACCTTCCTACGCTTTCGGACGGATCAACCACAAGGGGGCGGCGTGCCCGCCCGGAAGGAGCCTAGGATGAAGACCACCGCAACCATCGCGGGGCTTGTCTGCCTCGCCGCCACCGCCGCCGCCGCCAACGACTACGCGCCGGCGATGCAAAGCTACCTTGACGAGAACGTTTCGGCCTGGATGAACGATGCGATCCTCGTCGAAGCGATCAAGGCGCAGAACGACGCGCATGCCGGGCTCGACGCCGGCAAGATCGAGGAACTGGACCAGGCCTGGCGCGCCGAGGTCGGCGGGTCCGACACGCCGACGATCACGCCGGTGCTGGAAAACGCCGCCGCGGAATTCCTGCGCGGCAAGGTCGCCGAGGGCGGCGGCGCGATCACCGAGATCTTCGTGATGGACAATCACGGCCTGAACGTCGCCGCCTCCGATGTCACTTCCGACTACTGGCAGGGCGACGAGGCCAAGTTCCAAAAGACCTATCCGATGGGCGCGGGCACCGTGTTCATCGACGAGGTGGAATTCGACGAATCCACCCAGAGCTTCCAGGGCCAGGTTTCCGTCACCATCGTCGATCCCGCCTCGGGCGAGGCGATCGGCGCGATGACCGTCGGCCTGAACGCCGAAGCCCTGATGTAAATTCCCCCGGCCGTGCGGTCGCCGCCGCCCGGCCTCCCGACCCTTCCAGAAAATGAGCAGGCCCATGCAGCCCGACGTCCAGCCGACCCAGCGTCGCCTCAGCTTCAACTCGGTGTTCGTTAAACTCGCCGCGCTGGTTGCGGTCTGCGCCGCGATCGTCGCGATCGCCCTTGCGGCTCTCGCCTCGAAAAACGTCAGGTCGGACGCGCTCGAGGCGCTGCGGGGCAAGGCCGAGGTCGTGACCGATCTGCTGGGCCATCAGGCCGGCGGGGCGTTGCAGTTCCGCAAGCCCGAGGCGGTGGACGTGATCCTTCTCGACGCGATCGACATCGCGCCGGAAAGCGTGGCGGCCATCGCCGTGACGCCGGATGGCGAGGTTCTGGGCGAACGCGTCGTCGACGGGTTCGACACGGCGGGGATGGCCGAACTGGGCCTGCGCGCGATCGCGAATGCCGAAGAGAACCGCGCGGCGGCGGGCGAACGCGCCGACCACGGCGACGAAATCCTGACAAGCGCCGACGGCATGATTGTCGCGCATCCGTCCTATTTCGGGAAGAACAACGACATCACCGGCGCGATCGTCATGCGCTGGACGCCGGAATACACGCTCGCCGCGATCCGGGCCGACAACCTGCAAAGCTACCTGATCGCCGGCGCCGTCTTCGTCGTCGCGATGATCGCCGCGCTGTTGATGATCCGCGCGATGATTTCCAGGCCGCTGACCCGTGTGAACACGGCGATGACGGCGGTGTCCGCGGGCGACTATGCCGTGACCGTGCCCTCGACCAATCGCAGCGACGAGATCGGCGCCGTCGCCCGGTCGCTCGAAACCTTCCGCCAATCGCTTGCGGACGGCGAGGCCGCGATCCGCGACGGGATGTTCAAGGGCGCGGCCTTCATGGGCTCGTCGGCGGCCATGATGCTGCTCGACCAGGATTTCACGATCCGCTGGATGAACCCCGCGCTCGACGGGCTGCTGGAGGACTACAACGCGGCCTTCGCCTCCGACATGCCGGAATTCGACCGCGGCGACCTGATCGGCAAGAACATGGACGTGTTCCACGCCCGCCAGCCCCGTGTGCGCAAGATCCTGTCGAACCCGGAAAACCTGCCGTTCACGGGCGAGATCAAGCTGGGCGGCGAAAGCTTTACCGTCGGCGTCAGCCAGGTCGCCGACGAGGCGGGCAACCATGTCGGCTATGTCGCCGAGTGGAAATGCGTCACCGCCGAGAAGCGCAACGCGGTGCTGATCGGCGCGATCGACGCCAACCAGCTTCGGGCGGAGATCACGCCCGAGGGCAAGCTTGCCGCCTGCAACCCGGGCTTCGCGGCGCTCTACGGCCAGGACAGCGCGGCCGCGATCACCGGCAAGGCGATCGGTCCGGCGCTGACCGAGGCGGGCCAGCCCGCGATGGACCGCCTGCTGGGCGGCGAGCCGGTCTCGGGCCGGTTCGAACTGGCGCTCGACAGCGGCCATACCGCGGTTCTGGACGGCTCGCTCAGCCCGGTGCGCGACCCGTCGGGCAAGACCGTCATGGCGGTGTTCCTGGCCTCCGACGTCACCGACCAGTCGCGCGCCATCGCCGAGGCGGAAGCCCGCCGCAAGGAGATGGAGGCGGCGCAGAAGCGCGTGGTCGACGCACTGCGCGTGGCGCTGGGCAAGCTGGCCGAGGGCGACCTGACCGCCGAGATCGCCGAAACCTTCTCGGCCGATTACGAACAGCTGCGCGTCGATTTCAACGAGGCCACCCGCCGGCTTCTGGACGCGATGCGCGCGGTCGTGGAGAACGCGCAATCGATCCGCAGCGAGGCCGGCGAGATTTCCTCGGCCTCCGACGACCTCAGCCGCCGGACCGAGAAGCAGGCCGCGACGCTGGAGGAAACCGCCGCCGCGCTGGACGAACTGACCTCGTCGGTCAAGTCCGCCGCCGATGTCGCGGCGCAGGCCAACAAGATGGTGGCCCAGGCCAAGGAGAACGCCGAGAAGAGCGGCGAGGTGGTGCGCGAGGCCGTCGTCGCGATGGGCGAGATCGAGGAAAGCTCGGACAAGATTTCCAAGATCACCAGCGTGATCGACGAAATCGCCTTCCAGACCAACCTGCTGGCGCTGAACGCGGGGGTCGAGGCGGCGCGCGCCGGCGAGGCCGGCCGCGGCTTCGCCGTCGTCGCCTCCGAAGTGCGGGCGCTGGCGCAGCGGTCCTCGGACGCGGCGCGCGAGATCGCAGAGCTGATCTCGGCCTCCTCGGGCCAGGTCAAGCGCGGCGTCGACCTCGTCGATCAGGCCGGCGCTGCGCTGACCGGGATCCAGCATTCGGTCTCCGAGATCTTCAACGGCGTGTCGGAAATCGCCGTTTCGGCGCAGCAGCAATCGGCCGGGCTGGGCGAGATCAACACCGCGGTCAACCAGCTCGACCAGGTGACCCAGCAAAACGCGGCGATGTTCGAACAGGCCACCGCGGCCAGCCATGCGCTGACCCGCGAGGCCGAGACGCTGACCCAGACGACCGGGCGGTTCCAGACCGGCGGCAGCTTCGTCGCGGCAAATGCCCCGGCCGTTGCCGCAGCGCCGGCGCCGGCGGCCGCGTCGGCGCAGGCCGCGCCGGCAAGCCAGGACACCACGGTGACGACCTTCCAGTCGCGCCGCAAGGGCTCGGTGCCGCCGGTCGACGGCGCGACGGCGCTGGCCGCGGAGCCGGCCGGCCACGACGATTGGGAAGAATTCTGAACGCAACCGCAGGGCGTGTTTCAGGCGGCGGGGCCCCGGCCCCGCCGTTTTCCGTTCGCGGCCCGGCCAGGGCGGCGCACGACCGCCAGGGCTGTATCCGCAGCCGCCCGACCTTCCGCGAAACGACCCGCGTCGCCTGCCGTGCCGGCAGGCGTTCACCTGCAATTAAGCGCCAGGTGTCATCCTTTCGGACAGGTGCCCTGCATCAGCTTTGCCGCACAGCCGGAAGGAGCTTCACATGACCCGCCACTTTCCCGCCCTCGCCGCCGCGCTCTGCCTCGGGCTGAGCCCGCTGGCCGCCGTCGCCGCGGAACAATCGCCCGAGACCGTCGAGGGCGCCACCACCGTCAGCCCCGAAGAGGCGCTGGCGCTGTTCGATGCCGGCGTCGTCTTCGTCGACGTTCGCAAACCCTCGGATTTCGATGCCGGCCGGATCCCCGGCGCCGTGCATCTCGACATCAAAACCGACCTGACCGAGGCCAATCTCGGCGAGGTCGTCGCGACCGCCGATCCGGTCGTGTTCTACTGCAACGGCCATTCCTGCATGCGGTCGTCCGAGGCCAGCGCGATGGCCGTGGGCTGGGGCTACAGCGAGGTCTACTACCTGCGCGACGGCTACCCCGACTGGGAGGCCGCCGGCTACCCGATCGAGTGATCTGACACCAGCCGTGGGGGCCGAGACATGACGCTTTCGAACCGGATCGTCGCCGGGGTCTGCCTGTTCGCGATCCTGCTTGTCGCGGGATTCGCGCTCAGCGGAACCCTGATCCTGAACCGGGTCGAAGGCGCGCTTCTCGCCCAGAACGGCGCCAGCAGCACGGCCGCCGCGCGCGCCGTGCTGCTGCGCAGCGAAAAGGCGCTGGCCGATCACGGCCGCGCCTTCGCGCGCGACCGCGAGGCGATGGGCGCGATCGCCGAGGGCGATCTCGATGCCGCCCGCACCTCGCTCAACGCGACCTTCAACCGGATTTCCGCCGCCGGCGAGATCACCGACCTCGTGGTCTACGATCTCGAGGGCGAGGTGTTGCTGGCCTTCCCCGAGGGCAGTGCCCCCGGAACCGCCGCGCTTGTGCCCGAACCGGTGCGCGCCGCCGCCGAAACCGGCCGGCGGACCTTCGCCATCGCGCCGATCGACGGCACCCGCTATGCCGGGGCCTATGCGTTCCCGATCCTGAAGGGCCGCGACCGGATCGGCGTGGCGATGCTGGCGCTGGACCTGCGCGCCGCCCTGCCGGAAATCGCCGACACGATCGGCGGCCGCGCGCTGCTGGCCGGCGTGGCGCCGGGCGGCGCCGTTTCGCTGGTCGAGGCCGCCCCGGTCGCCGCCGAAACACCCGCGGCCGAGGCCGAGGCCGAGGCGGGGACCGACCCGGCCGGCGCCGAAGCCCCGGCCGAGGCCCCCGCCCCCGTCCCGGCACGCGTGCTGGCCGACGCCGTGCTGCCCGCGCTTGGAAACGGCGAGCGCATGGTCGGCATCGTCGAAACCGGGGCCGCGGCCCATGTCGCCACCCGCTACGTGCTGGGCCCGACCACCACGGGCGAGATGGCGGAACTGTTCCTGCTGACCGATTTCACCGAGCAAAACGCCAACAAGACCGCCGCGATCCGCACCGCGCAGGCCGCGGTGATCGGCCTTGCCGTGCTGTTTCTGGCCGCCATGCTCTACTGGCTGCGCGGCCAGATGCGGCCGCTCAAGGACATCACCGCCGCGCTTCTGGCCGTGTCGCGCGGCGAACGGGCCGAACGCCGCGACACCCGCCGCCCGGCGCGCGAGATCGCCGTGCTCGGCGACGCGATGGATGTCTTCATCCGGCAGGCCGAAACGCTGGCCGAGGAAAAGCAGCGCGCCGAGGCGCAGGCCGCCGAGATCGCCCGGCAATCCGAAACCCTCGAAGCCGCGACCCGCGCCGAGACCGACCGCCAGGCCGCCGAGGCCGAGCGTCTCGCCGAGGAGGCGCGCCGCGCCGAAGAGCAGCAGGCCCGCGACCTTGCCGCGGCCGAAGAAATCGCCGCCGTGGTCGAGGCCTGCGCCAACGGCGATTTCTCGCGCCGGCTCAGAACCGACGACAAGGAGGGCGTGTTCGCCGAACTGTGCGACGGGATGAACCGGATCGGCATGGCCGCCGACGAGGGGCTTGGCGCGGTGCGTGTGGCGCTGGGCCACCTGGCCGAGGGCGACCTGACCCACCGGATGCCCGAAACCCTGCGCGGCACCTTCGCCGAGATCGCCGAGACGATGAACGCGACCGCCGACAGCCTGACCCGCGTGCTGACCGATATCTCGGTCTCCACCGCCTCGGTCGACAGTTCGACGCGCGAGATTTCCGGGGCGACCGACGACCTCGCGCGCCGGTCGGAACGCAACGCCGCGATGCTGGAACAGACCGCCTCGGCGCTGGAACAGATGTCGGCCTCGGTCAAGTCCGCGGCCGGATCGGCCGACGTCGCGCAGGCGGCGGTCGAGGGCATCTCCGGCAAGGCCAGCGCCGGCTATGACGTTGTCAGCCGCGCGGTTGAAGCGATGGACGCGATCCAGTCCTCCTCGCAGGCGATCGGCAAGATCCTTCAGGTGATCGACGACATCGCCTTCCAGACCAACCTG
>CAYUXM010000012.1:0-26740 GCA_964448765.1 uncultured Rhodobacterales bacterium
TCGACCGGAACGCCGGGCGCGACTTGATCTTGGCGTACCAGTCCTTGACCGCGGCCGACCGGTTCCAGTCCACGTCCGAGATGTAGTCGAGCGCCGACAGATGCGCGGCACCAGCGAAATCGGCCAGCGTCATGACGTCACCGGCCAGCCAGCGGCGGTGTTCCAGCAGCCAGGCCATGTAATCCAGATGGTACTTGATCCGCCCCGACCCGGATTTCACGTTCTTCGAATCCGGGTAGCCGGCCTTGGCCAGCTTCTTGTTGACCCGCTCGTACAGAAGCTTCGAGGTCACCTCGGCATGGAACTTGTCGTCGAACCAGGCGCAAAGCCGGCGCACCTCGTAGCGCGCGTCGGGCCCGCGCGGCATCAGCGGCGGTTCCGGCGCGATCTCTTCGAGGTATTCGCAGATCGCCTGGCTTTCGGACATCGTGTTCGGCCCCATCCGCAGGATCGGCACCTTGCCGGCGGGGTTGCGGCGCAGGAACTCGGGGCTTTGTTCCCAGTAGCGCTCCTCGACCAGTTCCACCTCGATCCTCTTCTCCGCCAGCGTCAGGCGGACCTTGCGGCAGAAGGGCGAAAGCGGGACGTGATAGAGCCGGTTCATGCGGAAATGCTCGGGCGCTGTGTGTCTCGGTGATACAGGCCGCGGGCCGGGGCATCAATCCGCAAAGCAGTCGTCCCGCCCGTCGGCCGCGATCGTCGCCGCGCCGTCGAGGATCGCCGCCGCGCGGCGGCGCAGGAAATCGCCGGGCCGCGCCGCGTCGCGGCCCTTCGGATCGGGCAACAGCGCAGCCAGCCGCGCGGCCTGCGCGGGCGTCAGATCGGCGGCCGGGATGTCGAAATAGCGCCGCGCCGCGGCCTCGGCGCCGAACACGCCGGTGTCGAATTCGGCGATGTTGAGATAGACCTCCAGGATCCGCCGCTTCGGCCAGGCGGCCTCCACCACCGGGGTCAGGAGCGCCTCGGCCGCCTTGCGGGGCCAGCTGCGCCCGTGCCACAGGAACGCGTTCTTGACGGTCTGCTGCGTCAGGGTCGAGGCGCCGCGATTGCCGCCCTCGGCCACCGCCGCCCGGATCGCGGCGATGTCGAACCCCCAGTGCAGGCAGAAATTCGCATCCTCCGCCGCCACCACCGCGCGCGGCAGGACCGGGGCCATCGCCTCGATCGGCACCCAGTCGCGCGCAAGCGGGCCATGCCGCATCCGCTCGGCCAGCATGTAGGGCGTGATGGGCGGGTTGATCACCGCATAGGCCAGCACCCACAGCAGGATAAGCGCCACCAGACCCAGCACCCCGCGCCACAGCCAGCGCCGGATCGCGGCCATCCCCGGCCAGCCGAACCGCCTCCCGGCCTGTCGCCTGGCCGGCGTCTTGCGCCGTTTCGCCGGTGTCGCCTTTCTCGCCATGCGGCCGAGGAACCATGCGCGGCGGGGCGGGTCAAGCAGCCCGCGCCGGGACCGTCCGGCCCGGCGTGAAAAGGCGGCCCGCCGGCCCCCGTCGCGTCATTCCGCCGGCATCGCCTCGGCCTCGTCCGACAGCGGATGCGGCAGATGCACCAGCATCTCCTTCGGGCAGACCTGCAGGAAGTTGCCCAGTTCGGCCTCCCAGTCCTGCAGGATCTGCGCGGCCTTGCGGCTGCCGGTTTCGGCCACGTGGCGTTCGATCAGGCCCTTCAGCTGCGCCTCCCAATAGGGTTGCGTCACCTTGCAGGTGACCAGCGTCTCCATGTTCATCATCGCGCGCGCCGTGCCCTCGGGATCGTGCAGATAGGCCATGCCGCCGGTCATGCCCGCGCCGAAATTCGCGCCGATCCGGCCCAGGATCACCGCGACGCCGCCGGTCATGTATTCGCAGCCGTTGGTGCCGCAGCCCTCGATCACCACCTTCGCGCCCGAGTTGCGCACCGCGAACCGCTCCCCCGCGCGGCCGGCGGCGAAGAGATGGCCGTCGGTCGCGCCGTAAAGCACGGTGTTGCCGATGATCGTGTTCTCCGAGGCGGCCAGCGGCGAGGTCATCGGCGGGCGCACCACGATCAACCCGCCCGACAGGCCCTTGCCGACGTAGTCGTTGGCATCGCCCGACACTTCCAGTTTCAGCCCCGGCGCGGCGAAGGCGCCCAGAGACTGCCCGGCCGACCCGGTCAGCTTCACCGTCAGGTGGTCGGGCTGCAGCGCGTTCTTCATGCCGAAGTTGCGCACGATATGGCTGGAGGCGCGGGTGCCGATGGTGCGGTCGGTATTCCGCACCGCGTAGCTGAGCTGCATCTTCTCGCCATCCTCGAAGAACCGCGCGCCGTCCTTGACGATCTCGGCGTCCAGCGTGTCCGGCACCGCGTTGCGCGGCTTCGACCGGTCGTAGACGATCCGGTCCGCGCCATCGACGGTGATCAGCAGCGGGTTGAGATCGAGATCGTCGAGATGCGCGGCCCCGCGGCTGACCTGGGTCAAGAGGTCCGCGCGGCCAATGATCTCGTCAAGGCTGCGCGCCCCGATCGCGGCCATGATCTCGCGCACCTCCTGGGCGTAGAAGGTGATCAGGTTGACGACCTTGTCGGCGGTGCCGGTGAACTTCTGCCGCAGCGCCTCGTTCTGGGTGCAGACCCCCACCGGGCAGGTGTTCGACTGGCACTGCCGCACCATGATGCAGCCCATCGCGATCAGCGCCGCGGTGCCGATGCCGTATTCCTCGGCCCCCATCAGCGCGGCGATCACGATGTCGCGCCCGGTCCTGAGCCCGCCGTCGGTGCGCAGCGTCACCCGGTCGCGCAGCTTGTTCATCGAAAGCACCTGATGCGCCTCGGTCAGGCCCATCTCCCACGGCAGGCCGGCATATTTGATCGAGGTCGCGGGCGAGGCGCCGGTGCCGCCGTTGTGGCCCGAGATCAGGATCACGTCGGCCTTGGCCTTGGCCACCCCCGCGGCGATCGTGCCGACGCCGGAGGAGGACACCAGCTTGACCGTGACCTTGGCGCGCGGGTTGATCTGCTTGAGGTCGTAGATCAGCTGCGCGAGATCCTCGATCGAATAGATGTCATGGTGCGGCGGCGGCGAGATCAGCGTGACGCCCGGCGTCGAATGCCGCAGCCGCGCGATCAGCTTGGTGACCTTCATGCCGGGCAGTTGCCCGCCCTCGCCGGGCTTGGCGCCCTGCGCGACCTTGATCTCCAGCTCCTCGCAATGGTTGAGGTATTCCGCCGTCACCCCGAACCGGCCCGAGGCGACCTGCTTGATCTTGGCGCTGGGATTGTCGCCGTTCGGCTCCGGCACGAAATGCGCCGGATCCTCGCCGCCCTCGCCGCTATCGGATTTCGCGCCGATCCGGTTCATCGCGACGTTCAGCGTCTTGTGCGCCTCGGGGCTGAGCGCGCCAAGGCTCATCCCCGGCGTGACGAAGCGCTTGCGGATCGAGGTGATGCTTTCGACCTCCTCGATCGGCACCGGCTTGCCCAGCGGCTTGATGTCCAGAAGGTCGCGCAGGTGGATCGGCGGATTGGCCCGCATCGAGGCCGAATACTGCTTCCACAGGTCGTAGGAGGCGCGGTCGCAGGCCGATTGCAGCATGTGCATCGTCTGCGCCTCCCAGGCGTGCTTCTCGCCCGACCGCCGCGCCTTGTAGAATCCGCCGATCGGCAGGATGTCGGCGCTGCCGGCCCAGCCCTTGGCGTGCACCTCTTCCAGCTTGCGCTGGATACCGGCGACGCCGATGCCGGAAATCCGGCTTTGCATGCCGGGGAAATACTCCGCCACCATCGCACGGCTCAGGCCGACCGCCTCGAAGTTCAGCCCCCCGCGATAGGACGAGATGATGGAAATCCCCATCTTCGACATGATCTTCAGCAGCCCCGCGTCGATCGCGTCGCGGTAGCGGCGCATCGCGTCGAGCAGCGTGCCCTCGATCAGCCCGCGCTCCACCCGGTCGGCGATCGTGTCCTGCGCGAGATAGGCGTTCACCGTGGTCGCGCCACAGCCGATCAGCACGGCGAAGTAATGCGGGTCGATACATTCGGCCGACCGCACGTTGACCGAACAGAAGGTTCGAAGGCCCTTGCGCGTCAGCCAGGAATGCACCGCCGAGGTCGCAAGGATCATCGGCATCGCCACCTTGCCCGGCCCCTGATGTTCATCGGTCAGCACGATATGGCCGGCGCCGGAGCGCACCGCATCCTCCGCCTCGGCGCGAATCCGCGCCAGCCCCTGGTGCAGCGCGTCATGGCCCGCGCCGGCGGCGAAGGTGCAATCGACGAAGGCCACCGACTCGCCGAACTGGCGCACCATCTCCCGGAACTCGGAATTGGCGATGAACGGGCTTTCGAGGACGAGGATCTCGGTCTGGCTCGAATCCTCGTCGAGGACGTTCTTGAGGTTGCCGAACCGGGTCTTCAGGCTCATCACCCGCGCCTCGCGCAAGCTGTCGATCGGCGGGTTCGTCACCTGGCTGAAGTTCTGCCGGAAGAAATGCGACAGCGGCCGGTACATCGACGACAGCACCGCGGGCGGCGTGTCGTCGCCCATGCTGGCGACCATTTCCTTGCCGTCCTCGGCCATCGGCACCAGAACCTGCTCGATCTCCTCGATCGAGTAGCCGGCGGCGATCTGCCGGCGCCGCAGGTCGGGGCCCGAGAACTGCGGCTGTTCGGGCAGGTCGCGCAGCATCGCGTTGAGGTCGACGACCTTCTCGATCCAGTCGCCGAAAGGCTGCGCCGCGGCCAGCCGGTCCTTGATCTCGGCATCGTGGTAGAGCCGGCCCTCGGCCATGTCGACGGCAATCATCTGGCCCGGACCCAGCGCGCCCTTTTCCTGCACGCGGGCCTCGTCGACCGGCACCATCCCGGCCTCGGACCCCGCGATCAGCAGCCCGTCGCCGGTGACGACGTAGCGCAGCGGGCGCAGCCCGTTGCGGTCCAGCCCGCCGCAGACCCAGCGCCCGTCGGTCATCGCCAGCGCCGCGGGGCCGTCCCAGGGTTCCATCACCGCGTTGCAATAGGCATACATGTCGGCCCAGGCCTGCGGCATCTCGGCCGCCGATTTCGACCAGGCCTCGGGCACCAGCATCGTCTTGGCCATCGGGGCCGAACGGCCGGACCGCACCAGAACCTCGAACACCGCGTCCAGCGCGCCGGAATCGGAAGACCCCTGCGGGATGATCGGCTTGATATCCTCCGCCGCGTCGCCGAAGGCCGACGAGGCCATGCGGATCTCGTGGCTCTTCATCCAGTTGACGTTGCCCTTCAGCGTGTTGATCTCGCCGTTATGGGCCAGCATGCGGAACGGCTGCGCCAGCCACCACTGCGGGAAGGTGTTGGTGGAATAGCGCTGGTGGTAGATCGCGAAGGCGGATTCGAACCGCTCGTCCTTGAGGTCGGGGTAGAATTCCGCCACCTGCTCGGCCAGCATCATGCCCTTGTAGATGATCGACCGGCAGGACAGCGAGCACAGGTAGAGCCCGGCGATCTGCGCCGCCGCCGCCGCCTTCTCGATCCGGCGCCGGATGATGTACAACTCGCGTTCGAAGGTTTCCTCGTCGATATCCTTGTCGCAGCGGATCAGGATCTGCTCGATCTCGGGCCGGGTGGCGTTGGCCTTCTCGCCCAGCACGTCGATGTTCACCGGAACGTGGCGCCAGCCGTAGATGTAATGGCCCATCCGCAGCACTTCGGTCTCGACGATCGTGCGGCACTGTTCCTGCGCGCCGAAATCGGTGCGCGGCAGGAACACCTGCCCGACGGCGACAAGGCGGCCCATGTCCGGCTCGTGCCCGGTGCGGCGGATCTGGTCGTAGAAGAACGGCACCGGGATCTGCACATGGATGCCCGCGCCGTCGCCGGTCTTGCCGTCGGCATCGACCGCGCCGCGGTGCCACACCGCCTTGAGCGCGTCGATCCCGTGTTCGACGACCTTGCGGCTGGCCTGCCCGTCAAGCGACACGACAAGGCCCACGCCGCAGGAGGAATGCTCATCCTCGGCGGAATAGAGACTGTTTTCGGCCATGAAGGCGCGCTTGGCTTCTTCCCGGGCGGCCCATGCGGCGTCATGCTTGGTCATCTCGTGTCCTCCGTCTCGGAAGTGCCCGTCGGGGCGGCGTATTGCGGCGCGTCCGCGAGGACGGCGAACTTGTCGATACAATCCTGCCGGGTCATGAGCGTTCGGCCCTCGCCGGCATAGGCGAAGCTGTCGGGCTTGTGATCGATGTAGATCTCGTTGCTCAGGACGAAGCCGTTGGGGTCATCGAAAAGGCCGATCGGCAACTCGATTCCGCCGGAATAGTCGCCTTCCATCGTCACCCGGAAATACAGGCTGCTGCCGCATCTGGTGCAAAACCCGCGCTCCGCCCAGTGGGAACTTTGGATGCGGCCCATCGCCTCTTCACCGTTCCATGTGACCTTGTCCAACGGGATGGTCACGCCCAGCAGCGCCGACCCGGTCCAGCGGCGGCACATCTCGCAATGGCAGGCACCGATCTTTTCGGGCACCTCGGTCGCGGTGAACCGCACCGCGCCGCACAGGCAGCCCCCGGTCCGTTCCGTCATGGCCTGTCCTCCGGCAAGCCCGGGCCGAGCACCGCGGCAACCTCGGCCGCGGTCATCTCTGGATGCGGCTGGCCCAGATCGAAGGCCGCCGGGCGCTCGTCGACGAAGAACTCGGCCCCCAGCCGCCGGCCACCGGCGTCGTCGAACAGACCGGCCGACACCTTCAGAAGACCGTTCAGCGGGCCCGCCCCGGTGAAGCGATAGGAGATGCCCGATCCGCAGATGCCGCAGAAGGCCCGCTCGTCCCAGCTTTCGGGTGAATAGGTCCGCACCGGCCCGTCGATCCGCGCGGTCTCGGCCTCCACCTCGAAGGTGAAGTTCACGCCGCCGGTCCAGCGGCGGCAGTTTTCGCAGTTGCACGCCGTCAGCGCCTCTTTCGCGGGCGCGATGTCAAGCGTGACGGCGCCGCACAGGCAATGCCCGGTCAGCCGTGTCATTGCGCCACCCTCCGGATCGGCAGGCCGGTCATCATCATCGTGCAGCCATACATCGGATCCGTCGTCATGAAGCCGCGCTCGCCTGGCAGCGCGAAATCGACCGGCGTGTCCTCCGCCTCGAAGACCTCGCCCGCGGCGGTCTCGAAGGTCTCGGTATCGGCCAGGAACAGCCGCCAGTCGCGATGGATGAACTGCCGGCCGGACCGGCGCCAGAGCGGGGTGCCGGCCTCGTCATAGGCGGTCACGTCGAATTCCGTGCGCTCCAGCGCGATGCCGTCGATCCGCACGCTCTCGCCGGTCAGCCTGTCGTAGCCGACATAGCGGCGGGTTTCCCCGTGTTCCGAGGTCGTGGAAAAATCGAAATCGTCGCGCCCGGTCGCCAGAAGCTGGGTGAACGAGGCGTGATCGGCAGCCTCGGGTTCGAGGTAGTCCCATTCGTCGGCGATGTGATCGTAGCTTTCCATCCAGCGCGTCTCGGCGTCGATCCGGCTGGTGAAATACGGGCCTTCGCCGTCGAAATAGGTCGACCGGCTGTCGCCGGCGGGATCGGCCGAACAGCGGTAGTAGTTGCCGACCGTGCAGTTCTTCAGTTGCACCGTCATGAAGCCCTCGCAGCCCGCCGGCGGGGTGAAGGCGCCGGCCAGCGCCGGCGGCGCCGGCGCGGCAGTCAGCAGCGCCAGAAGCAGGGAAAACGCGCCGATCCGCATCGCGGCCCCCGTCATTGCGCCGCGACGGTCGCGGGCTGGTCGAGATAGGCGAGGATCGACTCCGCCGCCTCGCGCCCGTCCCGGATCGCCCAGACGACAAGCGACGCGCCGCGCACGATGTCGCCCACCGCATAGACGCCGGGCAGGCTGGTTTCATGGGTGCGGAAATCGGCGCGGATCGTGCCCCAGCGGGTCACCGCCAGTTCCGGCACGCCCCACAGCGCGGGCAGATCCTCGGGTTCGAAACCCAGCGCCTTGATCACCAGGTCGGCGGGTTCGACGTAGTCGGCGCCGTCGATCACCTCGGGGCTTTGCCGGCCGGTGGCGTCGGGCGCGCCCAGCCGCATCTTCTGCACCATCACGCCGTCCACCGGGTCGCCCGCGAAACCCCTGGGCGCCGTCAGCCAGACGAATTCCACGCCCTCCTCCTCGGCGTTCTGGGTCTCGCGCTGGCTGCCGGGCATGTTCGCCCGGTCGCGGCGATACAGGCATTTCACGCTGGTCGCGCCCTGTCGCACGGCGGTGCGCACGCAATCCATCGCGGTGTCGCCGCCGCCGATCACCACCACGCGCTTGCCCTCGGCGTTCAACTCGCCCGAATCGTACTCGGGCACCTCGTCGCCGAAGCCCTTGCGGTTCGAGGCGGTCAGGAAATCGATGGCGCGCACGATCCCCGCCGCCGCCGCGCCCGGCCCGCCCAGGTCGCGCGACTTGTAGACGCCGGTGGCGATCAGGACCGCATCATGCTTGCCGCGGATCGCGTCGAAACTGATGTCCTCGCCGACGTTGCAGTTCATCACGAATTGCACGCCGCCCTTCTCAAGCTGGTCGATGCGCTTGCCGACCACGTCCTTTTCCAGCTTGAAACCGGGGATGCCATAGGTCATCAGCCCGCCGGCCCGATCGTAGCGGTCGTAGACGGTGACCTGCACGCCGGCCCGGCGCAGCAGGTCGGCGGCGGCAAGGCCGCCCGGCCCGGCGCCGATGATCCCCACGCTTTCGCCGCGGTCGGCAGCGGCCTCGATCGGCCGCACCCAGCCCTGGTCCCAGGCCATGTCGGTGAGGTATTTCTCCACCGCGCCGATCGTCACCGTGCCATGGCCGGATTGCTCGATCACGCAATTGCCCTCGCACAGCCGGTCCTGCGGGCAGATCCGGCCGCAGATCTCGGGGAAGGTGTTGGTCGCCTGGCTAAGCTCGTAGGCCTCCTGCAACCGGCCCTCGGCGGTCAGGCGCAGCCAGTCGGGGATGTTGTTGTGCAACGGGCAATGCGACTGGCAGTAGGGCACGCCGCACTGGCTGCAGCGACCGGCCTGTTCGGCGGCCTTTTCCCGCGCGTAGTCGCCGTAGATCTCGTCGAAATCATGGGTGCGCCGATCGGCCTCGCGCTTGGCGGGCATCTCCTTGCCGACCGTCACGAACTTCAGCATGTGTTCCCTGGCCATGGCCGAACCTCCCGTGGACCACCCGAGCCCGCGAAGGTCTAAGCCCCGTCGCGCGGAAAGAAAAGTCAGAAGATGTGACCTAAATTCGGTTTATTCGGCGACGACCCGCAAAGGCGCGGGGAATCTTGCGCCTTTTTAGGTCACGATGGCTGACTTTTTACCGGCGAAGCGCCTCACAACGCGACCAGAACCACCGCGCCGACGATGATTCGCCACCAGCCGAACAGCGCGTAGCCATAGCGGCTGACATAGGCCAGCAGGCCCCGCACCACCACCAGCGCCGCGACGAAGGCGGCGGCGAAACCCACCGCGATCTCGCCCCAGGCGGCGCCGTCGAGAATCTCGCGGTTCTTGTAAAGGTCGTAGACCACCGCGCCGAACATTGTCGGCATCGCGAGGAAGAACGAGAACTCCGCCGCCGACCGCTTGTCCGCGCCCAGCGCCAGCGCGCCCACGATCGTCGCGCCGGACCGCGAGACGCCGGGAACCATCGCAAGGCACTGGCAGACCCCGATTCCGAAAGCCATGCCAAGGGGGAAGCGTTCGGCCTCGTGGTGCCGCGGGCGAAGCGGCAGGCGATCGACCACGACGAGCACGATCCCGCCGAGGATCAGCATCCAGGCGATGAGCGCGGGCGTCTCGAACAGGACCGTCTTGATCACGTCATGGGCCAGAACCCCGATCACCACCGCCGGCAGGAAGGCCAGCAGGATCGCCGCGGCGAAGTTGCGCGCCGCCGGATCGGTCGGCAGCGCCACGACGATCCGGCCGATCCGCGCGGCATAGACGCCGAAGACCGCCAGGATCGCGCCAAGCTGGATGACCACCTCGAACGTGTTGCCGGCGCTGTCGAAGCCCATGAAATGGCCGGCCAACAAAAGATGCCCGGTCGAGGAGACCGGGATGAACTCGGTCAACCCCTCGAGCAGGCCGAGGAGCGCCGCGGCAAAGGTATTTCCCTCCCCCATCAGGACGGCTTGCGCAGGTTCTTCGCAGAGGCCTTGATCGCGAAATACTGCCCCGAGGGGCGGAACCGCCACAGGTATTCCGGCAGCACGGTGGCCATCGGGGTCGGTTCGATGCCGAGATCGTCAAACCCCTTCGCGCCCCCGGCCACCACGTTGTCGACCGCCAGGTTCCTGACCTGGTCGCGGGTCAGCATCTTGTTCTCGACCAGCCCGCCGGTCAGCGCCTGCATCATGTCGAAGCCGAAGGCCATGATCCGCGCCATCCAGAACGGGATGTTCAACACCAGCCGCCGCCGGTTGATCACCGCCAGCATCCGCGCCATCAGGTCGCGGAACGTCGCCACCTCGGGCCCGCCAAGTTCGTAGACGCCCGGCGCCGCGCGGCCCAGCACCCCGGCCACCGCCGCCTGCGCGACATCGTCGACATAGACCGGCTGGAACCGGGTTGCGGCGCCGACGACCGGCAGGATCGGGCCCAGCCGCGCCATCGACGCGAAGCGGTTGAAGAACTGGTCCTCGGTGCCGAAGATCACCGAGGGGCGCAGGATCACCGCGCCCGGGAACGCCTCGGCCACCGTCGCCTCGCCCAGCGCCTTGGTGCGGGCATAGTCGGAGGCGCCGTTCGCATCCGCGCCGATCGCCGAGAGGTGGACAAGCCGTGCAACGCCCTCTTCGGCGGCGATCCGCGCGATCCGGCCCGCGCCCTCCGCCTGCACGGCGGCGAAGCGGTTGCGGCCGATCTCGTTGAGGATGCCGACGCAGTTGACCACCGCGTCCGCCCCCTCCATCGCGGCGCGGACCGAGGCATCGTCGCGGATGTTGCAGGGCACCGGTTCGACCTGGCCGACAACGCCGTAGGGACGCACGAACAGCGCCTCGTTCGGGCGGCGCACGGCGACGCGCACGCGCCAGCCCTGTTTCGCCATCCGCCGCGCGATGTAGCGCCCGACGAAACCCGAACCGCCGTAGATCGTCACCAAGCTGGACATGGACGCGGCCTTTCGCTTTCGAAACCCGGCCCCTGATTACCGCCAAGACCCTTTCGGAACAAGGCGCAATCGCGGGCCGGCGGCGGCGGGAAAACCCCCGTTGACAGCCCCGCTGCGCGCCTATACATCGCGCTCCACGACACCTGCCCAGGTGGCGGAATTGGTAGACGCGCACGGTTCAGGTCCGTGTGCCGCAAGGCGTGGAGGTTCGAGTCCTCTCCTGGGCACCAGACCCTTCGCCTACCACGGGGGGTCGCATGGCGATACATCTTCACAGAAACGATCTGCCCGACGGGCTGGACCTTGGCCCGGTCGTGGCGATCGACACCGAGACGATGGGGCTGAACCCCGCGCGCGACAGGCTGTGCCTTGTCCAGCTCTCGGCCGGCGACGGCGACGCGCATCTCGTCCAGATCGAAAAGGGCCAGGCCGAGGCGCCGAACCTTTGCGCGATGCTGGCCGATCCCGGCACCACCAAGCTCTTTCATTTCGGCCGGTTCGACATCGCGGTGCTGAAGGCCACGTTCGGCGTGACCTGCGCGCCGGTCTGGTGCACCAAGATCGCCTCGAAGATGGTGCGCACCTATACCGACCGGCACGGGCTGAGATACCTTTTGCAGGATCTCGCCGGGATCGACATCTCCAAGCAGCAGCAGACCTCCGACTGGGGCGCGGCGGACCTGACCGAGGCGCAGATGGACTATGCCGCCACCGATGTGCTTTACCTGCACCAGCTCAAGGCGGAGCTTGAGACCCGGCTGGCGCGCGAGGGCCGCACGGCGTTGGCGCAGGCCTGTTTCGGCTTCCTGCCCGTGCGGGCCGAGCTTGATCTGCTGGGCTGGGATGACGAGGCCGATATCTACAGGCACTGAGGTGCGGCACCGATGACCGACGCGACCGCATATCTCGACACCGCCCGCCGGGTCGTCGCCATCGAGGCGGCGGGCCTTGCCGCGCTGGGCGAGGGGCTGGGCGACAGCTTCGTGCGCGCGGTCGAGGCGATCCTGTCCGCGCGGGGCCGGGTGATCGTGTCGGGGATGGGCAAGTCCGGCCATGTCGGGCGCAAGATCGCCGCGACGCTGGCCTCCACCGGTACGCCCGCGCAATTCGTCCACCCCGCCGAGGCCTCGCATGGCGATCTTGGCATGGTCACCGAGGCCGATGTCGCGCTGGTGCTGTCGAATTCGGGCGAGACGCCGGAACTGTCGGACATCATCGCCCATACCCGCCGCTTTGGCATCCCGCTGATCGGGGTCGCGGCGCGGGCGGGATCGACGCTCTTGCGGCAGTCCGACGTGGCCATCGTCCTGCCCGTGGCCGAAGAGGCCTGCGGCACCGGGATCGTGCCGACGACCTCGACGACGATGACGCTGGCGCTGGGCGACGCGCTGGCGGTGGCGCTGATGGAACACCGCAGGTTCACGCCCGAGCATTTCCGCGCCATCCATCCCGGCGGCCGGCTGGGCGCGCGGCTGTCGCGGGTGGTCGACCTGATGCACGGGCCGGCGGAACTGCCGCTTGTCGCGCTGGACACGCCGATGCCCGAGGTGCTGATCGCGATCACCCGGCGCGGGTTCGGCGTGGCCGGCGTCACCGATGCCGCGGGCCGGCTGGCGGGCGTGATCACCGACGGCGACCTGCGCCGGCACATGGACGGGCTTCTGGACCACGCGGCCGAGGCGGTGATGACCCGCGCGCCGCGCACCATCGCGCCCGACGCGCTGGCCGAGACCGCCGTGGCGGTGATGAACGAGCGCAAGATCACCTGCCTGTTCGTGGTGGACCCGGAGGGCGACGGCCGCGCCGAGGGGATCCTGCATATCCACGACTGCCTGCGCGCCGGGGTGGTCTGATCCGATGGCAGGCGGGCGCGACAACCTCTATTCGCGGCTCATCGCCTGGCTCAAGGTGCTGCTGCCGCTGGCCGCGCTGGGGATCGTCGCCGCGCTGTTCCTGACCTCGCGCACCATCGACCCGACGGCGGCGCTGACCGGCGCGGGGTTCGACGTGCGCGAACTGGCGCGCGACATGCGGGTGCGCAACCCCGATTACAACACGATGACCGATGACGGCACCGCCGTCGCCTTCACCGCCGACAGCGCGCGCCCCGATCCCGACCGGGACGGCCGGACCGAGGCGGTGGCGGTGATCGCCACCTTCGATCCCGGCGACGGCCGGCTGACCACCGTGCGCGGCGATGCCGCCGTGCTCGACCGCGCCGCCGACCGGCTGACGCTGACCGGCAACGTCTCGATCGAAACCTCCGACGGCTACCATGTGGAAAGCGCCGAGATGATTTCCGCCCTGTCGCGCACCGACCTGCGCTCCGACGTGCCGGTGCGGGGGCTGGCGCCGTTCGGCGAGATCACGGCCGCGACCATGCGGCTGACCCGCGAGGGGCCCGCCGATGGCCATGTTCTGGTTTTCAACGGCAGGGTGAAGCTGGTATACCGACCCTCGGATTGAGGATCGACGATGCCGCACCGCTACATTATCGCCCTGAGCCTTTCCGCGATGCTGGCCGCGGCGTTCCCGGCCGCCGCGCAGACGACGGAGGTTGCGCTGGGCGGCCTGCGCACCGATCCCGACGCGCCGGTGCAGATCACCGCCGATCGCCTGCAGGCCGACCAGGATGCCGGAACCGCCGTGTTCACCGGCGATGTCGTGGTCGTGCAGGGCGAGATGGTGATGGCCGCGCCGCGGGTCGAGGTGTTCTATGCCGCCGACGGGTCGGGCACGCTGGACCGGGTCCACGCCACCGGCGGCGTCACGCTGACCTCGCCCGGCGACGCGGCCGAGGGCGAGGACGCGGTCTACACCCCCGCCGACACCACCGTGGTGATGACCGGCAACGTGCTGCTGACACAGGGCACCACCACGCTGGCCGGGCAGATGCTGACCGCCGATCTCAGCGCGGGCACCGGCGTGATGGAAGGCCGCGTGTCGATGCTGATCCCGGCCGAGGCCGAGGCCGGGCAGGACTGATGGATGGCAGCCCCGACCTGTCCGTGACGCCGGGCACCGGCGGTCTGGTGGTGCGGGGCCTGCGCAAGAGCTATCGCCGGCGGCCGGTGATCCGCGATGTCTCGATGGACCTCGACCGGGGCGAGGTGGTGGCGCTTCTGGGCCCGAACGGATCGGGCAAGACCACCTCGTTTTACTGCATCGCCGGGCTGATCGTGCCCGAGGGCGGGCAGGTGATCCTTGACGGCCGCGACGTGACCGGGCTGCCGATGTATCGCCGCGCGCGGCTGGGCATCGGCTACCTGCCGCAGGAAGTCTCGATCTTCCGCGGCCTCAGCGTCGAGGACAACATCCTCGCCGTTCTGGAAATCGCCGAGCGCGACGGCCACAAGCGCCGCGAACGGCTGGAGGAACTGCTGTCGGATTTCGGCATCGCGCATCTGCGCCGCGCGCCGGCCCTGTCACTGTCGGGCGGCGAGCGCCGGCGGGTGGAGATCGCGCGCTGCCTCGCCGCCGATCCGCGCTACCTGTTGCTGGACGAACCCTTCGCCGGCGTCGACCCGATCGCGGTGGGCGACATCCGCACCCTCGTGCACGACCTGAAGGAACGCGGCATCGGCGTGCTGATCACCGATCACAACGTGCGCGAGACGCTGGAGATCGTCGACCGGGCCTATATCCTGCACGACGGAACCGTGATGATGTCGGGCACCCCGTCGGAGGTCGTGCGCGATGAGAACGTGCGCCGCGTCTACCTTGGCCAGAGCTTCCGCATCGGCTGACGCCGGGCGGCGGGCGGCATCGCCATGACCCTCGCCCCGCGCACCGAACTGCGCCTGCGCGCCCGGCTGGCGCTGACGCCGGGAATGCGCGCCGCGCTGGCGTGGCTGAGAATGCCGGCCGAGGAGATGGCCGAGGCGCTGGAGCGCGAGGCGGCGGACAACCCGTTCCTGCGGGTCCGGCGGCCCGAGCTTCTTGGCGAAGTCTACGAGGCCGCGCTGGGCCGCACCGCCGCCGGCGAGACGCTGATGGAAAGCCTCGCGCGGCAGATTTCCACAATGCGGATCGACGCCGCGACCCGCGACGCGGCGCTGCTTCTGGCCAGCGAATTGCGCGACGACGGCTATCTTGGCGCGACCCTGGCCGAGATCGCCGGCGACTACGCGATCGATACCGCCCGCCTCGGGGCCGGGCTCGCCGCGCTGCAGGCCTGCGACCCGCCGGGGATCGGCGCCCGCGACCTGGCCGAATGCCTCGCGCTGAAGCTGCGCGACAACGGCTTTTCGGCCGCCGAGGCGCAGGGCCTCGTCGCCGGGATCGAGGCGCTGGTGGCGGGCCGCACCGGGCCGCTTGCCCGCCGGCTGGGCCTGACCGAGGCGCGCTGCGAACAGGCCGTGCGGCTGCTGCGCGGGTTCAGCCCGGTGCCGGTCGAGTCCGGCGCGGGCGACCCGCTTGCGGTGCGGCTGCCCGAGATCGTGGTGGAGCCGGACGGCGAGGGCCGGCTGGCCGTGCGTCTGAACGACACGGTGTTTCCCGAGGTGACCCTGGCCGACGACCTCGCGGCGGCGCGGGCCGGATCGGATCGTCTCGCCGCGCTGGGCCGGCGCGCCGACGGGATCGTGCGCGCCGTCCGGTCCCGCGGCGAGACGCTGTTGCGCATCGGCCGGCATATCGCCGGCCGGCAGGCGGCGTTCTTCCTTGACGGGCAGCGCAGCCTGGTGCCCGAAAGCCGGGCCGAGGCGGCCGCGGCGCTGGGCCTGCACCCCTCGACGCTGGGCCGGGCGGTGGCCGGCAAGGCGCTTCTGGCCGGCGCGGCGGTGGTGCCGCTCGACCGGTTTTTCGGCCAGGCCCTGCCCGGCGCCGATGGCCCGGTCTCGGCCTTCGACGTGCAGCGGCGTATCCGCGAACTGGTGCAGGCCGAACCGGAGGGCGCGCCCCTGTCGGACGAAGACCTGCGTCAACGCCTCGCCGGAGAGGGCGTTGACATCGCGCGCCGAACTGTCGCCAAATACCGCAAATGCCTGCGCATAGCCTCATCCTTCGAGCGGCGTCGCCGGAGGGCCCGACCCTAGGGCCCGCACGGGCCGAAGCCGTTCCGGCCGGCGGCAATGGCGCAACGGCCATCCCGGAAACCGGAAGCGTGTTCGCGGGCCCGTGGCCCGGGCGAATCATGCCACGGCTGCATAACAAGGAGGTGTCATGCGGTATCAGATCACCGGAAAGCAGATCGACATCGGCGAAGCGCTGCAAACGCATGTCAAATCGGAACTCGGCGAGACGGTCGAGAAATATGCCCAGCGCCCGACCGACGCGACGGTCATCTTCTCCCGCAACGGTCACGAATACCACTGCGAGGCGACGATTCACCTCTCCACCGGGCTGACAGCCGCCGCCAAGGGCCATGCCGGCGAGATCTATGCGGCGTTCGAGAGCTGCCGCGAGAAGATGGACAAGCAGCTGCGCCGCTACAAACGGCGGTTGCGCGATCACCATGTCGAGCGCACCCAGCCCGTTGAATTCGCGGAAGCGCCCATGTATGTGCTCGCCGCGAGCGAGGATCAGGACGAGTCCGAACCCGAGGGTCTGCAACCTCTGATCATCGCCGAGATGGAGACGAAGATCCCCACCCTGTCGGTCGGGGAGGCGGTGATGCAGATGGAACTGTCGGGCGACGGCATCCTTGTGTTCCGCAACGAGAAGCATGGCGGTGTGAACGTGGTGCACCGCCGCGACGACGGAAACGTCGGCTGGATCGATCCCTCGACCGGCTGAGCAACCGCCCGGGTCCGCCCGGCGCTGAACGGTAGGACGCATGGACCTGTCCAGTCTCTTGAAGCCGCAGGCCGTCAAGGTCATCGGCCATGCCACGAGCAAGAAGCGCCTGTTCCAGGATCTGGGCGAGATCGCGCGCGATGTCTACGCGATGGATGCCTCCGACACCGTGGACGCGTTGCAGGAACGCGAAAGCCTGGGCCCGACCGGGGTCGGCCACGGCGTGGCGCTGCCGCATGCCCGGCTGCACGGTCTCGACGCGGTCGTCGGCATCTTCCTGCGGCTCGAACGGCCGCTGGATTTCGACTCGGTGGACAGGCAGCCCGTCGATCTCGTCTTCGCGCTGTTCGCGCCGAAGGATTCCGGGGTCGACCACCTCAAGGCGCTGGCGCTGGTGTCGCGCACGATGCGCGATGCCGATGTCTGCGCCAAGCTGCGCGCCAATGCCGATCCGGCCGCGTTGCACGCGGTGCTGACCGAGACGCGCTCCATCATCACGGCCTGACCGGCCGCTCAGCCCTCCGGCTGCCAGCGGCCGAAGCCGAAGGCGGCCATGTCGCGCGGATAGGCGGCGCGCGCCGCCTCTTCGAGATCGGCGCCGTAGATCTCGGCCAGCGGCACCGGCGGCGTGACCCGTTCGGCGGGCAGTGGCGCCGGCGACAGCCCGGCGCTGCGCGCGACATGGGCAAGGTCGTCCTCCAGCCGGCCGGCCCGCGCGATCACGTCGGGCAGCGCCGCCGGGGCCAGCGCCGCCAGCGCCGCGACCTGGCTGCACCAGCGCCGGTCAACGCGAATCGCGGTCTGGCCGTTGAGGTTGCACTTGAGAAAACCCAGGAACGCGAGAAGCGCCGCGCGATAGGCGCCCGGCGTCATCCCGGCCGCCTCTGCCGGATCGGGCAGGTCGAACCCGTAGTCCCGGATCAGCCGCCGCCGGATCCGCGCGTAGCGGCCGGTCAGGATCGCCCCGCGAAACGCCCGGTCGGCGCGCTCCAGCGGATGCCGCAGCACCGTGACGGCGCGAAAGCCCGGTCGCGCGGCCTTCCAGCGTTGCAGTGAGGCGCGGGTGAACTCGCGCAGCGGCGCGCCGCCCGCGCCCAGCCCGGCCAGCCAGCCCTCGACCCGCGGCTCCGGCGCCAGCGGCAGCCATAGCACCGGCGCCGCCGCCGCCGCCATCACCGCGGCCACGGCCGGGCCGCGCCTCGGCTCGAAATTCGGCAGCCGGGACAGGCCGAAATAGTCGATCTTCGCCAGGTCCGCCGCCATCCCGGGCAGGTCGGTGAGTTTTTCGGCCAGCGGTTCGGGGTTTTGCACCACCATCCGGCTTGCCCCGGCATCGAGCCCGCCGTCATGCCCCAGCCAGGCGGCAAGGCCCGACAGGATCTCGGCATCGCGCAGGTCTTCGTAATCAAGGAAGAAGGCGGTCTGCCCGGTGGTCTGTAGGCCGCGCTGGATCCGCACCCGGAACGCCGCGCGCGCGGCGAGGAAGGCGTCGAAATCGGCCGCGTCGAAATCGACCCGCGCGCTGCGCCGGCCGCTCAGGTCGGTCATCATCCATTTCCGCGTCTGCCGCGCGATCTGCAGGCTGACCCAGCTGTCCACCGGGTTGCGCCCCAGCACGATCTTGGCGCAGCGCCGATCCGCGAGCACGCTGTCGAACACCCGCAGATCGTGATCGTGAAACAGCCGGAAGCCGTTGATCCCCGGTTGCGCCCGGATCCGGTCGAGCAGCACGAAAGGGTCGCGGTCCCGTTCAGCGATCGTGACGCCCAGCAGCGCGGTGCCGCCATGGCCACCCAGATGCGCGCGGTTGAAGGCCTCGCCGTGGCAGGTGATGCCGGGCAGGGTGTTGAGCAGCGACTCCAGCAGGTTGGACCCGGTGCGCATCTCTGCCAGCAGAACGAAACCGTCGAACGGCCGGCTCATCGCGCGGCCCTCGCCGCTGCGGAGACCGCCGGCCTGGGCCAGGCGCGCAGCACGTCGGTCGGCACCGGCGGCCGCAGGCCGGAATCGCGCAAAAGCCGCAGGAAATGCGGCAGGCCGGAGGTATCGGCAAGCCGCGGCGGCGGCGCCATCGGCCCCGGCGGCGGCGCGCCGACTTCGTCCAGAATGCCCCCCAGCACCCCCTCGGGGGCGGCGATGGCCTCGGCCAGCGGCCAGATCCGCACCCGCGCCTTGGCGTGGGCCGAGGTCAGGATGGCAATCTGCGCATCCTCGGCCTTTTGCAGCGCCACCGCCCGGCTGCGCAGTTCGGCAAACGGGCGCGGCGCGCGCGATAGCGCCAGAACCCAGGCCCCCGGCACGACGACGATGCGGGCATTGGGATCGGTGGCGATGAACCACGTCAGATCCTCGGTTTCGCCGGGCCGGGTCATGAAGGCCTGACGCTGGCCGCGCGCGGCCCAGATCAGGTTGGTCAGGAACGCCCGCCTGTCCCGGTCGCGCAGCGCCGGGCTGTCGCACAGCCCGCCCGGCGCGCCGCGATCGCCGTTCGCGAACTCGACCCGGCCGGGGTGGAACAGCCGGCCATGCACCGTATGGCCGGTGGCGCGGGCCAGCCAGGGGCCGGCCTCGGGGAACAGGTCCGCAACGCCCTGAAGGACGGCATAGGGGGCCGCGGTCTTGCCGTTCTCGGCATCCTTCCTCGGGAACCGGGCCTGGTTGTAAAGCCCCGGCCGGCCGCTGCGCCGCTCTGCCTCGGCGCGGGCGAAGAGTTGCTCGATCCGCTCCGGGTCGGGCGGGCCGGGCCGCGGCGCCGGGGCCGGGAATTCGGCGTAAAGCCGTTCCGCCCCCGGCCAGATCTTGCGCGCCACGAAGCAGTTGGACTGCCGCAACAGCGCCGCGTGATCGTCGTGGAACAGGTGCGGCCGGCCGTTGATGTCGAACTTCGCCAGCGTCAGCGACCGGCTTTCGATCCGCCGCGCGTGACGTCGCGCCAGCGTCTGGAAATAGCTTTCGTCGGGTATCCAGACATGCCGGAAATGGCGCTCGAACTCGGCGCGGCGCGGATCGGCCAGGATCGCCTGCAGCGTCTGCCGGGTCAGGCACCACCATTGCGCGCCAAGATGCGGCGCGATCCCCTCGGGCAGGCGGCGGCGCAGGCCCAGCCGGCGCTGCAGCTCCACCGACCGGTCGAACAGCCAGCGCCGGCGCCGCCAGGCGAAGGGAAACCACAGGGTGAACCGTTCCTCGTTCAGCCCCGCGACGGTCCAGCCGACATCGGCGGCGCTGACGCTTTCGATGAAATCGGTATCGGGATGTTCGGCAAGATGCGCGGCCAGTTCCGCCACCGGGCGCAGCGGCAGGCAACTGCCCGAGGCAAGATAGACATGGTCGACCGCCGCGTCGGCCAGCAGGGCGCGCGCCGCCGCCAGCGTCGCCGCGACGATCCCCCAGGTGCCCCATTCGCACCCGAACCGCCGGGTGAAGCGGACGCGCGGCTCGTCGGCCAGCGCGTCGCGGAACCCCTCGAAAGTGCCACGCGGAACGCGCGCGTCGACATGGATCGCCACCGGGCAGCCCTGCGCGGCCCAGATCCGCGCCACTCGGGCCGCGCGCCCGAAATCGGCATGGGTGAGCATGATCACGCCGATCGTCATGCCCAGCCCCCGCGCGAGATCAGGCCCAGCGTCTCCAGTTGCCGCCAGCCGGCGAAGCGGGTCGACCACGGTGTCCGGAAACCGCCGCCCCGCGCCAGCCGCTCGGCATAGGCGCGATACTCCCTGCCGCCGGCGAAATGCTCGCCGCGCTCCACCTCCTCGGCGACCTTCGCGACCATCGGCGACAGGAACTTGGCATGCAGCAGGCACCCCGCCGGCCGTTCGCCCCCCGCCCGGTCCCAGACCCGGTTCAGCCCGCGCGGCAACAGAAGGTGGGTGGAACTGGCATAGACATCGCCGCGTCGCCAGCGCACCAGCGGGATCTTGTTGAGCGACGGCGCAAGCTGCGGCCGGTCGGCGAACATCGTCCGCGCCCTGGGCCCGCCCTGGATCCAAAGGTTGCCGTGAACCGGGTTCGGCCGGATCGTGTAGTTCGCCGCGTCGAACCAGCAGGCGGTTTCGAACGGGTCGTCGCCGGCGCGGTAGGGCCGTTCGTCCACCGGGCCGTCGGGATACATGTCCAGCAGCATCGCGGGATAGGATCGCGCGCGCGCCGCGTCCAGCCAGCCGGTCAGCGCGGCAAGCGGCCTCGTGTCATGGAACGGGTAGACGAGGAATTCGTCGGGATCGACGGTGACGACCCAGTGGTCATGGGCATGGCGGCCCAGAAGATGGGTCAGCCAATCCATTCCGAACCGTGCCGAGCGGTAGCTGTCGGGCGTGGTCCAGAGGGACACGTCCGGTTGCCGGGCCAGCCAGTCGCGCGACCCGTCATCCGACCCGTTGTCGACCGCAAGCACATGCGCCACGCCCAGCCGGCGATACCAGTCCAGGAAATAGGGCAGCCGCACCGCCTCGTTGCGTTGCACCACCGCCAGCAGGATGTCGCCGGGCCGGATCGCCGCGGTCCGGTCGGCCACCGGCCG
This sequence comes from uncultured Rhodobacterales bacterium, assembly GCA_964448765.1. Classification (GTDB taxonomy): domain Bacteria; phylum Pseudomonadota; class Alphaproteobacteria; order Rhodobacterales; family Rhodobacteraceae; genus JANSXY01. Next base: position 21,330 of record CAYUXM010000012.1, read on the forward strand.
CAGCCGACGGCCCTGCCGCATCGCCCGCCACAACAGGCGGCGCCGTGTCATGCCAAGCCGGCACTTTTCAATCACTCGCACCATCACACTCTTTCACAAACACACACATGGGCGGCCGGCGGCCGCTACGGAACGGGCCCCTGCGCCATCGCGCCGAAGACCCGCGCGAAATGATCCTCCCAGCACGGCACGCCGATGCCCCGCCGCCCTGGCGCTCCGGCGGGCCGGGGCCGTGCCGCGATGTCGCGGATCGCGGCAAGCCACGCCCCGGATGCCCCGGCCGGAAGATAGGCGGGATAGTCGCCGACCGTCTCGCGATAGGCCGGAAGCGGCGCGGCGAGCACCGGCAGGCCGCGCGCGGCGGCCTCGGCCACCGGCAGGCCGAAGCCCTCGGCCCGGCTCGGCGCCAGAAGCGCGGCGGCGCGGCCCATCAGCGCGGCCACGGCGGCATCGGGCAGGCCCGGGGCCACGGCCACCGGCAGGCCCCGCGCGGCCAGCGACCGGGCGCGGGCGGCGATCGCGGCGCCGGCCCGGCCGATCCGGCCGGCCAGCACCAGCCGCGGCATCCGGCCCGCCCCGGGGGCCGCCGCGAGGGCCTGCCAGAGGTCCAGCAGGAAATCCTGCCGTTTGCGCGGCTCGATCGTGCCGAGGGCCAGGAACATCGCCGCCCCGTCCGCACCGGCCAGCGCCGCCGGCACCGCCGCTGGGCAGGGCGTGGCCAGTTCGACGCCGAGCGGGGCAATCAGCGGGCGCGCCGGCGGGCCGGCGTGGCGGGCAAGATCGGCCGCCGTGGCCGCCGAGTTGCAGATCGCCAGATCCGCGCGCGCGGCCTCGGCCAGCACCGGCCACAGCCGGCGCGCGGCACCCGGTTCTCCGGGCGCGTCCAGCGGAATGGTATCGTGGATCAGCACGGCGCGGCGCAGCCCCGGCACCTCGGCCATCGTCGCCAGCCCGGCCGGGTTCTGATGCCCGACGGACAGGAACCATGCCCCGGACGGCCCGATCCGCCCGGCCAGAACGCGGGCAAGCCCGGCGCCGCACCGGGCCCGGCCCAGCGCCATCGGCCACAGCGCGGCCAGCGCCGCGGCGCGCGCGGCCCGCGCGCCGGCGAGGCGGCGAAACAGCCGGCCCGGTGCCGGCGCGGTGTCCAGCCGCGCGATCCAGCCGAGGATGCGGGCGCCGGCGGCCGCTGGCAGGATCAGCTGCCCGGCCCGTGTGCCGACAACGACCAGCGCCCGCGGATCCCGCGCGAGGACGGCGCGCAGATAGGCCCGCTCCACCCGGTCGATGCCGGTGTGCACATCGTGGCCGGCCCGGGCGACAAGCCGCGTCAGGTCGAGGATCAGGCGGGGGGCTTCAGCGTCCATGATCCGGCCAGCCCGCTGGGGTCGGCCGGAAGGCTGCGCGCGGCGCGGCGGGGCGCATCGCCCTACTCCGCGGCCTTGCGCAGCGCCATCATTTCCTGAAGGTACTGGCCGAACTCGTCACGAAGATCATCACGCGACAGGCCAAAGGCCACCGTCGCCTGCAGAAAACCCGCCTTGGAGCCGCAGTCGAAGCGCTGCCCCCGGAAGCGGTAACCGTACACACCCTGGCCCGAGCCGATCTGCGCCGCGATCGCGTCGGTCAGCTGGATCTCGCCGCCCGCGCCGGCATTGGCGCGGTCAAGCTGGCGCATCACCCGCGGGGTCAGGATGTAGCGCCCGATCACCGCGAGGTTCGATGGCGCCTCCTCGGCCTTCGGCTTTTCCACCATGCCCTTGACGGAGACGAGGCTGCCCATGTCCTCGGCGATGTCGAGAACGCCGTAGGCCGAGGCCTTTTCGGGCGGCACTTCCATCGCGGCGACGATGTTGCCGCCGGTTTCCTCGTGCGCCTCGACCATCTGCGCCAGGCACGGCCGTTCCGCCGCGATCACGTCGTCGGGCAGGATCACCGCGAAGGGTTCGTTGCCGATCAGGCGTTGCGCGCACCACACGGCATGGCCCAGGCCCAGCGGCTTGTGCTGCCGGATATAGGCGATCGCGCCGGAATCCATGTTGGTGGTTTCCAGCACCTCCAGCAGCTTGTCCTTGCCCTTGGCGCGCAGCGCCGATTCGAGTTCCGGCGCGTGGTCGAAGTAATCCTCCAGCGCGCTCTTGCCGCGCGAGGTGACGAAGATGAACTCGGTGATTCCTGCCGCGCGCGCCTCGTCGATCGCGTACTGGATCAGCGGACGATCGACCAGGGTCATGATTTCCTTGGGAATCGACTTCGTCGCCGGAAGAAACCGCGTGCCGAGCCCCGCAACCGGGAATATGGCCTTGGTCACCTTGCGCATGGTCTGATCCTCACTGCTCTGAAATACGGCCCGGCAATCGATTACTGCCTCAAGAATGTTGACCGCAATTTAAAGCCCCACGGTCCTTCGCCACAAGCCCACCGCGCCAGTCATTTCCGCGCGGGAGGATACAGTTTCACGACAGCCGGCCGACTGGCGCGGCCGGGTCACCGCCGGCCGGCCGGGCCGACCGGGCGGAACGGCGCGATGCGCCGGGTTTCCTGCCGCACACGCGGCCCGAATCGCCAGGGCTGGAACAGCGGGCCGTTACGGTCGGACCGTCCGAACAGCCCACCGCGCTGCAGCCAGTAGCCCTCCGGCCGGAACTCCATCCGGTGCGCCATCGGCGTCGGCGACAGGATCATCGCGGTCACGATCCGCCCGGAATCGACCTCGGCCTGCGCCGCGCCGCGCACCCGGCCCGCCCGCCACGACATCCCGGCGATCACCCGGCCCTCGCGCGCGCCGGCCAGAAACCGGCGGAACGGCGCCTCGGGTTCGTCCGGGAGTTGCGCCGGCTCCGGCAGCCGCCGGACCGATCCCGCATGCCAGCCCTCGGCCAGCGTCGCCAGCAGCCGCCGCACCTCGCCCGGCTCGATCCGGCCATCGACCATCATCTGAAGCAACTGCCGCCGCCGGTCGTCCTCCAGCCAGGCCAGGACGGAGGCGCGCTCGATCTCGGTCACCCCGTGCCGGCGCAGCACCAGCGCCGTGGAGGCGCCCACGGCATGCAGGCTCAGCGGCGTCAGGTCCGCCCCGCGGCGCGGGCTGGCGGCCTTGGCGTGGTGAACCTGCGCCAAGGGCACCAGCGCGGTGACCAGCCCGTGATGCGCAAGCCGCAGGTTCAGTTCCGTTTCGTCGAGATAATAGTCCAGCGCCGGGTCGAACCCGCCCAGCCGCACCAGAACGTCGCGCCTGTAGGAACAGTTGCAGCCCTTGATCTCGATCGCCAGGCCCGGCCGGCCGCGATGCCGGCTGATCGCGCCCCGCGGCACGTCGAGCCGGCCCGGCCGCGTCAGCCGGTCCACCGTGCCGCCGGCCCATTGCAGAGAGATGCCGTTTCGGCCCCGAACGAAACCGCCGGCCGCGGCGACATCGGGATCGTCATAGGCCGCGACAAGGCGCGACAGCCACGTCGGTTCCGGCACCGCGTCGTCGTCGAGAAAGGCCACGATCTCGCCGGCGGCAAGGCCGATGCCGATGTTGCGCGCCTTCGCGATGTTGGGCTCGGCGCAGGTCGCCAGTTTCACCGGCAGCCCCTGCGCCCGCACCGCCACGGCCGACTGGGGGTCGGCCACCACGACGACCTCGAAGGTGGTATGGTCGAGCTGCATGACCGCGGCGAGGCAGCGCTCCAGCATCTCGATGCGCCCGCGCGAAACGATGACGAGGCTCGTGCGCCCCGTGTCGCTCATGCGATCGCCATCCGGGCCATCATCGCCTCGATCCGCGCGACATCCTCGGGGTTGTTCAGCTCCCAGAAGGCGCGGCCGCGGGCCTCGACCTCGACGCACAGCACCGCCCGGCCGTGTTCGAGAAACCGCAACTGTTCCAGCCCTTCCAGCGTCTCCAGCGGGCCGGGCGGCCATCCGGTATAGGCTGCCAGCGCCGCGGGGCGGTAGGCATAGACGCCGACATGGTGAAACACCGGCGTCGTCGCGGCCTCGGCGTAGCTGTGCCCGGTGTAGGGGATCACTTCCTTGGAGAAGTAGAGCGCGCGGCCCCCGGCGCCGAAGACGGCGGTGGTGCCGCCAACCCGGCCCGCGCGCCGATCCGCCAGAAAGCCGTTCAGCGCCGCGCCGTCGCAGCGCAGCACCGGCGTCGCCACCTCGGCGTCGGGATCGGCCGCGAGGCCGGCGACCAGCGCCTCCACGAACCACGGCGGGGTCAGCGGCGCGTCACCTTGCAGGTTGACGACGATGTCATGGCCGTCGCCCAGCGCGCGGCTGACCTCCGCGCAGCGTTCGGTGCCGTTGCGGCAGTCGGGCGAGGTCATCACCACCTCGGCGCCGAATCCCTCGGCCTCGGCGCGGATCCTGTCGTCATCGGTCGCCACCACCACCCGGTCGACGCCGGACACCTGCTTCGCCGCCTCCCAGCTGCGGCGGATCAGGCTTTTCGCCACGCCGGTCGCGCCGGTCAGCGGCACAAGCGGCTTGCCCGGATAGCGGCTGGAGGCGTAGCGCGCCGGGATCGCGACGAGAACCGCCATCACTTCACCAGAAGCACGCCGGGCGCATAGGCGATGAAGAACGGGTTCTCGAACCCCGGCTTGCCGTAGGACAGGGCGGTGTGATCGTCGAAGCGCACGACCTCGCCGCCGGCGCCGCGCAGCACCGCGTCGCCCGCCGCCGTGTCCCATTCCATCGTCCGGCCGAGACGCGGGTAAAGATCGGCCTCGCCGGTCGCGACGAGGCAGAATTTCAGCGACGACCCGGCGCTGGTCATGTCGCGCACCGCGTATTTCGCGATGTAATCGTCGGTCGCCGCGTCGCGATGCGATTTCGAGGCGACGACCATCAGCGCGCGGTTGTCGGGGGTGGACACCGTGATCGGCCGCCTGTCGCCCGGTGTCTCGCGGTCGAACGGGCCAGCCTCTTCCACCGCGCGGCCGTCGGCGGTGGTGTAGAACAGCCGGCCCTTGGCCGGGGCATAGACCACGCCGCGCAGCGGCACGCCGTTCTCGACATAGGCGATGTTGACGGTGAAATCGCCGCGGCGCTGCACGAATTCCTTGGTGCCGTCCAGCGGATCGACGATCAGGAAGGTCGCGGCGCGGGCGGAATGGGTGGCCGCCTGTTCCTCGGTCACCAGCGCGACATCGGGGAAGGCGGCGCGCAGGCCCGCCGCGATCAGCCTGTCGGCGGCCTCGTCGGCCAGCGTGACCGGGCTTGCGTCATCCTTGGCGCGGGTGCCGAGATCGCCGGACCCGTAGATCTCCATGATCGCGTCGCCGGCCTCCAGCGCCAGGCGCCGCATCTGCTGTTCCAGCCTTTCGAAATCCACCGTTACCTCCTTCGGCGCCGCCGCGGTCTGGCCCGCCTTATGCTTGCCCGGAAACGGATCGGCAAGGTTTGCCTTCTATCCCGGT
>CAYUXM010000013.1:0-26651 GCA_964448765.1 uncultured Rhodobacterales bacterium
CGCTGGCGCGCGAGCGGCCGATCGAGACGATCCTGTCGGGCCCCGCCGCCTCGATTGAGGGCGCGCGCTGGCTGACCGGCGAGGCCGACGCGCTGGTCGCCGATATCGGCGGCACCACGACGGATGTGGCGCTGTTGCGCGGCGGCCGACCCGAGATCGACCCGGCGGGCGCCCGCGTCGGCGGCTTTCGCACGATGGTGGAGGCGGTGGCGATGCGTACCACCGGGCTGGGCGGCGACAGCGAGGTGACGCCGGGCGCCGGGCTGGGCGCGGGGATCCGGCTGGGCCCGCGGCGGCTGGTGCCGGTGGCGCTGCTGGCGGCCGATCATCCGACGCTCGTGCATGACGCGCTCGACCGGGCGCTGGCCGCGGAGGTCGCGGGCGATCACGACGGGCGCTTCGCGATCCCGATGTGGCAGGGCGCGCCGCCGCCCGCGTCCGGGCCGCGGGACGCGGCGGTCCTGGACCGGCTGGCCGCGGGCCCGGTGCGGCTGGGCGCGGCGGTGCGGACCCGGCTGGAGGAGGCCGCGCTGCACAAGCTCGTCGCGCGGGGCGAGGTGATGGTGTCGGGCGTCACGCCTTCGGACGCCGCGCATGTGCTGGGCCGGCTGTCGGACTGGGACGGCGCGGCGGCCGAAAAGGCGCTGGCGCTCTTCGCGCGGCGCCGCGACGCGGGCGGCGCGCGGATCGCGACCGACGCGCGCGCGATGGCCGCGCGGGTGATCGACCAGCTCACCCGGCAGACCGTGACCTGCCTGCTGGAGGCCGCCTTCGCCGAGGATGGCCGCGATTGGCAGGACCGGCCCGAGGTGCTCGCCGCGCATCCGCTGGCGCTGGCCGGGCTCGACGGTCACCGCGGGATCGTCGAGACGGTGCTCCGGCTCGGTGTGCCGGTCGTCGGGCTTGGCGCCTCCGCGCCCAGCTATTACGGCGCGGTCGGCGCGCGGCTGGGCTGCCGGATGGTGCTGCCCGACCATGCCGGGGTGGCGAACGCGATCGGCGCGGTGGTCGGCCAGGTCTCGATGCATGTCGAGGGGATCGTCAGCGCGCCCGGCCCCGGCCGGTTCGTGGCGCATCTGCCCGCCGGCCCCCAGACCCATTCGGAGGCCGGCGCGGCGATGGCCGCGCTCGAGGCCGCGCTGGCGGCCGAGGCGCTGCGCCGCGCCCGTGCCGCGGGGGTGGAGGAGGCGCGGCTGTCGACGCAGCGCAGGATCGAGGAGGCCGAGATCGAGGGCCGGCCGGTCTTCGTGGAGGGCCACCTGCGCGTCACCGCCAGCGGCCGGCCGCGGATCGCGGCGGGGTGAGGGCCGGAAAAAACGGCCTCGCCACCGTGGACGAGGCCGGAAGTTGAGCGCAGACACCCGGAACCCCCGGGTGGCCCCATCCTGCCAACGCGCCGGCGGCAGGGTTACCGGCGAAAGGTCTGCTGCCGTGCGAAAACGGCCGGCCGGGGCGTGCGATGGTATGGCCGCCGGACGCTGCGCGCCGGCCCTGTCGCCGCCGGCCGGGCGCGATCGGTGCCGAAAAGCCTCTGGACGCGCGCGCGTGGGTGGGCATCATGGCCGCAAAGCCGGACAACAGGGAGAGGACCGATGAAGAAATTTCTGACGGGGGTCGCCGCGGCGGCCGTGATGGCGGCGGGCGCGGCGCAGGCCGAGGGCGTGAAGGTCGGCATGATCACCACGCTGTCGGGCGGCGGCGCCGGCCTTGGCATCGACGTGCGTGACGGGTTCCAGCTGGCGCTGAAGATGGCCGGCGATGCCGGCGCGGCGGTCGACCTCGTGGTCGAGGACGATCAGCAAAAGCCGGACGTGGCGGTGCAACTGGCCGACAAGATGATCCAGGCCGAACAGGTCGACGTGCTCACCGGGATCATCTGGTCGAACCTCGCGATGGCGGTGGTGCCGGCGGCGGTGGCGCAGGGCAAGTTCTACCTGTCGCCCAACGCCGGGCCCTCGGCGCTGGCCGGCGCGAACTGCCACCCGAACTATTTCAACGTCGCCTGGCAGAACGACAACCTGCACGAGGCCGCCGGCGCCTATGCCAATACCGCCGGCTATGGCAACAGCTTCATCCTCGCGCCGAACTACCCGGCGGGCACGGATGCGCTGGCCGGCTACAAGCGGTTCTACGAAGGCGCGCTGGCCGGCGAGGTCTATACCCAGCTTGGCCAGACCGACTATGCCGGCGAGATCGCGCAGATCCGCGCCTCCGGCGCCGACAGCGTGTTCTTCTTCCTGCCCGGCGGCATGGGCATCGCCTTCATGAAGCAATATGCGGAATCGGGCGTGGAGATCCCGCTCGTCGGCCCCGCCTTCAGCTTCGACCAGGGCATCCTGCAGGCCGTCGGCGCGGCGGCGCTGGGGGTCAGGAACACCTCGCAGTGGTCGAAGGATCTTGACAACGCCGCGAACCAGGCCTTCGTCGCCGCCTTCGAGGAGGAATTCGGGCGGCTGCCGTCGCTTTACGCCAGCCAGGGCTACGACACCGCCAACCTGCTGCTGTCGGCGATGGCCAAGGCCGACGTGGCCGACCAGGACGCGTTCCGCGCCGCGCTGAAGGAGGCCGATTTCGCCTCCACCCGCGGTGATTTCGCCTTCAACACCAACCATCACCCGATCCAGGACATCTATGTCCGCGAGGTGATCCAGGAAGGCGACATCTTCACCAACAAGGTGATCGGCGTGGCGCTGGAAGATCGCGGCGACGCCTACGCCGATCAGTGCAACATGTGATCTGATCCGGGGGCCGGCACGTCCGGCCCCCGGACACCGGGGGCCCTTCCGATGTCCGCGCTGCTTGTCGCCGAGCAGGTCCTCAACGGCCTGCAATACGGGATGATGCTGTTCCTGATGGCCGCGGGGCTCACGCTCGTCTTCGGCGTGATGGGGCTGATCAACCTCGCGCACGGCGCGCTTTACATGACCGGGGCCTTCGCCTGCGCCGCGGTGGCCGCGGCGACGGGCTCGTTCTGGCTGGGCCTCGCCGCCAGCCTCGCGGCGGCGGCGGCGGCCGGCGCGCTTGTCGAACTTGCGGTGATCCGGCGGCTTTACGCGCGCGACCATCTCGACCAGGTGCTGGCGACCTTCGCGCTGATCCTGGTGTTTTCCGAAACCACGCGCTGGCTGTTCGGTTCCTTCCCGCTTTACCTGTCGCTGCCCGCGGCGCTGTCGGGCGCGGTGAGCCTGCCGGGCGGGCTGGTCTACCCGGCGTTCCGGCTGGCGATCATCGGCATCGGCATCGCCGTCGCGGCGTTCCTGTTCTGGCTGATCGGCCGCACCCGGCTGGGCATCCGGATCCGCGCCGGCGAGGCCGATCGCGAGATGATCGCGGCGCTCGGTGTCGATATCGGCCGGCTTTACACGCTGGTCTTCGCGCTTGGCGCGGCGCTGGCCGGGCTGGCCGGGGCGCTGGTGGGCACGATCCAGTCGGTGCAGGTGGGGATGGGCGAACCGGTGCTGATCCTCGCCTTCGTGGTGATCGTGATCGGCGGCATCGGCTCGATCCGCGGGGCACTGGTCGGCGCGCTGGTGGTCGGGATGACCGACACGCTGGGCAAGGCGTTCCTGCCGCAGCTTTTCGCGCTGGCGATGGAGCCCTCGGCGGCGCGCGCGGTGGGGTCGGCGCTGGCCTCGATGCTGATCTACATCCTGATGGCGGCGGTGCTGATCGTGCGGCCGCAGGGCCTGTTCGGGGCCCGGGCATGAGCCGCGCGGCGATCATCGACGCGGGCCTGTTCGCCACGCTGATCGCGGTGGTCCTCGTCGCGCAGGCGGCGGGCGAACCCTTCGTGATCACCCTGGCCACCAAGGCGGCGATCTTCGCGCTGGCCGGGGTGGGGCTGAACCTCGTTCTGGGCTACGGCGGGCTGGTCAGCTTCGGCCATGCCGCGTTCTTCGGGATCGGCGGCTATGTCGCCGGCATCCTGGCCAGCCACGCGATGTCGGGCCAGCCGGTGGCGACCTTTCCCTTCACCATGCAGGGCAGCAACGAGATGCTGGCGATCTGGCCGATGGCGATGCTGCTGGCCGGGCTGGCGGCGCTGGCGATCGGCGCGCTCAGCCTGCGCACCTCGGGCGTCTATTTCATCATGGTCACGCTCGCCTTCGCGCAGATGCTTTATTATTTCGCGATCTCCTGGCCGGCCTATGGCGGCGAGGACGGGCTGTCGTTCTACGTGCGCAACACCTTTCCCGGCCTCAACACCTTCGACCCGATCCAGTTCTTTGCGATCGTCGCGGTTCTGCTGGGCCTTGCCCTTGGCCTGTCGGCGCTGATCGTGCGCTCGCGTTTCGGGCTGGCGCTGCGCGCGGCGCGGGCGGCACCGGGGCGGGCGGTGGCGGTGGGCATCCGGCCCTTCGGCATCCGGCTGACGGCCTTCGTGATCTCGGGCATGATCACCGGGCTGGCCGGCGCGCTTTACGCCGATCTCAACCGTTTCGTCAGCCCCACCATGCTGAGCTGGCACATGTCGGGCGAGATCATGGTGTTCGTGATCCTTGGCGGCATCGGGCGGCTGGCGGGGCCGCTGGCCGGCGCCGGCGCCTATATCCTGCTCGAACATCTTCTGGGCGGGGTCAGCGAATACTGGCAGGCGCTGCTGGGGCTTCTGCTGCTGGTCATCGTGCTGTTCGCGCCGGGCGGGATCGTCGGCATGCTGAACGGGGGGCGGGGGCGATGAGCGGGCCGATCCTCGAGGTCGAGGGGCTGCAGAAAAGCTTCGGCGCGCTGAAGGCCACCGACGAGGTCACGCTCGATCTTCGACCGGGCGAGATCCATGCGCTGATCGGGCCGAACGGCGCGGGAAAATCCACCCTGATCAAGCTGATCACCGGCGAGATCGCCGCCGATGCCGGCCGCATCAGATTCGAGGGGCAGGCGATCGACACGGTGGATGCGGCGGGCCGGGCGCGGCTGGGCCTTGCGCGGTCGTTCCAGGTTTCGCAGCTGGTGCCGGATTTCACGGCGCTGGAGAACGTGATGCTGGCGGTGCAGGGCGCCTCGGGCGAAAGCTTCCGGTTCCTGCGCCCGGCGCTCGCCGATCCGGCGCTGACCGAACCGGCGGCCTTCCACCTTGCCCATGCCGGGCTTTCGGGGCGCGAGCGGGTGGCCGCCGCCGCGCTCAGCCACGGCGAACGCCGGCGGCTGGAAATCGCGATGGCGCTGGCGATGCGGCCGCGCGCCTTCCTGCTGGACGAGCCGATGGCCGGGATGGGCGCGGACGGCGCGCGCGACCTCACCGCGCTGCTGTCCGACCTGCGGGCCGAGGCGCCGATCCTGCTGGTGGAACATGACATGGACGCGGTCTTCGCACTGGCCGATCGCGTCTCCGTCCTGGTCTACGGCCGGGTGATCGCCACCGGCAGCGTCGCCGAGATCCGCGCCGATCCGGAGGTCCGCCGTTCCTACCTCGGGGAACAGGCATGAGCGCGCTTCTGGAACTGGAGGGGGTGGAGGCCGCCTACGGCCCGGTGCAGGCGCTGTTCGGCGTCAGCCTGTCGCTGGCCGAGGGCGAGGTGCTGGCGCTGATGGGCCGCAACGGCATGGGCAAGACCACCACGATCCGCACGATCTGCCGGATGCTGCCGCATCTGCGCGGCCGGGTTCGGTTCGCGGGCCGTGATCTGGCCGGCGTGCCGCTGCACCGCGCGGCGCAGATGGGGCTGGGCCTTGTGCCCGAGGGGCGGCGCTGTTTCGGGCCGCTGACGGTGGCGGAGAACCTGATCGTCGCCGCCCGGCCCGGCGACTGGACGCTGACGCGGGTGACGGAGTTCTTCCCGCGCCTGGGCGAACGGATGGGGCAGGCGGCGCAGACCCTGTCGGGCGGCGAACAGCAGATGCTGGCGATCGGCCGGGCGCTGCTGACCAACCCGCGGCTTCTGATCCTCGACGAGGCGACGGAGGGGCTGGCCCCCGTGGTCCGGCAGGAGATCTGGGCGGCGGTCGGGCGGCTGAAGGCGCAGGGCATGTCGATCCTGATCGTCGACAAGGCGCTGGCGGAACTGCGTGTCATCGCCGATCGCGCGGTGATCCTGGAACGCGGCCGCGACGTCTGGACCGGGGCGATGCCCGATCTGGCCGCGGATCAGGCGACCCGGTTCCTCGGCGTCTGATGGCGTGATGCCGGCGCGATGATCGCGGACGCCCGGCTCCGGTCCGGCATGGCCGATCCGGAGCCGGGACTACCGCACACCCCGCGGATCATCCGTATCGGACACCCGCCGGGACACTCGTTACCACACAGGCCGAAGGTCATCGCATGACCGCCGGCGACGACCGGCCCCGGGCCGGCAAGGCCGACCCGGAACCGGTTTACCCACAACCCGGTGACCATCCGCATGCGAACGTCGGCCGGGATACTCGTTACCACACTCGGCGCTCCCGGCCCGGTGCGGAGATGTCGGCGGGCGGCCGCGTGATGCGGCGCGACCCGACCGGTTCCGATACACCGAACCGTGGCGATCACGGGTCAGCCAGACCCGGAGTCGCCGGCGGGAGCAAACACAAGTAAAATGCGTTCCTGAAATGCCCGATCCTTGCCCCTGTCGCGATTCTGCGTTTTCCTCACGCGGGTTATCACTCGCTACGCGCCGGGGGGCTGCCCCTCTCCTACAGGACCGCGAGAAGGATGGCGGCCCAGATCAAGCCGCCGCCCAGTATGCAGGGCAGCAGCCAGATCGCCGGCGCCCCGCGGTCGCAGGGCACATCGCCGCCGGTGCCTTGTGGCGGGGGGAGAGCCGTTGTGCTCCCGTCCTCCTGTGCCCCCGCCAGGCTCGCGGTTGCCACGGACATCGCGTCGCTGCTCTGCCGCGGCGTTGGCCCGGCCCGGTCTTCGGGCCCGGCCCTGGGCCCGAAACGGACCCGGTTCTCGACCAAACACTCGGTAATCACACATAACCTCCTGGCCTGACCGACAACGCTGTTGTCACCCTCGGCCTGTAGTAGAGACGTACGTAGTTTCCCGTATTCGACATGGCGGGAAAAAAATTTTCAAAAACTCCTGCCGATAGAGTTGGACCGGGTTCGAGGCCGTCCCGAGACGCGGGCGTGGCCGCCGTCTATGATGATGGGCGGCGACGCGGCGATGCCCAAGCCGGATGGCGCGAAACTGTCGCGGAACGACGCGGGAAGTGCGCGTCAGCCCTTCGGGCCCTGGCTGGCGAGATCGAGGTGGCGCACCACGTCGTCGCGGTAGGTGGCCGAGATCGGGATCATCACGCCATCGACCCGCATGACCATGCGCCGGCCCTCCTTGCGCGGCGTGGTCAGGTATTCCTGCGCCACCCAGAACGAACGGTGGACCTGCAGCCCGCGGGCATTGCCGATCCGTTCCAGCGCGTCGGCGAAGCGCATCCGCAACTCGTGTTCGCCCTTGGTCGTCCGCACGATCACGTAATGGTCGGAGGCGCGCAGGAAGATCAGGTTGCCGCGCTTGTCATAGGGCAGGAGACGCTGCAGCGGCGTATCGGTCCAGCGGCTGGTGACGCGGGCATAATCGATATGCACGTCGACCCCGAAAAGATAGACGAACAGCACCACGCACTGAAACACCAGAAGCGGCGGAACGTAGATGGCGAAGCTTGTGAACAGCCACGGGAACAGCAGGTGCAACCCCTGGTGCAGGCCGATCACGATCAGCGTCAGCGCAAGCAGGGTCAGCGGCGTGCGCAGCGCCAGCGGCACGCCGCGGGCATGCAGCGGCGCCGCGATCAGCATGTATAGCGGCGGCGTCAGGGTCACATCGGCCGCGGTGCTGAACAGCAACGCCGACCAGAATTCCCGCGGCACCGGGGTGAAACCGGAAAGCTCCAGCGCCAGCAGAACCGTGGCCGGCAGCAGGATCATCAGCAGGGCGGGCAAGCCCATCAGGAAGTTGACAAACCAGATCCAATGCACCCGGCGGGCATCGGCCGTCGACAGGCCGCCACTGACATAGGCCTTGCGGTAAATGTCGATGATCCGCCGCCCGGCCGGGGTGTTGAGACGGTTCGGATCGGCCACAAGCAGCTTTTCGGAGAGCTTGCGGAGGGCCTTGCCCGGGCCGTCGGTTCCGCGATCACTGCTTGAATTCTCGGACGGTTGTCCGGTCATGCACTCACCTACTCGATACAACACACCAAACTCCACGCGGACCCCGCGGGCACCTCGCGCCGGCATACCCTTCCCGGCACCGCGATCGCGCCCTCGGTCAAACCCGTACATCCTGTCGCCAAACCGTTCAACCCGACGTAGATTTGGCGATCACACAAACAACCTTGGCACATGACGATCCATGCTTCGTGATTTCAGCACCGTGGGGTGTAGAAATCGTTCACGGCATTCTCGCGGCATGAGACCGGGGCCGTCCCGAGCCGTTCTGTCCCCCTCCAAATCGATCCGTTCATCGCGTGTGCGGCTGGAAGGCGATACGCCAAGACACGGGAGGGCAACCCACCGGTCGTGGTTGCAGCAAATTCTTCGCGAATTTTTTTTGGATTTCGCGAAATTGCCACATCCGAACGGTCGGGGCGACGGTCAGCCCGACAGGCCCGGAAGCCGAAGCCCCTGCGCCGCCGCACAGTCCCGCGCGACCTGGTAGCCGGCCTCGGCATGGCGCATCACCCCGGTCGCCGGATCGTTCCACAGCACCCGTTCCAGCCGCGCCGTCGCCGCGTCGCTGCCATCGGCCACGACGACCATCCCGGCATGCTGGGAATAGCCCATGCCGACCCCGCCGCCGTGATGCAGGCTGACCCATGTGGCGCCCGAGGCGGTGTTGAGCAGCGCGTTCAAGAGCGGCCAGTCGCTGACCGCGTCGGAGCCGTCGGCCATCGCCTCGGTCTCGCGGTTCGGGCTGGCGACCGAGCCGCTGTCGAGATGGTCGCGGCCGATCACCACCGGCGCGGTCAACTCCCCGGTCCGCACCATCTCGTTGAAGGCGAGGCCGGCGCGGTGCCGGTCGCCCAGCCCGATCCAGCAGATCCGCGCCGGCAGGCCCTGGAAGGCGATCCGGTCGCGCGCCATGTCGAGCCAGCGGTGCAGATGCGCGTTGTCGGGAAACAGCTCCTTCATCTTCGCATCGGTGCGGTAGATATCCTCCGGGTCGCCCGACAGCGCGCACCAGCGGAACGGCCCGATCCCCTTGCAGAACAGCGGCCGGATATAGGCCGGCACGAAGCCGGGGAAGGCGAAGGCATCCTCCAGCCCCTCGTCCTGCGCGACCTGGCGGATGTTGTTGCCATAGTCCAGCGTCGGCACGCCGGCCGCCCAGAACCCGACCATCGCGGCGACATGGGTCTTCATCGAGGCGCGCGCCGCGGCCTCCACCGCCTTCGGGTCGCTGTCCTGCCGGGCGCGCCAGTCGGCCACCGTCCAGCCCGCCGGCAGGTAGCCGTGCAGGGGATCATGCGCGCTGGTCTGGTCGGTCACGATGTCGGGGCGCGGGCCGCCGGCCCGCATCCGGCGCAGGAGTTCGGGGAACACCTCGGCCGCGTTGCCCAGCAGGCCCACGCTTTTCGCCGCGCCGGCTTTCGTCCAGCGCCCGATCATCGCCAGCGCCTCGTCGAGGCTGGTGGCCTTTTCATCCAGGTAACGGGTACGCAGCCGGAAATCGATCCGGCTTTCGTCGCATTCCACCGCGAGGCAACAGGCCCCGGCCATCACGGCGGCGAGGGGCTGCGCCCCGCCCATGCCGCCCAGGCCCCCGGTCAGGATCCAGCGGCCCGAAAGGTCGCCGCCGTAATGCTGCCGCCCGGCCTCGGCGAAGGTCTCGTAGGTGCCCTGCACGATGCCCTGCGTGCCGATGTAGATCCACGACCCGGCCGTCATCTGGCCGTACATCATCAGACCCTTGCGATCGAGCTCGTTGAAATGGTCCCAGGTCGCCCAGCGCGGCACCAGGTTCGAATTGGCGATGAGCACACGCGGCGCGTCCGGATGGGTGCGGAAGATCCCCACCGGCTTGCCCGATTGCACCAGCAGCGTTTCGTCACCCTCCAGACCGCGCAGGCTGGCCACGATCCGGTCGAAATCCTCCCAGGTGCGCGCGGCGCGGCCGATCCCGCCATAGACGACAAGCTCGAGCGGGTTTTCCGCCACGTCCGGGTGCAGGTTGTTCATCAGCATCCTGAGCGCGGCCTCGGTGAGCCAGCTTTTCGCGCTGATCTCGGTGCCGGTGGGGGGGAAGACGTCGCGCAGGTTGTGGCGGGGATCGGTCATCCGGGGCTCCTTCAGTCGGGCAGGCGCGGCAGGGGAATGGCGGCGGCCTCGGCCAGCGCGCCCTCGGCCACGAGGCGCGCGGCACGGGCGAGATCGGGGGCCAGGTAACGGTCGGCCCCGATCGCGGGCACCTCGGCGCGCAGCGCGGCCAGCACGCGGGCCAGCGGCGCGCTGGTGCGCAAGGGCGCGCGAAAGCCGATGCCCTGCGCCGCGCAGATCGCCTCGATCCCCAGGATGGTTTCGAGGTTCGCCACCATCCGCCCCAGCCGGCGCGCGCCATGGGCGGCCATGCTGACATGGTCCTCCTGGTTGGCGGAGGTCGGGGTGGAATCGGTCGAGCAGGGGTTGGCGAGGTGCTTGTTCTCGCTCATCAGCGCGGCTGAGGTCACCTCGGCGATCATCAGGCCGGAATTGAGGCCGGGATCGGGGGTCAGGAACGGCGGCAGATCGTGGCTGAGGACCGGGTCGACCATCAGCGCGATCCGGCGCTGCGCGATCGCGCCGATCTCGGCCAGCGCCAGCGCGATCTGGTCGGCGGCGAAGCCCACCGGCTCGGCATGGAAATTCCCGCCCGAGACGATCCGCCCGCCCGCCAGCACCAGCGGGTTGTCTGTCACCGCATTGGCCTCGATCCGAAGCGTGCCGGCGGCGAAGCCCAGCAGGTCCAGCGCCGCGCCGGTCACCTGTGGCTGGCAGCGGATGCAATAGGGATCCTGCACGCGGCTGTCGCCCTCGCGGTGGCTTTCGCGG
The DNA here is from genome assembly GCA_964448765.1 of uncultured Rhodobacterales bacterium. GTDB lineage: Bacteria > Pseudomonadota > Alphaproteobacteria > Rhodobacterales > Rhodobacteraceae > JANSXY01. The sequence continues at coordinate 10,948 of CAYUXM010000013.1, forward strand.
ATCTCCGATCCCGCCATCAGCGCCCGCATCGCGGCGGCCACCGCGATCTGGCCGGGCTGGCCGCGCAGCGCGTGTATTTCCGCCAGCAGCGGCGCGTCGGAGCCCATGATCGCATCCGTGGTCAGCGCCGAGGTGACGATCGCGGCCTGCATCGCGCGCCATGCCCGGAACAGGCCGGCGAGCGCGCAGGCGGTGGAGAACTGCGTGCCGTTGATCAGCGCCAGCCCCTCTTTCGGGCCCAGCGTGACCGGGGCGAGCCCGGCCATCGCCAGCGCCTCGCCCGCGGGCATCCGCGCGCCATCCAGTTCCGCCTCGCCCTCTCCCAGCATCGCCGCGGCCATGTGCGCCAGCGGCGCGAGGTCGCCCGAGGCGCCGACGGAGCCCTGCGCGGGGATCACCGGCAGCACCCCGGCGGCCAGCATCGCCTCGATCTGCGCCACGATCTGCCAGCGCACGCCCGAGGCGCCGCGGCCGAGCGACACCAGTTTCAGCGCCATCATCAGCCGCACCGTCTCGGGCTCCAGCGGTTCGCCGACGCCGCAACAATGCGACAGGATCAGGTTGCGCTGCAATTGCGCGGTATCCGCCGCCGCGATCCGGACCGAGGCAAGCTTGCCGAAGCCGGTGTTCACGCCGTAGACCGGCTCCGCCCCCTGCGCGGCCTCCTGCACCCGTGCCGCCGCGGCCTCCACCACCGGGCGGCAGGCGGGATCAAGCCGCAGCGGCGCGGCTTCGCGCCAGATGTCTTCCAGCGTCGGAAGGCCGGTTTCGCCGGGCTGCAGGGTGATCATCCGTCCTCTCCCCCGAAGATTCGGCGGTGTAGCGGCGTCGCGCCGATCCGGTAGGCCAGTTCGGCCGGGTGCGCCGCCTCCCAGATCGCAAGATCGGCGCGCTGGCCCGCCGCGATGCGGCCGCGGTCCGCCAGCCCCAGCGCGCGGGCGGCGGTCACCGTGACGCCGGCCAGCGCCTCTTCCGGGGTCAGGCGGAAGAAGGTGCAGGCCATGTTCATCGCCAGCGTCGGCGACACCATCGGCGCGGAGCCGGGGTTGCAATCGGTCGCCACCGCCATCGCCACGCCGGCCGCGCGGAAGGCGGCGACGGGCGGGGCCCGGGTTTCGCGCAGCGTGTAGAACGCGCCGGGCAGGATCACCGCGACGGTGCCGGCGGCGGCCATCGCGCGCGCGTCCGCCTCCGTCGCGTATTCGACATGGTCGGCCGACAGCGCGCCGTGCCGCGCCGCCAGCGCCGCGCCGCCCCCGTGCGACAGCTGTTCGGCATGCAGCTTCACCGGCAGGCCCAACGCGCGGGCGCGGTCGAACAGCCGGCCGATCTGCGCGCTGTCGAAGGCGATGCCCTCGCAAAACCCGTCGACGGCATCGACGAGGCCCTCGGCCGCCGCCGCCTCCAGCGCCGGGATGCAGACCTTGTCGATATAGGCGTCGGCGCGGCCGGCGTAGTCCGGCGGCACGGCATGGGCGCCGAGGAAGCTGGTCACCACCCGCACCTTGCGGTGCCGTTCAAGCGCCCGCGCGGCGCGCAGCATCCGCAACTCGGTCTCCAGGTCCAGCCCGTAGCCGGATTTCACCTCGACCGTCGCGACGCCCTCGGCCAGCATCGCGTCGAGCCGGGGCAGGGCGGCGGCGACAAGCGCGGCCTCGCTGGCCGCGCGGGTGGCGCGCACGGTCGACAGGATGCCGCCGCCGGCGCGCGCGACCTCCTCGTAGCTCGCGCCGTTCAGCCGCATCTCGAATTCCCGCGCGCGGTCGCCGGCATGGACGATGTGGGTATGGCAATCGATCAGCGCCGGGGTGACCAGCCGGCCGCCGATATCCTCGGCCGGGGCGCGGGCATGGTCTGCGGGCAGATCGGCCATCGGCCCGGCCCAGGCCACCCGGCCCCCGGCCATCGCCACCGCGGCCTCGGGCATCAGCCCGTAGCCCGGCCCGGCCATCGTCGCGAGCGTCGCGTTGGTCAGCAATCGGGTGGACAAGGCGCTTTCCTCCGGCCGGGGTTGGCGTTATTAAGTATATACATAATAACCGAGTCAAGCGGGGCCGTGACATGACGCTGCTGTGGGCCGAACAGGCGCTGTTGCCCGGGGGTTGGGCGCGGGGCACCTGTGTCGGGATCGGGCCGGACGGTCGGATCGAGACCGTCGAGACCGGCCGCCCGGTGCCCGAGGGCGCGCGCCGGCTGGGCTGCCTTCTGCCGGCGCCGACGAACCTGCATTCCCACGCCTTCCAGCGCGCGATGGCGGGGCTGACCGAGGCGCGCGGCCCGCAGCCGGGCGATTCCTTCTGGACCTGGCGTCGGCTGATGTATCGCTTTCTCGACCGCCTGACCCCGGAGGACGTGCAGGCGATCGCCGCCTTCGTGCAGATGGAGATGCTGGAGGCCGGGTTCGGCGCCTCCGTGGAATTCCACTACCTGCACCACCAACCCGGCGGCGCGCCGCATGACGACCTGGCCGAGATGTCGGGCCGGATCTGCGCCGCGGCGGCCGACAGCGGCATCGGCCTGACGCTTCTGCCGGTGCTTTACGAGGCCGGCGGCTGCGACGGCCGGCCGCTCGGCCCCGGACAGGTCCGGTTCGGCAACGATCCGGACCGGTTCGCCCGGCTCGTGGACGCCGCGCGCGCGGCGCTGGCGCATCTTCCGGCCGATGCGGTGCTGGGGGTGGCGCCGCATTCGCTGCGCGCGGTCTCGCCCGCCGGGTTGACGGCGGCGGTGGAGCTTGACCAGGGCGGGCCGATCCACATCCACGCCGCCGAACAGCTGGCCGAGGTCGAGGAGGTGCTGGCGAATCTGGGGGCGCGGCCGGTCGACTGGCTTCTGGCCAACGCGGATGTCGGGCCGGGCTGGTGCCTGATCCATTGCACCCGGATGGAACCCGCCGAAACCCTGGCGCTGGCCGCCAGCGGCGCGGTGGCCGGGCTTTGCCCGATCACCGAAAGCTCGCTGGGCGACGGGATTTTCGATGGCGTGCGCTATCTGGGCGCCGGCGGCCGGATCGGGCTGGGATCGGACAGCAACATCCGCATCTCGCTGGCCGAGGAATTGCGCACGCTGGAGTATTCGCAGCGGCTGCGCGACGGCTCGCGCGCCGCGCTGGCAACGGCCGATCTGTCCACCGGGCGGCGGCTGTGGCAGGCGGCGGCGGCGGGCGGGGCGCAGGCGGCGGGGCGCGACGCGGGCGCGATAAGGCCCGGCGCGCTGGCCGATCTCGTGGCGCTGGACATGGATCATCCGGATCTCGAGGGTCGGGCGGGCGACACGATCCCCGATACCTTCGCCTTTGCCGGCGACAGCGCCATGGTGGCCGATGTCTGGTCGGCCGGGCGGCACCTGGTCACCGGCGGGCGGCACCGGGCGCGCGCGGCGATCGTGGCGGGCTACCGCCGGGCGCAGGCGCGGTTGCGGGCGGCGCTGTGACGCCGCCGCTTCGCATCCGTGGCCGGGGCCAGGGCTGGCAGGCGATCCGTGACGACGTGCTGGCCCGGATCCGCGCCCGCGAATGGCCACCCGGCGCGACGATCCCGCACGAGGCCGACCTGGCCGAGCACTATGGCGCCGCGCGGGCGACGGTGAACCGGGCGCTGCGCGCGCTGGCAGAGGCCGGCTGGCTCGACCGCCGGCGCAAGGCCGGAACGCGGGTGGCGCTGAATCCGGTCAGGCGGGCGGTCTTCGACATCCCGGTGATCCGGCTCGAGGTCGAGGGCCGGGGGATGGCCCATGCCCACCGGCTGCTGGCGCGGCGCAACCGCCCGGCAAGCCCGGCCGAGGCCGAGCGCCTCGCCCTGCCGCGTGGCGCCACGGTTCTGGACATCGAAACCCTGCACCTCGCCGATGCCCGGCCCTGGGCCTGGGAGTGCCGGATCGTCTGGCCCGGGGCCGCGCCGGGGGTGCGCGAGGCCGATCTCGCGGCGATCAGCGTCAATGAATGGCTGGTGCGGAACGCGCCCTTCAGCCACGGCAGCATCGCCTTTTCGGCCGTGGCGGCGGGGCCGGCGGCCGCCGACCGGCTGGACTGTCCGCCCGGCGCGGCGCTCTTCGCGATCGACCGCACGACCTGGGCCGGGCCGGACCCGATCACCGAGGTCCGGCTGCTGTTCGCGCCCGGCCACGTCCTGTCCAGCACGATCTGAGCGGCGCTGCGGCCTCAGATCAGCCCGTAGTCCGCCGCCAGGCAGGCCGCCTGCGCCGTGGTCGAGGCGCCGAGCTTGACCTTGGCGTTCTTCAGGCGCTGCTTGATCGCGCCCTCCGTCACGCCCAGTTCGGCGGCGATCTCCTTGGTCAGGTAGCCGGCGCGGATCATCCCCAGTGCCTCGCGTTCCGCGCGGGTGACGCCGGCGGGGGGGCGCATCCTGACATGGCCCTGCTCGAAGGTGCGCACCAGTTCCTCGATCTCGCGGTCGTGGAACTCTCGGTCGGACCGCGCGAACAGGCCGAAGCTGATCTGCGCCGCCACCGGGCCGGCGCCCTCCTCGTCGCGAAACGACAGGCCGACGCCGTAGCGCAGGCCGAAGGCGGCGGCCTGGGTCAGGATCGCCATCGGGTCTTCTGCGGCCGGAATATCGGACCAGCGCAGCGCGCTGGGCGCGGCGAACAGCCGCCGCACGACGGGATCGAAGACCAGGTAGCCGCGCTGCGCGTAACGCGCCGCCCATTTCGGCGGCAGCGCGTTTTCCGTCACGACGGCATCTGCCAGGCTGAATCGCAGGGCGACAAGGTATCCTGCGGGGCTGATGTGCGCGTAAAGCGCGGACTCAGTAGAACTCTCCATCCGGACCAACACGAAATTGAAAACTCGTCTGACGCGGCACCGGGCCGATACTCGCAGCCCGTTTGTGCCAGGAATTACCCGCAACAATGTTAACGGAGACTGTCGGGTTTCTCGCGGCTTGGCAACCTCGGGCGTATCTGCCGGCGTCGTTTAAGTGAATCTTCAAAGGTGACCGGGATGGTCGGGCTGTCCTGTGCCCATGCGGCGCGCAGGCACGGGTGTCAGGCCCTGTGCCGCTCGGAGGTGTGAATGCGTTTGTTCAAGGATGTCAGGCTTGCCGTGAAGCTGCCGCTGGCGCTGATCGCGCTGACCGCCCTGACGCTTGTTGTTACCGGTTCGATCGCCTATCGCGACGCGCGGACCGCGCTGATGGCGGCCGGAACGGCCCGGCTGGAAACCGTCGTCGCGGCCCGGCAGGACCAGATCGCGACCTGGTTCGATACGCTGCGGTCGGATCTTCTGGGTCAGGCCGGCAGCGGCGGCACCCAGAAGGCGGCGCGCGAATTCGTTCTGGGATGGTCCAAGATCGAGGGCGACCCGGCGGCCTACCTGACCGAACACTACGTGACCGGCAATCCCAACCCCGAGGGCGCGCGCCACCTGATGGCGGCGGCCGGCGACCTGTCGCATTACACGATCCAGCACCGGATCAACCATGCCAACTTCGTCTCGCTGGTCGAGCAGAAGGGCTACCTGGACATCTACATCGTCGATCCCGGTGGCAATGTCGTCTACTCGGTCGGCAAGGGCGCGGAATTCGCCGGCAATCTCGCCGCGGGGCCCTTGGCCGACAGCGGGCTGGCGCGCGCCGCGGAAGCCGCGCTGGCGGCCGAGGCGCGGGGGACGGTGGCGTTTTCCGGCATCGCGGCCTACGGCCCGGCCGGCGACGCGCCGGCCGCCTTCCTCGCCACGCAGGTGGTCTCCGCCCGCGGCGAGACGCATGGCGCGCTGGTCTTCCGCCTGCCGGTCGGACGGATCGACGCGATGCTGCAACGTCCCGCCGGGCTGGGCCGCACCGGCGAGGCCTATCTGGTCGGGCCCGACGGCTGGCTGGCCTCGAACCTGCGACTGGCCGGGGCGCCCACGGTGCTGACGCGCGAGGTCGGCACGCCGGCCGCCGAGGCCGGGCTGGCCGGGGCCGGCGCCGGCGTGCTGCGCGGGCCGGGCGTGACCGGCGCGGCGACGGTCGCGGCCTGGGCCGGGTTTCAGGCCTTCGGCCAGCCGTTCGCGGTGATCGCCGAACAGGCGGAGGCGGAGATGCTGGCCCCGGCGCGGCAGCTGGGGCGCGACATCGCGCTGCACGGGGTCTGGATCATGGCGATCATGGGCCTCGTCTCCTGGGCGCTGGCGCGCGGCCTTGGCGGGCCGCTGATCCGGATCGGCCGGGCGATGGGCGCGATCGGCGGCAAGGACTTCGCGACCGAGGTGCCCGATACCGGCCGCGGCGACGAGATCGGCTTCATCGCCAAGTCGCTTGAGGCGTTTCGCGACGCGCTGGCCGAGGCCGAGGGCGTGGCCCGCGACGGCGTGTTCCGCGGCGCGGCCTTCGACGGCTCCTCCGCCGCGCTGATGCTGATCGATGCCGATGGCCGGATCGCCTATGCCAATCCCGCGGTGCAGCGCCTGCTGGCCGCCAATTCCGCCGAATTCTCCGCGCTGTGCCCCGGCTTCGATCCCGCCGCGGTCGTCGGGCTGCCGATCGACGCGCTGCACGAGGATCCCGCGGCGTTGCGCGCCGTTCTGGCCGATCCCGGGATGCTGCCCCACCACGGCGAAACCCGTGCCGGGATCGCGCGGTTCACGCTTGACCTCAACGAGGTGGTGATGGCCGGCGAGGGCCGCATCGGCTTCGTCGCCGAGTGGCGCGACATCACGGAAGAGCGGATGAACCGCGCCGTTCTGGCCGCGCTGGACCGCAGCCAGGCGACGGCGGAATTCGATGTCGAGGGCCGGTTGCTGCGGGCCAATGCCAACCTTCTGGACATGCTGGGCACCCCGGAGGAGGCGGCGCGGGGCCGCGCGCATGACCAGATCGTGCGCTACGATCCCCGGCTGGCGGCCGAACGTGGCCCGGTCTGGGCGCGGATCATGCAGGGCGAAACGGTTTTCGGGCGGTTCACGCTGAATGCCGCCGCCGGCCGCGAGGCGGTGATCGACGGCGGTTTCACCCCGGTGCTGGATCGCAACGGCCAGCCGGTGACGGTGCTGCTGATGGGCTCCGAGGTGACCCGGGCGCAGGCGGCGATCCGCGCCGCGGAACAGGAACGCCGGGCGATGGCGCAGGCGCAGGAAGACGTCGTCGATGCGCTGCGCGTCGGGCTGAGCAAGCTGTCGGACGGCGACCTGACGGTGGCGATCGATGCCGCCTTCGGCCCCGACTACGAACCGTTGCGGCGCGATTTCAACGAGGCCGTGCGCCATCTGCGCGAGGCGATCCAGGGCGTCGTGGACAATGCCGCCGCGATCCGCAGCGAGGCGACGGAGATTTCCGGCGCCGCCGAGGATCTCAGCCAGCGCACCGAACGCCAGGCCGCGACGCTGGAAGAGACGGCGGGGGCGCTGAACCAGCTGACCTCGTCGGTGCAATCCGCCGCCGAGGGCGCGGACGAGGCGAACCGCGTGGTCGGCGAGGCACGCGCGGCCGCCGAGGCCTCCGGCGGGGTGGTGGACGAGGCGGTCTCTGCGATGGGCGCGATTTCCGACTCCTCGGTGCAGATCGGCAAGATCATCGACGTGATCGACGACATCGCCTTCCAGACCAACCTGTTGGCGCTCAATGCCGGGGTCGAGGCGGCGCGCGCCGGCGAGGCCGGGCGCGGCTTTGCCGTCGTCGCCTCCGAGGTGCGGGCGCTGGCGGGCCGGTCGTCGGAGGCCGCGCGCGAGATCGCCGGGCTGATCGAGGCCTCGTCGGACCAGGTCAAGCGCGGCGTCGACCTCGTCGGGCAGACCGGCGAGGCGCTTGGCCGGATCGTCGCGGCTGTCGGCGACATCGCGCAGCGGATGTCGGCGATCGCGGCCTCGGCGCAGGAGCAGTCCGCCGGGCTGGGCCAGATCAACGTGGCCGTCACCCAGCTTGACCAGGTGACGCAGCAGAACGCGGCGATGTTCGAACAGGCCAGCGCCGCGAGCCGCACCCTGACCCGCGAGGCCGAGGCGCTGAACGCCACGACCGGGCGGTTCCGCGTTGGATCCGGGCCGGTGCCGGCGGACGGCGCGGCGACCCGGCCGGCGGCGCCGGCCCCGGTGCCGCGTGCCGCGGCCGGTGGCGCGGTGGCCGCGCTGGCGCGGCCGGCGGAAGACTGGATGGAGTTTTGACCGTTTCCCTCCCGCGCCCCGGCGCGGGTCCGATTGCAGAAGGACAGAACCATGGCGAGAACCCGCGTTCTGATCGTTGACGACTCCCTGACCATCCGCAGCCTGATCCGGGCGCGGCTGTCCGAGGATCCGCGCATCGAGGTGGTCGGCGAGGCCGAGGATCCCTACGAGGCGCGCGAGAAGATCAAGGCGCTGTCGCCCGACGTGCTGACGCTGGATGTCGAGATGCCGCGGATGAACGGGCTCGACTTCCTCGAACGGCTGATGCGGCTGCGGCCGATGCCGGTGATCATGGTCTCGACCCTGACCCAGAAGGGCAGCGCCGCGGCGCTGGAGGCGCTGTCGCTGGGCGCGATCGACTGTCTCGGCAAGCCCGCCGCCGACAAGATCCCCGAAACCTTCGAGCGGCTGGGCGACCTTCTGGTCGCCGCGGCCTCGGCGCGGGTGCGCGACCCGTCGCAGCGCCGGACGCCGCAGGCGGCACCGACGGATTTCCAGTGGAACGGCAAGCACCTGCTGATCGGGTCGTCGACCGGCGGGGTGGATGCGCTGGAAACCGTGCTGGCCGGGTTCCCGGCCAACTGCCCGCCGACGCTGATCACCCAGCACATGCCCGAAAGCTTCCTGGCGAGTTTCGCCGGCCGGCTGAACGGCCGGATCGCGCCGAAGCTGCAACTGGCCGAAACCGGGCTGCCGCTGCAGCCGGGCCATATCTACCTCGCGCCCGGCGGCGACACGCATCTGACGGTCGAGCCCGGCGATCCGCCGCGCTGCAGGCTGGCGACCGGCGAAAAGCGGTCGGGCCACCGGCCCTCGGTCGACGTGCTGTTCGAAAGCGCGGTGCCGATGGCGCCGCGGGTCGTCGCCGCGCTGCTGACCGGGATGGGCCGCGACGGCGCCGAACAGATGCTGGCGCTGCGCAAGGCCGGCGCCCGCTGTCTGGCCCAGGACGAGGCGAGCTGCGTCGTCTTCGGCATGCCGCGGGTGGCGCTGGAGACCGGCGCGGCCGAGGCGGCGGTGCCGCTGGGCAACATGGCGCGCGAGATGCTTGCGCTTGCCGGGGCCGACCGCGGCGCGGGGAGGGCGATCGCATGACCGCATCCGCCGCCGGCGCCGATCTCAGGCCAAGGCATATCTCGCAGGGCGAATACGCCACGTCGGACGGCTCCGGCCGGCCGATCTCGACGATCCTGGGCTCCTGCGTGGCGACCTGCCTGCACGATCCCGAGGCCGGCGTCGGCGGGATGAACCATTTCCTGCTGCCCGAGGCCAACGGCTCCGCCGCGCCGGCGGCGAGTTTCGGGATCAACGCGATGGAGCTTCTGATCAACGACCTGATCAAGCAGGGCGCCGATCGAAGCCGGCTGACGGCCAAGGTGTTCGGCGGCGCGCGGATGGTCGCGGGGCTGTCGGACGTGGGCGCCAAGAACGCCGAATTCGTGCTCGACTTTCTCAGGCGCGAGGGCATCACCTGCACCGGCCAGTCGCTTGGCGGCACCCAGGCGCGGCGGATCCAGTTCTGGCCCGAGGACGGCCGGGCGCGGCAGAAGCTGGTCGGCGAGGCGGTGCTGGTCGAAAAGCCGGTGGCCGCACCGGCGCCGGCAAGCGACGTCGAGCTGTTCTGACCTGCGGCGGCGCGGGTGTCCGCGCCGTGCCGCGGGCCCGAACGCGAACGGCCGGAGCCACGCTCCGGCCGTTCGCCGTCGGGTGCCGCCGGTCGCGCGGTCAGAACCAGGTGATGTCGCCGGTTTCCTCGACCTTGCGGGGGGCGGCCTTCGCCACTTCCGGATCGAGATGGTGCAGCAGTTCGTGCAGCCGGAGCCGCGACAGGATCGGCACGGCCTTGAGAAACATGCCATCGGGCATCTCGCCCGAGACCGCGCCCATCAGCCGGCCGAGGTCTTCGAGGGACTGGGTGATCCGGTCGATCCCCTGCAGCCCCCGGATCGCCGCCGGGTCGGTGTGATCGGAGAAATGGCACATCGACAGGGCCTGCTGCACCTCGGCCGACAGCCGCGCGAGCGTGTCCAGCTCGTCGGCCACGCGCGCGGCAAGGGCGTCGAGCGGCAGGTCGCGATGGTCGGGCAGGGTGGGCGCTTCGAGGGTCATGATCACAGGCGGCCCACGACGGCTTCGATGCAGGTGCGCAGATCCTGCGGCGTGAACGGCTTCTTGATGAAGTTGTTCATCCCCAGCCGGCGGCCGGTATCGACGATTTCCTTGTCGGCCCGGCCGGTGATCAGGATGAAGCCCACGCCCTTGGTCTTGGGCGCGGAGCGCAGGGCGTGCAGCAGGTGCAGCCCGTCCATCCCCGGCATGTTGTAATCCGAGATCACCAGATGCACCGGCGAGCGTTCGATCGCGGCCAGCGCGCTCGGCCCGTCGCTGGCATAGCCGACCTGGCGGATGCCCATCGCATCCAGTGCCTGTGTGATCAGGCCGCGGCTGGTGGCCATGTCGTCCACCACCATGATCCGAAGCTGGTCTCTGATGCCCATCCTGGGTGCCCCCTTACGATTATTGCGGTGTGCCGCCGCGAAGGCGGTAGGTGGTGATCCCGGCCGTGTCGAACGGCGTTCCGGGCCCGGCCGGCACCCGTTCCGAATGGCCGACGAACAGCCAGCCGCCCGGCGCCAGCGCGCCGCCGAACCGCTGCCACAGCGCGGCCTGCGCGGGCGGGTCGAAATAGATCACGACATTGCGGCAGAAGATCGCGTCGAACTTGCCCTTCATCGGCCAGGCGGCGTGCAGGTTCAGCTCGCGGAAGGTGACCAGCGCACGCGCCGCGGCGCACAGCCGGTAATTCGCGCCCGCGGGTTCGAGATACTTGCGCCGCATCGCCTCGGGCACCGGCGAGACCGTCTGCGCGTCGTATTCCGCCGCCCGGCCGCGCGCGACCACCATCGGATCGATGTCGGAGGCGAGGATCCGGACGTCGCGCTGATGCGCGTCGGGCAGCGCCTCCAGCACCGTCATCGCCATCGAATAGGCTTCCTGGCCGTTCGAACATCCCGCCGACCACAGCCGCACCCGGCCGCCGCTCTTGGCCCGTGCGGCAAGCTCCGGCAGCACCTTGTCGCGAAAGATCTCGAAGTGATGGTTCTCGCGGAAGAAATGCGACACGTTCGTCGTCAGCTGCGAGATCATGCGCTGGCGTTCCTCGCGGCCCGCGTCGCTGCGCACGTAGTCCAGATAGCTGCCGTAATCGGACATGCCGAGCGCGCGCAGCCGCTTGGCCAGCCGCGACTGCACCATCGACCCCTTGCCGGGCGAGATGACGATGCCGGCCTCGGCATGCGCGATGGCGGCGATCTGCTCCAGTTCGGCCGCCGTGGGCGGAACCGAACCGGGGGGCATGACCGACGGGGGGGCGACGGGCGCGTTCATGCGGCCTCGATCCTTTCGGAGGGCAGGACGGCGGTCAGGTCGAGCACCCGGATCATCCGGCCGTCGACGATCGTCAGCGCGTTGACGAAACTGTGCGCCTCGTCGGCGGCGAGGTCCGGCGGCGGCTGCAGCTCGGTGCGCGGCAGCGCCAGTATGTCGGACACCGCGTCGACCAGAAGGCCGGCCGACTGGCTGCCGACCTGCACCACGATGATCACGTTGCGCGCGTCGCCCTCGACCGGCGGCATCCCCAGCCGGGTCGACAGGTCGACCACCGGCAGCACGGTGCCGCGCAGGTTGATCACGCCGCGGACATGCGGCGGGGCATGCGGCAGCGGCGTCGCGCGGGTCCAGCCGCGGATCTCGCGCACCGACATGATGTCGACGCTGTATTCCTGTTCGGCCAGGCGGAACGACAGCAGTTCCACTTCGGCGCTGGAGTGGGATTTGTCTTCGTTGGTCATCACACGGGTTCCTGGTTGAACTCTGGTCGGGTCAGGCAGCGTTGCGGGTGCGTCCGGAGGCGGAGCGGACGAGGTCGGGCGGGTCGAGGATCAGCGCGATCTGGCCGTCGCCCAGGATCGTCGCTGCGGCGACGCCGGGGATATGGCCGTAGCTTTGCTGCAGGCCCTTGATCACGACCTGGCGCTGTTCGTTGATCGCATCGACCACCAGCGCGGCGCGGCTGCCGTCCTCCTGCGTGGTCAGCAGCACGATGTCGCCGACATAGCTTTGCTTCGGTTCGCGATAGCCCAGTTCCGCACCCAGATCGTACAGCGGCACGAAGCCGCCGCGGATGTGGATCACGTTGGTGTTGGGCCCCAGCGAGCGGATATCCTCTTCCATCAGCGTCGCGGTCTCGACGATCGCGGACAGCGGCACCACCAGCGTTTCGCCCGCGACATGCACGACCATCCCGTCCAGCACCGCCAGCGTCAGCGGCAGCGAGATCGAGAAGGTGGTGCCGACCCCGGCCTCCGAGGTGATCGTGATGCGGCCGCCGAGCGCGGTGATCGCGCTTTTCACCACGTCCATGCCGACACCGCGGCCCGACAGGTTCGACACCTCGGCCGCGGTCGAGAAACCGGGCAGGAACAGCAGGTTGTCGATCTCGGTATCGCTGAGCTGCGCATCCTCGGGGACCAGCCCCTTGGCGACGGCCTTTTCCAGAACCTTGGCGCGGTTGATGCCGCCGCCGTCGTCCTTGACCTCGATCACCACGCGGCCCGACCGGTGCTGCGCCGACAGCGTGATCACGCCTTCGGCTGGCTTGCCGGCCGCGACACGCTTCTCCGAGGTTTCGAGACCGTGGTCCACCGCGTTGCGGATCATGTGGGTCAGCGGGTCGGCAAGCCGTTCGATCACCGTCTTGTCGACTTCCGTCGCCTCGCCCTCGGTCTTCAGCCGGACCTCCTTGTCCACGGCGGCGGAGGCCTCGCGCACGATCCGGGCCATCCGCTGGAACAGCGGCTTGACCGGCTGCGCGCGGATCATCATCACGCTGTCCTGGATGTCGCGGGTCAGCATCATGAAGGCCTCGAGCCCGGTCATCACCGAGGAATTCGGCGGCAGCCCGGCCTCGGCCACGCTTTGCGCCAGCATCGCCTGGTTGATCACCAGTTCGCCCACGAGGTTCACCAGCCGGTCGATCCGGTCGAGATCGACGCGCACGGTGGCCGAGGCGGTCTCGCCCCCGGCGGCCTTGGCGGCGGCGGGCGGCTGCGGCGTCGGCGTCGGCGCCGGGGCGGTTTCGGCCGCCGGCCGGGCCGGTTCGGCCTGCGGCGGCAGGGCGGCGGCCGGGGCCGCGTCCTCGTCGGGGCCGGCGGCGGGCAGCGACGACAGGTCGGGCAGGTCGGGCAGGTCCGGCAGGGTGGGCAGGCCGGGCAGGGCCGGCGCGGCGCCGGCCGCCTGCAGCCGCTCGATCTCGATCGTGCAGACATCCTCGACGAAGTCGAAGACCTCGCGGATCTGCGCCTCGTCGACATCGCCGCGCAGCGTCACCGTCCAGGCCAGCGCCGGGGTCTCGGGGTCGAGATCGGCAAGCGCGGGCAGGGCGGAGGTGTCGCAATCGACCTCGGTCTCGCCCAGCCCCTGCAGGGCGCGCAGGATATGGAACGCCTCGTTGCCCGAGGCATAAAGCCCGGGATGCGGCTGCAACCGGATGCGCCAGGCCGGTTCCTCGTCGATCGCGCCCTCCGCGGCGGTCGCGGCATCACCCGCATCGGGCCCGTCGCCGCCCAGATCGAGATCGAGGCTGAGGCCCATCGGCACGAAATCGGCGACCTCCTCGGCCTCCTCCTCCACCGCCTTCGGCCCGCCCATCAGCGCCTCCAGCGCGCTCAGCACCTCTTCTGACCCGGCCGGTTCCTCGCCGCCGTCGCGGGCGGTGCGGACATGGTCCTGCAGCAGGTCGGCGGCCTGGAAGAACAGCTTGGTGGCCTCGTTCGTGACCTCCATCTTGCCCGATCGGACCTCGTCCATCACCGTCTCGTAGCGATGCGCGAAGTTGACCAGCGCGGTCAGCCCGAAGGCGCCGGCGCCGCCCTTGATCGAATGGACGGCGCGGAAGACGACGTTGATCGTCTCGTTGTCATGCGCGCCCTCGTCGATCACGTTGAGCGCGTCCTGCAGGCTTTCCAGCAGTTCCTCGCACTCGACGAAGAACGAGGCGCGGATTTCGGCCATCGGGTCGGACATCGTGAAATCTCCCTAGCCGGCGACCATCTGCAAGGCCTTGACCAGCTTCGGCGGGTCGAAGGGCTTGACGATCCAGCCCGTCGCGCCGGCGGCGCGGGCGCGGGCCTTGAGTTCCGGCGCGCTTTCGGTGGTCAGCACCAGGATCGGCGTCGCGCGGTGCTTGTCCTGCGCGCGCACCGCCTCGATGAAGCCGAACCCGTCCAGCCGGGGCATGTTGATGTCGGAAATGATCGCGTCGGGCTCGATCCCGTCGAGAACCTCGAGCCCGTGCATCCCGTCCTCGGCCAGGTGCAGGGTGAAGCCCGCCTCGGTCAGCGCGAGCTTGAGCATGTCGCGGATCGTGCGGCTGTCATCGACGGCCAGGATGTTCAGGCTCATGCGTTCTTCTCCGAAATGAGCGCCTCGGGGGTCAGGCCGAACACGGCCAGGGCGGCGGTGAAATCCTCCGACATCGCGGAAATGGACAGGGCGTTGCCGGCCTCGCGCCAGGCGGCGGCGGCGGCGATCAGAACCTGCAGGCACAGCCCGCCCAGATGCGACACCGCACCCGCGTCGATCTCGAGGTCGGTGCCGGCCCGGGCCCGGATCTCCTCGGCCAGCGGCCCGGCCGCGGGCAGGTCGAGCCGTGCGGCAAGCGCGATCGGGGCCGTCATGCGAATGCTCCGGTAATGGCGAAAGTCGGCATGGCGCGCCTTCTCCCCTGAGGTTCGGTTGATCCGAAGGGTTAGGCACGACGGGTTAAGATTGATTTGACGCTGACGGGCCGCGGCCTCAGCCGGCGGCCGCGGCGTCGAGATAGACCGCACAACCGGTGAGTGCGGCATAGTCGTCCTCGATCAGGCGCAGCGGGAAGGCCGCCATGAACGGGCCGAATCGGCCCTTGTCGCGGAACGCGGCGGCAAGGTCGAACCGGTCGAAATGCGCCGCGAAGGCGCGCGCCACGCCGCCGCAAAGATGAAGCCCGCCATAGGGCAGGTGGACCAGCGCCAGATCGCCCAGCACGGTGCCGAGCAGCCGCACGAAGGCGCGGCCCGTGGCCTCGGCCAGCGCATCGCCGCCGGCATCGATCCGCGCCATGATCTGCGCCGCCGCCAGGCCGCCGGCTTCGCCGGCTTCCTCGGCCAGCCAGGCATGAAGCCGTTCCAGCCCGCGCCCCGACAGCACGTCTTCGACCCCCGCGAAGCCGTGCGCGCGCTCGACATGGCGGGCCAGCCGCAGGTCGGCCTCGCTGCGCAGCGGCAGGCTCATGTGGCCGCATTCCGACGGCGCCACCAGCCGGCCGCCGGGCACGGCATGCACCGGCGCGGCGTTGAACCCGGTGCCGACGCCCACCACCAGCTGCGCCGCTCCGTGCCGCGGCGCCGCGGCGCCGGCGAGGATCGGGCGCAGGCTGGCGGCGGCGAGATGGCCCAGCGCATGGCCCTGCGCCTGCAGGTCGTTCAGGATCGCCACGCGCTCGGCCCGGCTGGCGGCGGCCAGCGTCGCGGCGTCGATCTGCCAGTCGAGATTGGTCAGCCGCCCG
>CAYUXM010000014.1:0-25743 GCA_964448765.1 uncultured Rhodobacterales bacterium
CCTCGGCGATGCCCGCGAGCCACTCCGCCGTGCCGTCCACCCCCACCGGGGCGGAGCCGACAACCGGGCGGCCGGCATCCTCGAAGACCCGAACGGCCGAGGTGTAGAACGGGTGGATCGCGGCGACCGCGCCGGCGTCGAGCGCGGCGTAAAGCTCGCGCCATTCGCGCGCCGGCACCACCGGCCCGGCGGCCAGCCCCATCGGCGCCAGCATCTGGCCGATCACCATCGGGTCGGCGGGGAACATCTCGCCCAGAAGCGCGACCGTCGGCCGGTCGCCGCGGCCGCCATCCGGCGCCGCGACCGGGCCGGCGGCGACCTCGCGCGCGGCATAGGCCAGCATCGCGCCGGCCAGCACGTCCTTGGCCTCGGCATGGGTCGGGATGCCGAAGCCCGGCACGTCGATCCCGACGATCCGCACCCCGTCGATCTCGTCGGGCAGAAGCCTGAGCGGCACGCCCGAGGCGGTCGGCACGCACAGGTTCGTCACCACGATCGCGTCGTAGCGGTCGGGATCGGCCAGGTCATGGACCGCGGCGCGGATATCCTCGAACAGCTTGCCGGTCACCAGCGTTTCGGAATTGAACGGCACGTAGCCGACCGAGCGCCGCGCGCCGTAGAAATGCGACACGAAGGTCAGCCCGTAGACGCAGCAGGCCGAGCCGGACAGCACCGTCGCCACCCGTTTCATCCGAAGGCCCACGCGCAGGCTGCCGAAGGCCGGGCACATGCTTTGCGGCTTGTCGTGCGGGCCCTGCGGGTAATCCTGCGCGAAGCGGTCCAGCAGTTCCGACTGGCCGGCCTTGCGCGCCGCCGCCTCCATCTCGCCGGTCGCGTGGCACCCGGTCGCGGTGGCCGCCTCGGCCGCCGCCGGCGCGGGCCCGGCGGGCGCGGGATCGGCAGAGATCACCTCCACCTCCGCGGCCCCGTCGTATCTGACTTCCTCGCTCATGGGATCATCGGCCCTTTCACGCGTCGTCGTAGATGACCTCGAGCGAGGCCTTCGGCTTGGCGTGCTTGCCACGCATGTCGGCATCGCTCGCCGGTTCCAGCACCACGCCGGCCCCGGTGTCGGACCCGTCGAACAGGCCCAGAAGCTCGTCCTGGCTGAGCGGCCTGGGCCGGATCGGCGGCGCCGCGGCCACGTTCATGCCAAGCTCGGCGAACAGCGGGCCCCACTGGCTCTGCATCGTGCCGACGATCTGGTAGTTCGCGGATTTCTTGCGCAGGTCGTCATCCTGCGGGATCGAGGCCAGCACCGGCACGCCGGCCGCCTCGGCGAAGGCCTGCGCCTCGCCCGAGCCGTCGTCCTTGTTGATCACCAGTCCCGCGACGCCGACATTGCCGCCCAGCTTGCGGAAATATTCCACCGCCGAGCAGACGTTGTTGGCGACGTAGAGCGATTGCAGGTCGTTCGACCCGACCAGGATCACCTTCTGCGCCATGTCCCGCGCGATCGGCAGGCCGAAGCCGCCGCAGACCACGTCGCCGAGGAAATCCAGCAGCACGTAGTCGAAATCCCAGTCGTGGAAACCCAGCTTCTCCAGCAGTTCGAAGCCGTGGATGATGCCGCGCCCACCGCAGCCGCGGCCCACTTCCGGCCCGCCCAGTTCCATCGCGAAGACGCCGCCGCGCTTGAAGCACACATCGCCGATCGCGACCTCCTCGCCGGCGAGCTTCTTCTTCGTCGAGGTCTCGATGATCGTCGGGCAGGCCTTGCCGCCGAACAGCAGGCTGGTGGTGTCGGATTTCGGATCGCAGCCGATCAGCAGCACACGCTTGCCCTGTTCGGCCATCATGTGGCTGAGATTGGCCAGCGTGAAGGACTTGCCGATCCCGCCCTTGCCGTAGATCGCGATGATCTGGGTCTTCGACGTCGGCTCGCCCTCGGCCGCGATATCGGCGAGGTCTTCGTGCGCCTCGGCGCGCAGCCGTTCGTCGAAGCTGCGCAGGTCGGGGGCTTGATCCTTCATGACACCGTCTCCCAGTCGAGAACCATTTTCAGGCAGCCCGGATCCTCGAAGGCCGTCCGGTAGGCCGCCGGCGCATCCGCCGCCGTCGCGCGATGGGTGATCAGCCCGCCCAGGTCCAGCGCGCCGCTGTCGACCAGCGCGCGCACGGCGGCGAGGTCGTCGCGCGCCCATTCCGCGGCGACGCGGATTCGCGCCTCCCGCAGGAAGGCGGGCGGGAAGGCGAAGCTGAGCGGTTCGCTGTAGAAGCCGGCCAGCACGATCTCGCCGCCCTTGGCGAGCCGCGTGATCAGCCCATCCAGCCCCGCGCCATGGCCCGAGGCGTCGAAGATGCAGCGATAGTCGCGCTTATCGTCCTCCTCCGGCGCGATCACCGGGTAGTCGAGCGCGCCGGCGCGGCGGGCCGGGTCGATCTCCCACACCGTGGGGGCCGGCGCGCCGGCGGCCAGCACCAGCCGCGCCAGCAGCCGGCCCAGCACGCCATGGCCGACGATCAGGTCGGGCATCCGGGTATCGAGCCCGGCCAGCGCGTGCCGCGCCGTCGCCGCCAGCGCCAGCAGGCAGCCCTCGGCCCCGTCCGCGGCGCCGGTCCGGGCGACGCGGTCGGGCCGGGTGATCAGGTGCCGGGCGGAGCCGCCGAACAGCCCGCGCGCGTCGCGATAGCAGTTCGCGCCGGGCACGAAGACCGTCTCGCCCGCGGCAAGGCCGCTGTCGGGCGCGGCCTCCACCACCCGGCCGACGGCCTCGTAGCCCGGCACCAGCGGGTAGCCCATGCCCGGAAACGGCGGCATCCGGCCCGACCACAGAAGCTTTTCGGTGCCGGTGGAAATGCCGGAATGCGACACTTCGACGACGATCTCGCCGGGCTCGGGATCGCGCAGCGCAAGCCGGGCGAGTTCAAGGTCTTCGGGTCCGTTTATGCAAACCGCCTGAGTCTTCACGGCGCGCCCTTCCTTCCCACTCTCCGGTCCGCGGCGAGTCGCCCACAACCGGATGTCTTGCCATGTAAGTCTAGCTTAACAGTATCGACTGTCAACTATAATGGACACTTTTTCCCGATGCCGCCCGTGTCACTTCACGGCGGCAACGACCGAGGTGACATAGCTGCGCCGTGTCGGCACCTGCCGGGCCTGCCGAAAGCCCGCCGCGCGGCACAGCGCCGCGATCGCCTCGGCCGACCGGGTGCGGCCGGTGCCCATCGCCATGGTGTAGAAGGCGAAATAGACATCGGTGACCGGGTCGGGCCGCGCGCCGCCCGACATCGGCTCCGACACGATCAGCCGCCCGCCCTCGGGCAGCGCGGCATGGGCGCGGGCCAGCAGCCCGCGCACCGTGTCGTCATCATGGTCGTAAAGCACCCGGACCAGCGTGATCACGTCCGCCCCAGCCGGCAGCGCCCCGGCGCGGAACGAACCGGGGCTGAACTGCAGGCGCCCGGCCAGCGCCGTGCCCGCAAGCCGCGCCCGCGCGGCCTCCAGCACCTCGGGCAGATCGAAGAGTTCCAGCTCCAGCCCCGGATGGCGCTGGCCGACGCGTTCGATGAACACACCGGTTCCGCCGCCGACATCGACGAGGCGCCGGGCACCGCGAAGCGACACGGCGGCCAGCGTGTCCTCGGCCACCAGCCGCTGGCTGTCGGCCATCAGCCGGGAATAACGTTCCGCCAGGTCCGGCGCGACCGCGCCGCCGGCGACATAGGGCCAGAACCCGGCCAGTTCGGTCTCCGCCGCGCCCTGCAACAGCGCGACGGGATCGGCGAGATCGCGGTAGAACAGCCCGTGGTGGCGGATCATCTCGATCAGCCCCGGCACGCCGGTCATCGCCGCGCCGCGCCGCGACAGGCCGAAGCTGTCGCCGCGCCGGCGCAACAGCCCCAGCGCCGCGCCGGCCTGCAACAGCGCCGCCATCCGGTCCACCGGAACATGGCGGGACACCGCCAGATCCGCGGCCGTCGCCGGGCCGGGCATCAGCGCCTCGAACAGGTCCAGCTCGACCATCGCGAACAGAACCTGGCTTTCCACGAACCCCTGTACGATGCCGAAAATCGTCGCGCCGTCGCGGCGCGCGAAACCGCGCAGCCCCGGCACCCGCATCGCAAGGGCGTGCAGTCCGGGCCGGGCCAGCAGGCGGTTGAGCCAGCCGCCGCGGCTGGCGGCGGTGTCCGGCAGCGCGGCGTCGCGCACCGGGTCAGACCCGCGCGGCGGCACCGAGGATCGGCGTCAGCCGTTCGGCCTGGGCGCGGACCATGTGGGCCAACTGCGCCTCGCCCGGACAGGCGGGGATCGAGGCGATGGCCCCGGCCAGCGTGCTTTTCAGCCGCTCCACCGCGCCCTCCACGCCGAATTCGGTCACCGCGTTCGGGCGGCCGTGCCGGCTGTCCTGCCCGGCGGGCTTGCCGATCGCCTCCGCATCGCCCAGCGCGTCCAGCAGGTCGTCGGCGACCTGGAACGCCTCGCCGATCCGGGCGCCGAGATCGGCCCAGGGCTCGGCCTCCTGGCCCGCGGCCAGCGCCCCCATCTGGGTGGCCGCGACGAACATCGCCGCGGTCTTGGAGCGGTGATAGGCCGCCAGATCGATCTCCGGCTCGCTTTCCCAGCCCTGCCCGGCACAGATGCCGTGCGGCATGCCGCTGTGCCGCGCCAGCAGCGCGATCAGCGCGGCGGCGCGGGCCGGGTCGTGCCGCGCGGCGCGCGCCAGAACCTCGAAGGCCATGACGATCAGGCTGTCGCCGGCCAGCACCGCCAGCGGTTCGGAATAGGCGCGGTGCAGCGCCGGCTTGCCGCGCCGGGTGTCGGCGTCGTCGAAACAGGGCAGGTCGTCATGGACGAGGCTGGCGCAATGCATCAGTTCGATCGCGGCGGCGGCGGCATCGGCCAGCTCCGGCCGGTCGTCGCCGCAGGCCAGCGCCACCGACAGAAGGATCCGGGGCCGGATCCGCGCGCCGCCGGGATGGGTGGCGTAATGCAGCGCCTCGGCCAGCCGCGCCGGGGCCGGCGCGGCCCGCCCGCACCCGATCGCGCCCGAGACCGCGGCGTCGATCCTTGCGCCCAATCCGCTCGCACTGCGTCCCATCTCGGCCCTCCCGGCGTCGGCAATGTCAGGCATGGCTTTCACCATAGTGTAAATTAGACTGGACAGTTTCGGCGGCCGAGTCAACACTCCCGGCATGACATCCGCCCGCCTTCCCCAGCCCGCCGGGGCGCGCGCGCTCGTGATCGGCGCCGGTATCGGCGGCCTTGCCGCGGCTCTCAGGCTGACCGCGGCGGGGCTTGCCGTCACGGTGCTGGAGCGCGCGCCCGGCCCCGGCGGCAAGATGCGCCAGGTGGCCAGCGCCGCCGGGCCGGTCGATGCCGGGCCCACCGTGCTGACCCTGCGCGGCGTTTTCGACGATCTGTTCGCCGCCGCCGGCGCCCGGCTTGAGGATCACGTCCGGCTGATGCCGCAACCGCTCCTCGCCCGGCATTTCTGGCCCGACGGCGCGAGGCTCGACCTTTACGCCGATCACGGCCGCAGCCGCGATGCCGTGGCCGCCTTCGCCGGCGCGGCCGAGGCCGCGGCCTTCGACAGGGTCTCGGCCGAGGCGCGGGCGCTGTTCTCGGCCTTCGAGGCACCGATGATGCGCGCCACCGATCCACGCCTGACGGCGCTCGCCGGCGCCGTCCTGCGCAATCCCGGCCTGATCGGCGCGATGGCCCCGGGCCGAAGCCTCGCCGGCGCGCTGGCCCGGCGGTTCCGCGACCCGCGGCTGGTGCAGCTGTTCGGCCGCTACGCCACCTATGTCGGTGGCAGCCCCTTTGCCGCGCCGGCGCTGCTGTCGCTGATCTGGGAGGCCGAGGCGCGGGGCGTCTGGGCCGTCGCGGGCGGGATGCACGCGCTGGCCCGCGCCGTCGCCGGGCTGGCCGAACGGCAGGGCGCGCGGTTCGTCTACGACGCCGAGGTCGCCGCCATCGAGGCCCGCGACGGCCGCGCCGGCCGGGCGATCCTGGCCGACGGGCGCGAATACGACGCCGACCTCGTCGTCTTCAACGGCGATCCGCGGGCGCTGGCCACCGGCCGTCTGGGCCCCGCGGTGGCAGGTGTCGCGCCGCAGACCCGTCACCGCCCGCGCAGCCTGTCGGCGCGGGTCTGGAGCTTTGCCGCAAGGCTCGACGGGCCGGCGCTGGTTCATCACAACGTGCTTTTCAGCGCCGATTACCCGGCCGAGTTCCGCGCGCTGGGGGCCGGTGCGATCCCGCCCGATCCCACGCTATACATCTGTGCCGAGGACCGGGCCGGCCACCCGGCCCCGGCCGGGCCGGAACGCTTCGAGATCATCGAGAACGCCGCGCCGCTGACCGCGGGCGACACCGCGCAGGAGGAGTTCGAGACATGCCGCACACGGGTGTTCACGACGCTGGCCCGCTTCGGGCTGCGCTTCGATCCGCTGCCGGGGCCGGAGGCGCTGACGACGCCGGAGGGGTTCGAGGCGCTGTTTCCGGCGAGCGCCGGATCCCTTTACGGGCAGAGCCCGCACGGGATGACGGCCGCGCTGGCCCGGCCGCGGGCGCGGACGGCGCTGCCGGGGCTCTACCTGGCGGGGGGCGGGGTGCATCCGGGGGCGGGGGTGCCGATGGCGGCGCTCTCCGGCCGGCACGCGGCCGAGACGATCTTGCGCGACCTCGGTTTGACCTCGCCGTCCCGCCGAACGGCTATGCATGGTGGTATGTCGACGGCATAAGCGACGACGGCAAGCGCGCGATCTCGATCATCGGCTTCATCGGATCGGTGTTCTCGCCCTGGTATCGCTGGTCGGGCCGCCGCGACCCGGACAATCACTGCTGCATCAACGTCGCCACCTACGGCCCCGGCGGCCGGTTCACGATGACCGACCGGGGCCGCGGCGCCCTGCACCAAAGCGCCGACAGCCTGACCGTCGGCCCCTCGTCGATGCGCTGGACGGGCGTGGCGCTGGAGATCGACATCGACGAGATCGGCGCACCGCCGATCGTGA
The DNA here is from genome assembly GCA_964448765.1 of uncultured Rhodobacterales bacterium. GTDB lineage: Bacteria > Pseudomonadota > Alphaproteobacteria > Rhodobacterales > Rhodobacteraceae > JANSXY01. The sequence goes on from CAYUXM010000014.1 coordinate 6,961, forward strand.
CGCGGGTGCGCGGCAAGGTCCGGCTGATCCCCAGCGCGCTCACCGGCGTGGAACTGCCGCTCACCCCCGATGGCGCGCATGTCTGGCGGCCCTTCGCGCCCACCGCGCGGATCGAGGTGGCGCTGGACGCGGCGGGCTGGACCTGGTCGGGGCATGGCTATTTCGACGCGAATTTCGGCACCCGCGCGCTGGAAGAGGATTTTTCCACCTGGACCTGGGGGCGGTTTCCCGCCGGTGGCGGCAGCGCCTGTTTCTATGACGCGCGGCGGCTGGACGGGTCGGACCTGGCCGCCGGCATCCGCTTCGACGCGGCCGGCGAGGCCCGGGTGATGGACCCGCCGCCGCAAGCGCGGCTCAGGCGCAGCCTGTGGGCCGTGGCCCGCCAGACCCGCGCCGATCCGGGCTATGCGCCACGGCAGGTCATGGCGATGCTGGACGCGCCGTTCTACACCCGCGCGATGGTCAAGACCCGGATCGAGGGCGAGGAAACCGTCGGCGTGCACGAGGCGCTGGACCTGCGCCGCTTCCGCTCGCCGCTGCTCAAGCCGATGCTGGCGGTGCGGGTGCCGCGGCGGGCGCGCTGGCGGTTCGACTGAGGATCAGGCCGGGCGCGCGGCCTCGGCCGGGTTCAGCCGCCAGACCGCCGCATTCAGCGCCCCGGCGACCGAGACCCAGGCGAGATAGGGCAGGAACATCAGCCCCGCGAGCAGGTCGAGCGAGAACATCGCCACGGTGCAGCCCGCGACGGCCAGCCACAGCGCCGAGAGCACGAACATCCCCGCCCGGATCCGCTTGAGCCCGAAGAACACCGGCGTCCACAGCGTGTTGAGCGCGATCTGCAGGGCCCAGAACGCCAGCGCCACGCCGCCGCCGGGCAGCAGCACCACCCGCGCCGCCGCCGCCGCCATCAGGATGTAAAGCACTGACCAGGCCACCGGGAACAGCCAGTTCGGCGGCGTCCAGGACGGTTTCTTCAGCCCCCGGTACCACTCGCCGGTGGGAAACAGCGCGCCGGTGGCGCCGGCCGCGAAGCAGGCGGCGAGGAAAACGGGGAACAGCAGCCATGACATGGCCGCTCACCTAACCCGGCGGCGCAACTCTATCAAGTCGTTCCTCCGCGCCGCGTCGCGCGCGGCAAGCTGGGCGAAGGCGTCGTGCAGCTTGTCGGACCAGTCGGCGGCCTGCGGCGCACCGTCGGCGGCGGCCTCGACGAGGAAGGCCACTTCCGGCGCCGGCCGGGCATAGAGCAGCGCCGAGCGCGGCATCACGAAGGTGCCCGCCGTCCGCGCCCCGGCGAGGCCGAGCCAGCCGATCTTCTGGCGCATCGAGGTATGGGCGCGGCGGCTGACGCTGTCGAACCCGGCAGCGCGCAGATCGCGGCCGATCGCGGAATAGATGTAGCGCGCGGCGAGAATCCCGGCGCGGCAATCGGCCGGCAACATCGCCACCCCGGCCTCCGAGCGGTGGTAGAAATGGTCGGCCTCGCGCAACAGCCGGGCGGCCATCTCGCGGATGTCGGGGGTGGCGCGCGGCCGGGCAAGGAACGCCTCGGCGCTGGTGCCGGCCTCGTCGAACCAGTCGGTCGGCAGGTAAAGCCGGCCCTCGCGCGCGTCCTCGCCGATATCGCGAGCGATGTTGGTCAGCTGCATGGCAAGGCCAAGATCGCAGGCGCGGGCCAGCGCATGGCGTTCGCGCACGCCCATCACGATGCACATCATCGCGCCCACGGCGCTGGCCACCCGCGCCGAGTAGGCGCGCAGGTCTGACAGGGTGGCGTAGCGCCGGCCCATCGCGTCCCAGGCCAGCCCCTCCAGCAGCGCCTCGGGCAGCGCCCGCGGCATCCCGACCTCGTCCACCAGCGCGGCGAAGGCGCGATCCGGCGCGGCGTTGAACGGCCGGCCCTCGTAGACCCGTTCCAGCCGGTCGCGCAGCCGCAGGACCGAGGCGGACTTGTCGGCGCGCAGGTCGACCTCGTCATCGGCCAGCCGGCAGAAGGCGTAAAGCGCCAGCGCCGGGTCGCGCACCCGCCGCGGCAGAAGCCGCGAGGCGGCGTGAAACGACAGCGACCCGTGCCGGATCGCGTCGCGGCAATGGGCGATATCCTCGGGGCTCATCGCGCCGCCCCCGCCGCGACGGCATCGGGCACCAGCTGCCCCAGCACCTCGGCGCTGGACACCACGCCGGGCAGCCCCGCGCCGGGATGGGTGCCGGCCCCGACGAGGTAAAGGCCCGGCAGTTCCTCGCTGACATTGTGCGGCCGGAACCACGCGCTTTGCAGGATGCGCGGCTCGATCGAGAAGCCGGACCCGTAGGGGCTGAGATACCGGTCGCGGAAGGTTTCCGGCGTGAACACCTCCGAGGCCGCCAGGTGCCGGCCGAGGCCGGGCAGCGCCTGGTCTTCCAGCACCGCCTGCATCGCGGCGCGGTAGCGCTCGGCCTCGGCCTGCCAGTCGACCGCACCGGCATGGCCCAGATGCGGCACCGGCGACAGCGCGTAGAACGTGTCGCCCCCCGCCGGCGCGACGGAAGGGTCGGTGACGCTGGGCCGGTGCAGGTAGATCGACATGTCGCCTGCCAGCCGGCCCTTCAGGAAGATGTCGCGCAACAGCCCGCGATAGCGTGGCCCGTTCAGGATCGTGTGATGGCCGACATCGGCCCATTGGCCGGCGGTGCCCGCCGTGCCGAAATACCAGACGAACAGCCCCATCGACCAGCGCGACCGGGCCAGCCGCGCGGATGTCCAGCGCCGCCGCGGGGCCTTGCGCAGAAGCCGGTCGTAGGTGTGGCCCGAATCGGCGTTCGAGACGACGACACCGGCGGGCACCACCTCGCCCGTCATCAGCCGCACGCCCTTCGCCCGGCCGCCGGCCACCAGCACCTCGTCGACCTCGGCGCCCAGCCGCACGCGCCCGCCCTGCCCCTCGATCACCCGCACCATCGCCGCCGCGATCGCCGCCACGCCGCCCTGCGCGTAATGCACGCCGAACGCTTTCTCGAGGTGGCTGACGAGGATGTACATCGACGTCACGTGCATGGGATCGCCGCCGATGAACAGCGGGTGAAAGCTGAACGCCATGCGCAGCCGCGGGTCGCGGAACCGCCGCGCGGCATGGGCATAGACCGACCGGTCCGCCCGCATCCGCGCGAAGGTCGGCAGCACCTTCACCAGATCCCACAGCCGGTGCATCGACCGCCGCCCCAGATCCTCGAAGCCGAACCGGTAGCGCGCCTCGCTGTCCTTCAGGAACCGCCGGTAGCCCGCGACGTCGCCGGGGCTGAGACGGCCGACCTCCGCCTCCATCGCCGCCTCGTCGCCCCGCATCGTGAAGCGCGAGCCATCGGGCCAGCGAATCTCGTAGAACGGATCGAGCGCGACGAGATCGACATCGGCGTCGAAATCGCGCCCGCAGGCGGCCCAAAGCTCGCGGAACACCTGCGGCACGGTGACGATGGTGGGGCCAAGGTCGAAGCGATGACCATCGCGCCACAGCGCCGAGCCGCGCCCGCCCGGGCAATCGAGCCGGTCGATCACGGTGACGCGGTAGCCCTTGGCGCCCAGCCGCATCGCGGCGGCCAGCCCGCCCAGCCCCGCGCCGATCACCACGGCAGCCGGGGCGGGCCCCTTGGCGGTGGCTCCGGCGATATCCAGCTCCATCCGGGTCATCATCGCCTCCACGGCGTCAGGTCGGCCTGACATTTCTTTCAAGAGTCTTTTCAAGAGACACAAGAAGTGTCAAACTAAACTTACACATTTGATGGAGTCGTGCCATTCAAACCGTGTCTCTCAGTTTCTACCGGTTCGACCGGTGGTCCACGCGCCTCTGGGCGCTGATGATGATGGGCGCCGCCCGTCTGCCCCTGTCCCGGATGCCGGGGCTGGAGTTCTGGAAACTCTGCGGGTCGGGCACCGGCGAGGGCTTCACCCCGCGCCCGAACCCGGCGGTCTGCGCGATTCTCTGCGCCTGGCGCGACGAGGCGACGGCGCGGCGCGCGCTGGCGGAAGAGCCGCTGTTCCGCCGCTACCGCGACCGTGCGGCGGAACACTGGACGGTGTTCCTGGGCACGACATCGGTGCGCGGCCAATGGTCCGGCCGCACCCCCTTCGCCGCCGAGGCGCCGCCCGCGCCCGACGGCCCGCTGGCCGCGCTGACGCGGGCCACGGTGAAGCCGTGGGTCGCGCCGTGGTTCTGGCGCCGCGAACCCGACGTGTCGCGCGCGATCGGCGCCGATCCCTCGGTCCTGTTCAAGATCGGTATCGGCGAGGTGCCGCTGGTGCAGCAGATCACCTTCTCGATCTGGCCCGACCGGGCCAGCATGGCCCGCTTCGCCCGCGCCGACGGCCCGCATGCCCGCGCCGTCGCGGCGGTGCGCGAGGGTCAGTGGTTCCGCGAGGAGCTTTACGCCCGATTCGCCATCCTCGGCGATGTCGGCACCTGGGACGGGCAAAGCCCGCTTGCCCGCATTGGGAGACAGACATGAAAGCCGCCTTCCCCTTCGCCGCCATCGTCGGCCAGGACGACATGAAGCTCGCGATGATCCTGACCGCGATCGACCCGAAACTGGGCGGCGTGCTGGTCTTCGGCGACCGCGGCACCGGCAAGTCCACCGCGGTCCGGGCGCTGGCGGCGCTGTTGCCGCCGATCACCGCGCTCCGGGGCTGCCCGGTCAACAGCGAACGGGCCGAGGACGTGCCCGACTGGGCCGGCGCGGTCGACGGCACCGCCGAGACCCGCCCCACCCCGGTCGTCGACCTGCCGCTGGGCGTGACCGAGGACAGGGTGACCGGCGCGCTGGATATCGAACGCGCGCTGACGCGGGGCGAGAAGGCGTTCCAGCCCGGCCTGCTGGCGCAGGCCAACCGCGGCTACCTTTACATCGACGAGGTGAACCTGCTGGAGGATCACATCGTCGATCTCTTGCTCGACGTCGCGCAATCGGGCGAGAACCTCGTGGAGCGCGAGGGGCTGTCGGTCCGCCATCCGGCGCGTTTCGTCCTCGTCGGCTCCGGCAACCCCGAAGAGGGCGAGTTGCGGCCCCAGCTGCTGGACCGGTTCGGGCTGTCGGTCGAGGTGCGCTCGCCCACCGATGTCGCGCAGCGGATCGAGGTGATCCGCCGCCGCGACGCCTTCGAGACCGATGCCGGGGCGTTCCTGCGCAAGTGGCGCAAGAAGGACGCCGCGATCCGCGACGCGGTGCTGGCGGCGCGCGGCGCGCTTGCGACGGTCGCGGTGCGGGCCCCGGCGCTGAAGCTTTGCGCGGAACTGTGCATGGCGCTCGGCTCCGACGGGCTCAGGGGTGAACTCACGCTCTATCGCGCCGCGCGGGCGCTGGCGGCCTACGAGGGCGCCGCCTCGCTCAAGGCGCAGCACATCCGCCGCGTCGCGCCGATGGCGCTGGCGCACCGGCTGCGGCGCGACCCGCTGGACGATGCCGGCAGCACCGTTCGCGTGCAGCGCGTGCTGGAGGAGATGGGCGCGTGACCGATGGCCCCTGGGCGCAGGCCGTCACGGCGCTGCGCCTGCTTTCGATCGATCCGGGCGGCCTTGGCGGGCTGTGGCTGCGCGCCCGCGCCGGGCCGGTGCGCGACGCGGCCTTCGGCCTGATCCCCGGCCTGCTCGGTCAGCCGGTGAAGCTGCACCCGGCCTGGGATCGCGACGCCTTTCTCGGCGGGCTCGACCTGGCGCGCACGCTGACCAGCCACCACGAATGCCGCAATCCCGGCCTTCTGGCCCGCGACGCGGCCTTCCTGATGCCCTCGGGCGAGCGGCTGGAGCCGGAAAAGGCCGCCTGGATCGCCGCGGCGCTGGGCCGGGACGGCGCCGCCGGCACCCGCCGCTGCCTGGTGCTTGGCGATGAAAGCGGCGCGCCGGACGAGGTGCCGCCGGTCCTTCTGACCGAGCAACTGGGGCTGTTCGTCGATCTGACGGAGGTGCCGCTGGGCGATATCGACCTGTCGCTGGCGCGGGCCGGGGCCGCGGCGCGGCCGCTGGCCGAGGTCGCGCTGGCGCCGGCCGATATCGACGAGATGGTGACGGTCGCGGCGCGGCTGGGCATCGACTCGCTGCGCGCGCCGCTTTACGCGCTGGCCGCCGCGCGCGCCCATGCCGCGCTGATGGGCCGCGCCGCGCTGGCCGAGGCGGACAAGCGCGCGGCGGTCGAACTGGTCTACACCGTGCGCGCCACGCAGCTGCCGGCCGAGGAGGCCCCGGCGGAGCCGCCGCCGCCGCCCGAGGACCGGCAGGAGAACGACAATCCCGCCGACGCCGGGCAGGGCGAGCTGCCGCAGGACCTGCTGGTGCAGGCGGTGGCGCTGCGGATGGCCGAGTTGAGGATCGAGCGCGCCCATGCCGCGCGGCGGCGCGGCGCGGGCGGCGACGGCGCCGGCGCCAAGGTCGCCGCGACCCGGCGCGGCAGCCCCAAACCCTCGCGCCCCGGCCGGCTGGACGGGCGCGGCCGGATCGACCTGATCGGCACCCTGCGCCGCGCCGTGCCCTGGCAGACGCTGCGCGGCGCCGGGCCGGGCGGCACGGCGGTGCGGATCCTGCCCTCGGACATCCAGATCAAGCGCTACGAACATCATTCCGACCGGGTGCTGGTGTTCGTCGTCGATGCCTCCGGCTCCACCGCGATGACCCGGCTGGCCGAGGCCAAGGGCGCGGTGGAACTGTTCCTGTCGCGCGCCTATGCCCGGCGCGACCACGTGGCGCTGATCGGCTTTCGCGGCACCGGGGCGGAGATCCTGCTGGCCCCCACCCGCTCGCTGGTGCAGACGAAAAAGCAACTCGCCGCCCTGCCCGGCGGCGGCGGCACACCGCTGGCCGCCGGGCTGGTCAGCGCCGGCGACCTGGCGCGGATGTCGCGCCGGCACGGGCTGAGCCCCTCGATCGTGGTGATGACCGACGGCAAGGCCAATGTCGCGCTTGACGGCCGCGCCGACCGGGCCGCGGCGCGGGCCGATGGCGAACGCGCCGCGCGGGCGATCCGGCTCGACGGGTTCGACCTCGCGATCGTCGATTCAGGGACGCGGCCGAACCCCTATCTGAAAGACCTCGCCGGGCAGATCGATGCCGATTACGTGCCGCTGCCGCGCGCCGATGCGCATGGCCTGTCGCGGGTCGCCGGCGCGCTGCTGGACAGCTGAGCGATGCGCTGGCCCGACGACCTCGGGGGATGGCCCAATGCCGAGACGTCGCGCCGCGTCGATCTCGCCCCCTACCGGTTCCACCTGCAGGAGGCCGGGCCGCCCGACGCGCCCGCGATGCTGCTGCTGCATGGCGCGGGCGGCGCGACGCACAGCTGGCGCGACGTGCTGATGCCGCTGGCGGCGCGCTACCGGGTGCTCGCGCCCGACCTGCCCGGCCACGGCTTCAGCACGTTGGGCGCCGCGGCGCTGAGCGGGCTGGGGCCGATGACCCGCGCGGTCGACGGGCTCTGCGCGGCGCTGGGCCGGTCGCCCGAGATCCTCGTGGGCCATTCCGCCGGCGCGGCGATCGCGCTCAGGCTGGCGCTGGACCGGCAGGCGCGCGGCGATCCGCCGGCGGCGGTGATCGGGATCAACCCGGCGCTGGCGGATTTCGACGGGATCGCGGGCTGGCTGTTCCCGATGGCCGCCAAGGCGCTGGCCGCAACCCCCTTCGCCGCCACGCTGCTGATGGCCGGCGGGTCCGCGCGGGACCGCACGCGGCGGCTGATCGAGGGCACCGGCTCGGACCTCGACGCCGCCGGGATCGCGGCCTATGCGCGGCTGTTTTCCGACCGCGCCCATGTCGACGGGGTGTTGCAGATGATGGCGCGCTGGTCGCTGGGCGGGCTGCGCCGCGACCTCGGCGGCCTCGCGGTGCCCTGCCTGTTCCTTCTGGGCGGGCGCGACCGGGCGGTGCCGCCCGACACGATCCACAGGCTGCCCGCGATGCCGCCCGGGGCGCGGATCGAGACCCATCCCGAGGCCGGCCACCTGCTGCACGAGGAACGGCCCGCCCGCTTCCTCGCCTCGGTCGCCGCGTTCCTCGACGGGCTCGACCTTGCGAAACCGGCGGCGGCCGGCGCCGCGACTTGACATGCGTCAAGTCACGCGACGCCCGAATGTGTAAACTTGCCGTTACACACAGGGGAGGCCGCCATGCGCATCGCGCTGATCCATCCGAACTATCACTCCGGCGGCGCCGAGATCGCCGGCAACTGGCCGCCCGCCTGGGTCGCCTATCTCGCCGGGCATCTGCGCGACGCGGGCTTCGACGACATCCATTTCATCGACGCGATGACCAACGACCTCAGCGACGACGCCTTGCGCGCCCGGCTGCGGGAGCTCAAGCCCGATGTCGTCGGCACCACGGCGATCACGCCCTCGATCTACGTCGCCGAACAGGTGCTGAAGATCGCGCAGGAGGAATGCCCGAAGGCGGTGCGGGTGCTGGGCGGCATCCATGCCACCTTCATGTACAAGCAGGTCCTGTCCGAGGCGCCGTGGGTCGACGTGATCGTGCGCGGCGAGGGCGAGGAGATCTTTCGCGACCTGATCCGCTGCATCGCCGAGGGCCGCTGGCCCGCCGACCGGCGCAAGATCAGGGGGCTGGCCTTCGCCGAGGGCACCGAGTTCGTCGCCACCCAGGCCGCCGCCACGGTCAAGGAACTGGACGCGATCGACCCCGACTGGTCGCTGCTGGAATGGTCGAAATACATCTACGTGCCCTTGGGCGTGCGCGTGGCGATCCCGAACATGGCGCGCGGCTGCCCGTTCACCTGTTCGTTCTGCAGCCAGTGGAAGTTCTGGCGCGACTACCGCGTGCGCGACCCCAAGAAGGTGGTGGACGAGATCGAGACGCTGGTGAACGAGCATGACATCGGCTTTTTCATCCTCGCCGACGAGGAACCGACGATCAACCGCAAGAAGTTCATCGCCTTCTGCCAGGAACTGATCGACCGCGGGCTGAACGAGAAGGTGAAATGGGGTATCAACACCCGCGTCACCGACATCTACCGCGACCGCGAGCTGCTGAAATTCTACCGCAAGGCGGGGCTTGTCCATGTCAGCCTCGGCACCGAGGCGGCCGCGCAGCTCAAGCTCGACCGGTTCAACAAGGAAACCAAGGTTTCCGAGAACAAGGAGGCGATCCGGCTGCTGCGCGAGGCCGATATCTTCGTCGAGGCGCAGTTCATCGTCGGACTGGACAACGAAACCCCCGAAACGCTGGAGGAAACCTTCCAGATGGCGTGGGACTGGCAGCCCGACCTCGCCAACTGGGCGATGTACACGCCCTGGCCGTTCACGCCGCTCTTCGCCGAGATCAAGGACAAGGTCGAGATCTTCGACTATTCGAAATACAACTTCGTCACGCCGATCATGGCGCCCGAGGCGATGGACCGCGCCACGCTTCTGGACCGGGTGATGCACAATTACCGCCGGTTCTACATGCGCAAGGCGCTGTTCTACTATCCCTGGCGCGGCACCGGGTTCCGCCGGCGCTACCTGCTGGGCTGCCTCAAGGCGTTCCTCAAGGCCGGGTTCCAGCGCAAGTTCTACGATCTGGGCAAGGCCAACTACTGGGGGCCGCAATCGAAGAAGGGCGTGAACTTCAACTTCGACCGCACCCGCAACGTCGCCCCGGCGCAGATGGACGACTGGGAGGCCGCGGCGGATCGCGCCGCCCGCGCCAAGGCCCGGCGCGAGGCCGAAACCGCCTCGCGCGAGCCGATCAAGGCCTGCGGCGGCGGGAATTTCCAGATGCCCGAAGAGGCCGCGGTTCCCGGGGAATAGGGCGATGGGCGCCCTGCCCTCCGCCGATGCCGGCCCGGCGCCCGCGCCGGCCGGCGTGGTGGGGCCGAATGCCGTGATCCAGCTGGGCGCGGCGCTGGGGGACATGCTGGGCCGCGACCGTGCCCGCGCGCTCTTCGCGGCCGAGGGCTACGGGGCGTTGTTGCACGACCCGCCCGGCGCGATGATCGACCAGGCGATCCCGGCGGCGCTGATGGCGCGGCTGTGGCGCGACCTGCCCGCACCCACGGCGCAGGCCGTCGCCGCCGAGGCCGGCCGGCGCACGGCGGATTATGTCATCGCCCACCGCATACCCGCCGCCGCGCAATGGCTGCTGCGCCACGCACCGCGCGGGCTGGGCGCGCGGCTGCTGATGAAGGCGATCCTGAAGAACGCATGGACCTTCTGCGGCTCCGGCCGCTGCACGGTGGACACCGGCCGGCACCTGGCGATCACCGTCGCCGACAATCCGCTGGCGGTGCCCGGCTGCGCCTGGCATGTCGCCGTGTTCGAACGGATGTTTTGCCGGCTGGTGGCCGAAGGCACCGCGGTGCGGCATGTCTGCTGCTGTCGCGACGGCGGCCCCTGCCGGTTCGAGATCACCCTGCCCGCGGCGGCGCGCTGACCCGGACGGGTCTATGGCCCGGCCGCGGAACCGGCGCGGCCCTCCGCCCCGTCGCCACCCTGCAGGGCAGCCAGTTCCGGCAGGTCGATATGGCAGCGCAGGGCATGGCCGCCACCGGCCTCGCGCCACGGCGGCGCATCGGTTTCGCAGATCGTGCCGAGCTTGCGCGGGCAGCGGCGCTGGAACGGGCAGCCGCGGGCCGGCGGCGCGCGTTCGACGACGTCGTCGGCCGTCAGCCGCGGCGCGGCATCGGGATCGGGTTCCAGCACCGCGCCCAGAAGCACCTCGGTATAGGGATGCGAGGGCAGGCCGTAGACCTGGTCGGAGGGGCCGATCTCGCACAGCCGGCCCTGGTAGAGCACCGCGACCCGGTCCGACAGGGCGCGCACCACGGCCAGATCGTGGCTGACGAAGACATAGGTCGTGCCCTGGCTGCGCCGGAGGTCGTCGAGCAGGTCGAGCACCGCGGCCTGCACCGAGACGTCGAGCGCCGATGTCACCTCGTCGCACAGCACGAGGTCGGGTTCGGCGGCGAAGGCGCGGGCGATGGCGACGCGCTGTTTCTCGCCGCCCGACAACTGGCCGGGCAGCCGGTCGAGGTAATGCGCGCCCAGCCGCACGCGGTCGAGGATCTCCACGCTGCGGTCGTGCAGCGCCGCGCCCGATAGCCCGAAGTAGAGCTTGAGCGGCTGTTCGAGGATCTCGGCCACCGTCTGGCGCGGGTTGAGGCTGTCGTCGGGGTTCTGGAACACCAGCTGGATGCGGCGCAACTGGTCGGGAGGACGGCGTTCCACCACCGGCGGCAGCGCCGCCTCCTCGAACCGGATCTCGCCGGCCGAGGCACCCAGCAGCCCCGCCACGGTCTTCAGGATCGTCGACTTGCCGGACCCGGACTCGCCCACCAGGCCGAGCGTCTCGCCGCGTTCGACGGTGAGCGCGATATCCGCCACGGTCGGCACCGCCGTCGCGTCCCGGCCCAGCAGCCGGTCGAACAGGCCCGGCGTGGCATAGCTGATCGCCACGTCGTCGAGCGCCAGCAATCCCGCGCCCTGCGTCCGCGCCGCGCCGGCGCCGCCCTGCCCCGAGATCGGCAGTTCCGCCGCCCGGTCGGACAGGAAGCAGCGCGCGGCGCCGCCCTCGGGCCGGGGCGCGAGCGGCGGATGCTCGGCCCGGCAGCGGTCCTGCGCCAGCGCGCAGCGATCGGCGAAGGCGCAGCCCGGCCCGGCCTGCCCGGGCGCCGGCGGCCGGCCATCCAGCGCCACCGGCAGGCCCGGATCGCTCAGCCGCGGGATCGAGGCCAGAAGCCCGCGGGCATAGGGGTGCGCCGGCGCCTTGAGAACCTGCCGCGCCGTGCCCTCCAGCACGACCTCGCCGGCATACATCACCGCCACCCGGTCGCAGACCCGCGCGATCGCGCCGAGATCGTGGCTGACATAGACCATCGCCATGCCGCGCTCGGCCGCGAGATCGCGCAGCAGTTCGAGGATATGCGCCTGCGTCGTGACGTCGAGCCCGGTCGTCGGTTCGTCGAGCAGAAGCGCGGCGGGCTGGCCCGCCAGCGCCATGGCGACCGCGGCGCGCTGCTGCTGGCCGCCGCTGAGTTCATGCGGGAACCTGTCGAAGATCGCCTCGGGGTCGGGCAGCCGGACCTGCCCCAGAAGCTCGATCACCCGGTCGCGATGCGCCGCCGCCGGCAGGCCGGAATGCAGCCGCAGCGCCTCGCCCAGCTGCGCCCCGATCCTCAGCGTCGGGGTCAGCGACTGGCCGGAATTCTGCGGGATCAGCGCCAGTTCGCCGCCGCGCACCCGTTCCAGTTCGGTGCGCGACTTGTCGAACATGTCCTCGCCGCGAAACCGCGCGGTGCCCTCCAGCCGCCGCAGGCCCCGCTTGAGATAGCCCATGGCGGCCAGCGCCAGCGTCGACTTGCCCGACCCGCTTTCGCCGACAAGGCCCAGGCTTTCGCCGGGGCGCACCGTCAGGTCGATGTTGCGCAGCACCGGCAGCGTCGCGCCGGCGCGCCCGGTAAACCCGACCGAAAGGCCGGCGATCTCGATCATCGGCGCGGTCATACCGGCGCCTTCTGCGCGCGGTCGAGCCCCAGCGCCTTGGCCAGCGCGTCGGCGGTCAGGTTGATCCCGATGATCAGCGAACTCAGCGCCACCACCGGCGCCAGCACGCCCGAGGGCGCGAAGGACATGAAGCCGCGCGCATCGGCGATCATCAGCCCCCAGTCCGGCGTCGGCGGCGAAACGCCGAAGCCCAGAAAGCTCAGCGACGAGAACGCCAGCAGCATCCACGACCAGCGCATCGCGCCTTCCACCATCAGCGTGTCGAGCACGTTGGGCAGCAGTTCGCGGCGGATGATCGTGAGCCGGCCGTGCCCGCGCGCCCGCGCCGCCGAAACGAAATCGCGCGCGACCACGTCATGCGTCGCGGCTCGCGCGATCCGGATCACCGGGATGCCGTAGAAGAACGCCAGCGTCGGGATCAGCACCTCGATCCCGGTGCCGAAGGTCACGATCAGCACCAGCATCTTGAGGATCCAGGGCAGCGACAGGAAAGCATCGACCACCCGCATCAGCACCTCGTCCAGCCGGCCGCCGACGAGGCCGAAATAGATGCCCAGCAGCCCGCCCCAGGCCACCGCGATCGGCGTCGCCACCCCGGTGACCAGCAGCGCCTCGCGCCCGCCCATCAGCGTGCGGGTCAGCACGTCGCGGCCCAGGTGGTCGGTGCCCAGCCAATGCGCCGCGCTCGGCCCGTTGAGCATCAGCGTGGCGTCCATCGCCCGGTAGTCATAGGCCACGATCCAGGGGCTGACGATGGCCAGCACCACGTGGAAGACGACCAGCGTCAGCCCGATCGCGCCCGAGGGCCGTGACATCACGTCACGCAGCACCCCGCCCCAGCGCGACAGGGCGCGGGCCCGCGCGGGGACCGGCGCGGCGGTCATCGCTGCCTCATGTAGTGGGTGCGCAGGCGCGGGTTCAGCACCATCGTCAGCAGGTCGGCCGTCAGGTTCACGACCACGTAGACCGTGGCCACGATCAGCGCGATGGCCTGCACCACCGGCAGGTCGCGGTCGGAAATCGCGTCGATCATCATCCGCCCGAGGCCGGGATAGTTGAACACCACCTCGACCACCACGACCCCGCCGAGCAGCCAGGCGACCGTCAGCGCCACCACGTTGATCGCGGGCAGAAGCGCGTTGGGCAGCGCGTGGCGAAACACGATCCGCCAGTACGGCACGCCCTTCAGCGTCGCCATCTGCACGTAGTCCCCCGCCATCACCTCGATCACCGACGAGCGGACCATGCGCAGGATATGCGCGGTCATCACCATCGCCAGCACGATCACCGGCAGCAGGATTTCCGGGAAGAACTCCGCCACCGGCGCGTCGGCCGGGGTCAGCACGATGCCCGGCAGCCAGCCCAGCCAGACCGAGAACACCAGGATCAGCAGCGTGGCCGAGACGAATTCGGGGATCGTCATGGCGAAGATCGCACCGGTGGAAAACACGAGGTCGACCCAGCGGTCGCGCCACAGCCCGGTGACGACGCCGAGGAAGATCGCCAGCGGCACCCCCAGCGCCAGCGCACAGGCCGCCAGCAACAGCGAATTGCCCAGCCGGTTGCCGACCAGTTCCGCGATGCTCACGCCGCCGTTGGCCGAGACGCCGAGATCGCCGCGCAGCGCGCTCGCCGCCCAGTCGATATAGCGTTCCGCCGCCGACCGGTTCAGGCCCTGCGCCTCGCGGCAGTTTTCCAAAAGCCTGCCCTGCGCCTCGCGTTCGAGGAAGGCGGTGCAGGCGTCGCCGGGCAGGATCTCGACCCCCGCGAAGATGATCACCGAGACGATGACCACCGTCACGGCCCCCAGAAACAACCTGCGGAGCAGCATTCGAAGCATGAGCGGCCTATCCCAGAGATCGGGGGCGGGCCGGGGCGCGGCGCATCGGCTGCGCCCGCCCCGGCCCCGGGATCACTCCACCGTGATCAGGTGCCAGCGTACCGCGTCGTTCTTGACCGCGTCGATGCTCGTGACCCGGGCGCTGACCCCGACAAGCCGGGTGACATGGTAGGGGATCAGCGTGCCGGCGGTCTCCCACAGATGCTCCTGCGCCTGCACGTAAAGCGCGCGGCGCTTGTCGAAGTCCAGCTCGCGCCGAGCCTCGGCCAGAAGCGCGTCGAAGGCCTCGTCCTTGTAGTAGCTCTCGTTCCACTTCGCGGTCGACAGGTAGATCTCGTGCAGCGCCTGGTCGGCCGGGCGCTCGTTCCAGCGGGTGGCCGAGACGTCCTTCTTCATCCAGACCTCGGACCAGTAGCCATCGGTCGGCGTCTGCACGACGTTGACGCGGATGCCCGCCTCGGCCGCCTGTTCCTGGTAGGCCACCGCCAGCGTCGGCCAGGTCGGCTCCAGCGTGGCGACATGCACGTCGATGTCGATCCCGTCGGGAAAGCCCGCCTCGGCCAGCAGCGCCTTGGCCTGCGCGATGTCCTGCGGGCAGCTCAGATCGGCGCGATACTGGTCGTTCGGTTCCACCGGCGTGTCGCAGGCCACAACGCCCTGACCGCCCAGCACCAGGTCGACAAGCTCCTGCCGGTCGGCGGCCAGCCGCATCGCCTTGCGCACCCGCAGGTCGCTGAACGGTTCGACATCGGTGCGGAACACCAGCCCCCGCCAGTTGCCCGTCGGAATCTCCTGGATCGTGAACTTGTCGGACCCGGCCAGCATCGGCGCCTGTTGCGCGGTGATGCCGCGCTCCATGTCGATCTGGCCGCCCAGCAAGGCCTGCAACCGGGCCTGGCCATCGGGAATGCCGATCACCTCCATCCGCTCGACGCCGGGCGGACCTTCCCAGTAGTCCATGTTGGCCACCAGAACCGTGGTCCCCTCGGCATCGAACTTCTCGACCTTGAACGGCCCGGTGCCGATCCCCGTCGTCGCGATGTCGTCGCCCGCCCCCTCCGGGATCATCCGAAGCCGGTAGTCGAGCAGTTGCAGCGGCAGGTCGGCGAAGGGCGTGTCGAGCGTGATCTGCACGGTCATGTCGTCGACCGCCTCGACCCCGGTGATCATCTTGACGGCCGAGCGCGCCGGGCTGTCCATCTCCGGATCGAGCACGCGTTCCAGCGAATAGACGACGTCGGCGGCGTCGAAGCCGCTGCCGTCGTGGAAGCTCACGCCGTCGCGCAGCCGGAACGTCCAGACCGTGGCATCCTCGTTGGAGTCCCACGACACCGCGAGATCGGGCGTCGGCTTGCCGTCGAGACCGGGCCGGACCAGCCGGTTCATGATCTTCTCGGTGATCTGGAAGATGCGCCCGTTCGAGATCGGATCGAGGCTCGACTGCGCGCCGAAGCCGTATTCATGGGCCTGGCGGAAGGTGCCGGAGGGCTCGGCAAAGGCCATCGAGCCCGCAAGCACCGCCGCGACAGCGGCCATGCTGAGTGTCGGTTTCATTTTTCGTCCTCCCTGGTGCGGTCTCATCTCGTTCTTCGTGTCCCGTGCCGCCCGAAAAGGCTCCGCTCTGCGCAGGCCCCGGACAAGCGACAATTGGCAGCGCCATGGATGAAGCGCGTTTGATCCATGAAGACGTTGCGACCCGTCACGATGTTCCCTTTTCCCCGCCCCCGTGGACAAATACAGATATTTGGAGGACACATCCGCAAACCCTATGCTTGCCGCCCGATCCCCAGGGGACACCCCCGCCCGGCCGATGCTGATCGCGATCGGCGGCGGCGGCGCGACGCATGGCGCCGATCCGGACCTCGACCGGTTCTGCCTGCGCCATCTGCCGTCCGCGCCCGCGATCGGCTATGTCGGCGCGGCCGGCGGCGACGATCCCGGCAGGCTGGCGGCGTTCCGCGCCGGTTTCGGCCCGCATGCGCGCTCCATCACGGCCCTGCCGATGTCGGCGGGGGCCGAGGCGGCCCGCGGCTGGGCCGAGGGCCTCGACATGATCTATGTCGGCGGCGGCGATCCCGACCGGCTGATCCGGCACTGGCGCGACACCGGCATCGACCGGGTGCTGATCGCGGCCTCGCGGCGCGGCACCGTGCTGGCCGGGGTCAGCGCCGGGGCGATGTGCTGGTTCGCGGGCTACCTGCGGCGCGATGCGGCCGGCCGGCTGGTGACCGGGGCGGGCCTTGGCCTGTTTGCCGGTGCGATCACGCCGCACAGCCTCGACGACCCCGACCGGCGCCCGCGGCTGGCCGACTGCGTCGCGCGCGGCCTGCTGCCCGATGCCTGGGCGATCGACGACGGTGCGGCGCTGGTGATGGCCGGCGACGCGCCGGCGGGCATGTTTCCCGCCGCGGGGCCGCCGCATGTCTACCGGATCGCGCGCCGGGCCGACGGCACGACCGCCGAGACGGTTCTACCCGCCTGACCGCGCCTCGCGTTCCAGCCAGCGGCAGATCTGCGCGATCTCGCGGTTGTCGCGCGCGCCCGGCCGGGTCAGCAGGTGGAACGAGCGTTTCGGCGCGAGGTCGATGTCGAACGGCTTGAGCAACTGGCCGGACTCGACGAAAGGCTGGCAGAACGGGAAGATCCCCAGCGCCATCCCCGCGCCGTCCAGCGCCGCCTGCAACACCACGTTGGAATCCACGATCGTGGCATGATCGCGCAGCGGCAGGTCCGGGCAGCCGGCGCAGCGCAACCAGTCCAGCCATTCGCTGCGATCGTGCTGGTGGATGATCGGGAACCGCGCGACATCGGCGGCGACCGCCGCCCCGCCCAGCCGCGCGGCAAGCGCGGGGCCGAGCACCGGCGAATAGGTGATCCGCAGCAACGGCTGCGCCTCCAGCCCCGACCAGTCGCCCATGCCCCAGTCGACGGCGATATCGGCCTGCATCATGCTGGCATCGGTGATCCGCGGCGAATGCCGCAGTTCCAGTTCGATATCCGGGTGATCGGCGCGGAACCGGTCGAACCGCGGGATCATCCAGCGCGAGCCGAAGATCGGCCCGACCGCCAGCGACACCCGCCGCCGGCGCGTGGTGACATGCCGCTCCACCTCGGCGCGGACATCCTCCAGCGACCGGGTCAGCACCTTGGCCAGCGACCGGCCGGCATCGGTCAGCACCACCGCGCGGGTCTTGCGCAGGAACAGCTGGCAGCCGAGGTCGCGTTCCAGCCGCCGGATCTGGTTGCTGACCGTGGTGGCGCTGACGCACAACTCGTCGGCCGCCTCCTTGAAGCTGAGACGCCGCGCCGCCGCCTCGAAGGTGCGCAGGGCATTGAGGTGAAGGTTGCGCAGATGCATCGCCGGCGACCCGCATGGATGAAGAATTCTTGCGCCATGTTCACCCTACAAGTCGCTTGTCTGCAAGCGCCGACATGCCAGCATCGGCGGGCAGCGGGGAACGGCGCAAGGCGGCGGGCAGGATGACGACCGGGGAGGCAACGCGCCGCACGGCAAGGCGCCGGGGCGGCGCGCGCAAGGCGCAGACACCGCAGGTTCGGCTGGACACCCGCGGCGGCCGGCTTTGCGTGCTGACCGATGAGGACCGGCGCCGCATCCACGCCGCCTCGCTCGCGCTGCTGTCCGATCCGGGCCTCGGCGATGCCCCGCCGGTCGTGGTCGATCTGGTCTGCGCGGCCGGCGGCCGGCTGACCGAGGCCGGGCGGCTGGCGATTCCGGCGGCTTTGTGCGAGCGCGCGCTGGCCGGGTTGCGCCGCGACGTCACGCTGCACGGCCGCGATCCGGCGCATGACCTGCCGCTGACCGAGGGCGCGGTGCACCCGGGTTCGGGCGGCGCGGCGCCGCTGGTGCTGGACATGGAAACCGGGCGCTACCGGCCCTCGACGCTGGCCGATCTCTACGATGCCGCGCGGCTGGTGGACCGGCTGCCGCATGTGCGGTTCTTCTCGCGCTCGCTGGTCGCGCGCGATGTCGAGGACGACCGCGCGCTCGACGTCAACACCTGCTACGCCGCGCTTGCCGGCACCGCCAAGCACGTGATGGTCAGCGCCACCCTGCCCGGCCATGTCGCCGATATCGCGGCGATCTGCCATGCGCTCGCCGGCTCGGCCGCGGCCTTCGCGGCGCGGCCGTTCCTGTCGCTCAACATCAACCATGTCGCCCCGCCGATGCGCTTCGCGCCCGCGGCGGCCGAGGTTCTGGTGGCCGCGTCACGGGCCGGAATTCCCTGCATGGTCAACACGTTCAGCCAGCTTGGCGCATCGAGCCCGGTGACCCTGGCGGGCTGCATCGCGCAGACCAACGCCGAAACGCTCGCCGGCCTCGTCATCGCCTGGCTGGCCAATCCCGCGACGCCGGCGATCCACGGCGCGCGGCCGATGGTGACCGACCTGCGCTCCGGCGCGATGGCCGGCGGCAGCGGCGAACAATCGCTGCTGACGGCGGCGGCGGCGCAGATGGCGCGGTTCTACGGCCTGCCCT
>CAYUXM010000015.1:0-25225 GCA_964448765.1 uncultured Rhodobacterales bacterium
GGGTTCGCGCCGGGCCAGCCGCCCTCGATATAGTCGATCCCCAGCGCGTCGAGCGCGGCGGCGATCTGCGCCTTCTCGGCGGCCGCGAACTGCACGCCCTGGGTCTGCTGGCCGTCGCGCAGCGTGGTGTCGTAAAGGGTGAGGCGGTCGCGGGTCATGAAAGGCCCTCGCGAAAGCCGGGGGGATTCGAACGGAAGCCAGACCATCCCCCGCCGATCCCCCGGGCCGCTTGCGGCCCGGATCGCGCCCGACCTGCCCCCCCGGGCGGGCCCGATGCGCCCACCCCCGGGCCGGGCGCGTTCCTGTGTTCGGCGCGGGAGACCTGCAAGGCGCCCATGTCACAGCCCCTCCAGCTTCGCCGGATCGAAGCCGGCGCCGGGCAGCAGTTCCACCCCCGCCTTGCTCATCCGCACCTCGACACCGGCGGCCACCAGCGCCGCCTTCATCCGGTCGACCTCGGAGAAATCCTTGCTCGCCATCGCCTGCTCCCGCGTGGCGGCCAGCCGCCGGGCAATCCCGTCCAGCGCGCCGGTTCCAGCCTCGGCCCAACCGCCCATGCCCGGCTCCAGCAACCCCATCAGCCGCGCCGAGGCGAGCAGCCCCGCAGCGTCGCCGGCCCCGGCCAGCGCGTGCAGCTCGGCAATCGCGCCGGCGGTGTTCAGATCGTCCGACA
Organism: uncultured Rhodobacterales bacterium; assembly: GCA_964448765.1. GTDB lineage: Bacteria > Pseudomonadota > Alphaproteobacteria > Rhodobacterales > Rhodobacteraceae > JANSXY01. The sequence goes on from CAYUXM010000015.1 coordinate 674, forward strand.
GCGCCGCCACGACGCCGGGCGCGGGGCTCGACGCGGGTTCGATGCCCGCGGTGAGACCACGCCACTTTCGCAACGCCGCCTCCGCCTCGCGCGCCTTCTCCTCGGTCCAGTCCATCGGCTTGCGGTAATGGGTGCCCAGAAACACCATGCGGATCACCTCGCCCGGCACGCCCCGGTCCAGCAGATCCCGCACCGTGAAGAAGTTGCCCAGCGACTTGGACATCTTCCTGCCCTCGACCATCAGCATCTCGTTGTGCAGCCAGACCCTTGCGAATCCCGCCTGCGGATGCGCGCAGCAGCTTTGCGCGATCTCGTTCTCGTGATGCGGGAACTGCAGGTCGATGCCGCCGCCGTGGATGTCGAACTCCGTGCCCAGAAGCGCCTCGGACATCGCCGAGCATTCGATGTGCCAGCCCGGCCGGCCCCGCCCCCACGGGCTGTCCCAGCCCGGCAATTCGTCATCCGAGGGTTTCCACAGCACGAAATCCATCGGGTCTTCCTTGTAGGGCGCGACCTCGACGCGCGCCCCGGCGATCATGTCCTCGACCGTGCGGCCCGACAGCCGGCCATAGCCCGCGTAGCTCGCCACCCGGAACAGCACGTGGCCGTCGGCCGCGTAGGCATGGCCGCGCTCGATCAGCCCCCCGATCATCGCGATCATCCCGGCGATATGGTCGGTCGCGCGCGGCTCGTGCGTGGGCGGCAGGGTACCGAGCGCTTCCATGTCGGCGTGATACCAGGCGATGGTTTCCTCGGTCCGCTCGCGGATCAACTCCTCCAGCGTGCCGGGCGCACCGGCCGCGCGGCGCTTCTGCGCGGTCTCGTTGATCCGGTCGTCGACATCGGTGATGTTGCGCACGTAGGTCACGTGCCCCGGCCCGTAGACATGGCGCAGAAGCCGGTAGAGCACGTCGAACACCACCACCGGCCGGGCGTTGCCCAGATGCGCGCGGTCGTAGACGGTGGGCCCGCAGACATACATCCGCACGTTCGCCGGGTCGATCGGCCGGAACGTGTCTTTCGTCCGCGTCAGCGTGTTGTGCAGCCGGATGGTCATGTCATGCCCTCGCGCGCCTTTCCCGGGCGGGTGTTCGCTCATTCGGCTTGGATTGGCAATGAAGGAACGGCCCGCCTGACGATGTCAGCCGATAATGCAGATGCAGGTGATGCAGGTGCCGTTCATGCCGCCCTTCCTAACCGTTTCGCGCGCCGACGCCAAGCCTGCCCTTGGGGCGCGACGATGTGCTAGGATGACAGCGTGAACCGAGGGAGCGCCTACCATGTCCCGCGACACCGTCAACACGATCTGCGCCGCCCTGCCCGGCGCCGAGGTGTCCGAACCCTTCGGGCCGGGGATCGACGCCTGGAAGATCGGCGGCAAGATCTTCGCCTGCCGCGGGGTGCGCGGCGGCGTCGCCGTCAAGACCGACGGGGTCGAGACCGCCGAGATGCTGATCGACGCCGGGATCGGCACCAAGGCGCCGTATTTCCACCGCTCCTGGGTGCTCTTGCCCGAGGAGGCCGCGGAGGACGAACTGGCGCACCGGATCGGCGCCTCCTACCGGATCGTCCGCGCCGGGCTGTCGAAGTCGGCCCGGGCCGCGCTGCCGCCCCACGATTAGCCCCCTTGCCCCGCTCCGCCCGATCTGCTTGGCATGGCCGCGCAGACAGGGAGGGCGGCATGCGTCTGGCCAATCGCATCGCGCATATCACCGGCGGCGGCGACGACGGATGGGAGATCTATTACCGGACCCGCGCGCTGGAACAGGCGGGCGAGGCCGTCGTCAACCTCACCATCGGCGAACATGACGTGAAGACCGACCGCGCGATCCTCGACGCGATGCACGGCTCGATGGTCGCGGGGAACACCGGCTACGCCTTCGGCCCCGGCCACCGCGCGCTGCGCGAGGCGGTGGCCGCGCGCTTCACCGCCCGCACCGGCGCGCCGACGACATGGGAAAACATCGTGATCACGCCGGGCGGGCAGGCGGCGCTCTTCGCCACCCACATGGCGCTTCTCGACACCGGCGACCGGGGCCTGTTCTGCGATCCCTACTACGCCACCTATCCCGGCACGATCCGTGCCACCGGGGCCGAGGCCGTGCCGGTGCCGACCCGGCCCGAGGCGGGTTTTCACCCCGAAGCCGCCGCGATCGCCGCCCATGCCGCCGGCGCGCGCACGCTTCTGATCAACACCCCGAACAACCCCACCGGCACGGTCTATTCCCGCGCCACGCTGGAAGAGGTGGCCCGCGCCGTCACCGAACACGACCTGTGGCTGATCTCCGACGAGGTCTACGACAGCCAGGTCTGGAACGGCGCGCATGTCAGCCCGCGCGCCCTGCCGGGGATGGCGGACCGCACGATCACCGTGGGCTCGATGTCGAAAAGCCACGCGATGACCGGCTCGCGGCTGGGCTGGATCGTCGCGCCGGTGCCGGTGGCCGAGGCGGTGACCACGCTGGCGACCTCCACCACCTACGGCGTGCCGCCCTTCGTGCAGGATGCCGCGCTCTTCGCGCTGCGCCAGGGCGACGCGTTCGAAGACCGGATCGCCGCGCCGTTCCGCCGCCGCCGGCAGATCGCGCTCGACCGGCTGACCGGCGCGCACCGGGTCCGCCCGATCCCGGCCGAGGGCGCGATGTACGTGATGCTGGACATCCGCGCCACCGGGCTTTCCGGCGAGGCCTTCGCGCTCAGGCTGCTGGAGGAGGAGCGGATCGCGGTGATGCCGGGCGAAAGCTTCGGCCGGGCCGCGGCCGGCCACGTGCGGATCGCGATGACGGTGGAGGATGCGGCCTTCGCCGATGCGCTCACCCGCCTTGCCGCCTTCGCCGACCGGATCGCGGCCTGACCGCGGGCCGCCGGTTTTCCGGCCGGAAATCGTGTTCTTGAACCCGCCGACCCGGCGCGCCTAATCTGCCGCGCAGAAACACGGGAGGCGGGGGATGGATCACGAGGATCTCAGGGGCTGGTCGAAACGCGCGGCGGACTGGATCGCGGATTACCACGCGGGCCTGCGCGACCGCCCGGTCCGCGCCCGGACCGCGCCGGGCGAGACCGCCGCGCAGCTGCCGGCCGCGCCCCCGGAAGCGGCGGAGCCGATGGAGGCGATCTTCGCCGATTTCGAGCGGATCGTGCCGCCGGCGATGACGCATTGGCAGCATCCGCGCTTCTTCGCCTATTTCCCCGCCAATGCCGCCCCGGCCTCGATGCTGGCCGAACAGCTCGCCAACGGCATGGCCGCACAGGCGATGCTGTGGCAGACCGCTCCGGCGGCGACCGAGATCGAGACGGTGATGGTGGGCTGGCTGCGCCGCGCGCTCGGTCTGCCCGACCGGTTCACCGGCACGATCCACGACAGCGCGACGACCGCGACGCTGTCGGCGGTGCTGACGATGCGCGAGGCGGCGCTGGGCTGGGCCGGGCTGACGGAGGGGCTTTCGGGCCAGCCGCGCCTGCGGCTCTACGCCAGCGCCGAAACCCATTCCTCGATCGACAAGGCCGCGCGGATCGCCGGGATCGGCCAGCACAACCTCGTCAAGGTGCCGACCGATGCGACGCTGTCGATGAAACCCGGCGCGCTGGCCGGCGCGATCGCCGCCGACCGCGACGCCGGCCACCTGCCCGCCGGCGTGATCCTGTGCGCCGGCGGCACCTCGGTCGGCGCCTTCGACCGGATCGGCGATTGCATCGCGGTGGCGAAATCGGCGGGCCTGCCGGTGCATGTCGATGCCGCCTGGGCCGGTTCGGCGATGATCTGCCCGGAATTCCGTCACCTCTGGGCCGGGGTCGAGGGCGCCGATTCGATCGTCTTCAATCCGCACAAGTGGCTCGGCGCGCAATTCGACTGCGCCGTTCAGTTCCTCGCCGATCCCGGCCCGCAGGTGAAGACGCTGGGCCTGCGGCCCGCCTATCTCGAAACCGCCGGGCGCGAGGAGATCACCAATTTCAACGAATGGACCGTGCCGCTCGGCCGCCGGTTCCGGGCGCTGAAACTGTGGATCCTGATCCGCGCCTACGGGCTTGACGGCCTGCGCGGCCGGATCCGCAACCATGTCCTTTGGGCGGGCGAGCTGCGCGACGCCCTGGCCGCCCTGCCGGGCGTCGAGATCGTCACCGAACCGGCGCTGTCGCTCTTCAGCTTCCGCCTCGCCGCCGGCGACGGGGCGACCGAAGACCTGCTGGCCCGGATCAACGACGACGGCCGCACCTATCTCACCCAGACCCGCCATGCCGGGCGCTACGCGATCCGCGTGCAGGTCGGCCCGTTCGACTGCACGCGCGACGACGTGATGATGGTGGCCCGGGTCGTCGCCGACCTGATGCGGCGCGGCTGACGGTCAGAAAACGACGATCCTGCCGCAAACGGAACAGAATCGCCGCACCCCGCGCCGCCAGCATCGGGCCAGCGAAACGGGAGGACTGGGCGATGAGCGATGCGGCACCGGCGGCGGCGGTCAACCGGCGGGCGGGGGGGCGCGCGGCGCGCCACGCGCTCAGATCGGCGCCGCTGGCGGAGGACAAGCGGCCGGTGCGGCCGGGCCTGCCCGGCGGCCGCTACACCCCGCTGACCGAGGCCGGCGTGGCCCGGATCCACGAGGCCGCGCTGCAGGTGCTCGAAGAGATCGGCCTGGCCGATGCCCCGCCCTCGGGCGTCGAGATCCTGACCGGCGCGGGCGCGGTGCAGGGCTCCGACGGTCGGATCCGCATCCCCCGCGCGCTGGTCGAGGACATGCTGGCGCTGGCCGCGCGCGACATCACGCTGTCGGGCCGCGAACCGCGCCACGACCTCAAGCTGTCGGGCGCCAGCGTGCATTACGGCACCGCCGGCGCGGCCGTCTCGGTCGTCGATGTCGAACGCCGGGAGTATCGCGATTCGACGGTGCAGGATCTCTACGACGCGGCGCGCATCGCCGACCGGCTGGACAACATCCACTTCTTCCAGCGTGCGATGGTCTGCCGCGACATCGCCGACAGTTTCGAGCTTGACCTGAACACGATCTACGCCTGCTGCCGCGGCACCACGAAACATGTCGGCGTCAGCTTCACCGATCCCGACCATGTCGATCGCTGCTTCGACCTGATTCACGCCATCGCCGGCGGCGAGGCCGAGTGGCGCGCCCGGCCGTTCATCTCGAATTCCAACTGCTTCGTCGTGCCGCCGCTGAAATTCGCCACCGAAAGCTGCAAGGTGATGGAGAGATGCATCGCCCAGGGCATGCCAGTGCTGCTCCTGTCGGCCGGCCAGGCCGGCGCCACCGCCCCGGCGCCGATCGCCGGCGCGATCGTGCAGGCGGTGGCCGAATGCCTGGCCGGCGTGGTCTATGTCAACGCGCTCAGCCCCGGCCACCCGGCGATCTTCGGCACCTGGCCCTTCGTGTCGGACCTGCGCACCGGCGCGATGTCGGGCGGATCGGGCGAACAGGCGCTGCTGACGGCGGGCTGCGCGCAGATGCACCGGTTCTACGGCCTGCCCGGCGGCGCCGCCGCCGGCATCGCCGATGCCAAGCTGCCCGACATGCAGGCCGGGTGGGAACAGATGTGCTCGAACGTCATGGCGGGGCTTTCGGGGCTCAACATGGTCTACGAGGCGGCGGGGATGCATGCCTCGCTTCTGGGCTTCTGCATGGAAAGCCTGATCCTCGGCGACGACCTGATCGGCCAGGCGCTGCGCTGCGTCCGCGGCATCGAGGTGACCGAGGATTCGGTCTCGGTCGAGGTGATGCGGCAGGTCTGCCTTGCCGGGCCGGGCCATTACCTCGGCTCCGACCAGACGCTGGGGCTGATGCAGACCGACTACATCTATCCCGCGCTGGGCGACCGGACGAGCCCCAAGGAATGGGTCGAGAAGGACCGGCCCGACCTGATGGCCAAGGCGATCGCGAAAAAGCACGAATTGCTGGCCGCCCCGGCCCGCGCCGCCTTCGCCGCCGATCACGACGCCGCGCTTCGCGCGCGCTTCCCGATCCACCTGCCGGCCTGAGGCCGGGCGGCTTTACACCGCCGCCCCGGCACGGGTAACTGAACACGTGTTCAGATAGGGGGCAGCGATGCAACTTGCCGAAACCCGCGCCGTGATCACCGGCGGCGCCTCCGGCCTTGGCGCCGCGACCGCGCGGCATTTCCGCGACCGCGGCGCGGCGGTGACGATCTTCGACCGCGACGGCGCGAAGGGCGCGGCGCTGGCCGCCGAGATCGGCGCGCAGTTCGCCGAGGTCGACGTGACCGACGAAGCCTCGGTCGCCGCCGGTCTCGCCGCCGCACGCGCCGCGATGGGCCGGATCACGGCGGCGGTGAACTGCGCCGGCATCGCCACCGCCGAACGCACGCTGGGCCGGACCGGGCCGCACGACCTCGCCAGCTTCCGCCGCACGATCGACATCAACCTCGTGGGCAGCTTCAACGTCGCCCGCCTCGCCGCCGCCGAAATGGCCGGCAACGACGGCGCGGAAAAGGGCGTGATCGTCAACACCGCCTCGGTCGCCGCCTTCGACGGGCAGAAGGGCCAGGCCGCCTATGCCGCCTCGAAGGCCGGGATCGCCGGGATGAGCCTGCCGCTGGCGCGCGATCTCGCCAGTTTCGGGATCCGGGTCTGCGCCATCGCGCCGGGGATCTTCGCCACCCCGATGCTGACCGCCCTGCCCGAAGAGGTGCAGGCCGGCCTCGCCGCCGACGTGACCTTCCCCAAACGGCTCGGCGATCCCGCCGAATACGCCGCGCTGGCCGCGTTCATCGTCGAATGCGGCTACCTGAACGGCGAAACCATCCGGCTCGACGGCGCGCTGCGGATGCGCTGAACCGTCCCGGCCCCGTCCCGGTTTTGGTCGCGAAATATCCTCGGGGGGCGCCGCGCAGCGGCGGCGGGGGGCAGACGGCCCCCCGGGCTCACGCCTGCCAGGCGGCCAGCACCTCGGCCGGGTCCAGCGGCACCGCCTGCGAGGCCGGCCGCAATTCCCCCGGCGTCGCCGACAGCCGCGGCGCGGGCATCGGCTGGGTCACCCCCTCGTGCCGGGCATAGGTGCCGCGCCGGGCGTTCTGCGGATGCGCCCGCGCCTCGGCCAGGCTCAGCACCGGCGCGGCGCAGGCATCGGTTCCCTCCAGATCGGCGGCCCAGTCGTCACGGCTGCGGGTGGCGATGTGGCGCGCCAGCCGCGCCCGCGCCTCGGGCCAGCGCGCGACATCCGCCTGCGGCGGCATCTCCCCGGGGTCGAGACCGATCCGCCCAAGAAAGTCCGCCCAGAACCGCGGCTCGATCGCGCCGACGGCAAGATGCCCGCCGCAGCTGCATTCGTAGACCCCGTAGAACGGCGCGGCGCCGTCCAGCAGGTTCGCCGCGCGCCGGTCGCTCCACTGCCCGGCCATCTGCATCGCGGTGATCATCGCCGCCAGATGCGCCACCCCGTCGGTGATCGCGCAATCGACGACCTGGCCCGCGCCGGTCCGCGCCGCGTGCCACAGCGCCGCCAGCATCCCGAAGGCCAGGTAGAGCCCGCCGCCGCCGAAATCGCCCAGCAGGTTCAGCGGCACCGCCGGCGCCGCGCGCGGGCCGATCGCGTGCAGAACCCCGGTCAGCGCCAGATAGGTGATGTCGTGGCCCGCGACCTGGGCCAGCGGGCCCGCCTGGCCCCAGCCGGTCATCCGCCCGTAGACGAGGCGCGGATGGTCGCGAAAGTCGTCGGGCCCAAGGCCCAGCCGTTCCATCGCGCCGGGCCGCATCCCCTCGATCAGCGCATCGGCCCGGCCGATCAGCCGGCGCGCCACGGCACGCCCGTCGGCCGACTTGAGATCAAGCTCGATGAAGCCCCGGCCGCGGTTCAGGATGTCGTAGTCGAGGCCCAGAAGATGCGCCTGCCCCGGCCGCGCGACCCGGATCACCTCGGCGCCCATGTCGGCCAGGCACATCGCGGCGAAGGGCGTCGGCCCCAGCCCGGCGATCTCCACCACCTTCACGCCGGCCAGCGGCCCGCTCATGCCCCGGCCTTCTCTTCCAGCATCAGCCAGTCCTCCTCCGCCGCCGCCAGCGCCGCCTGTCGCTCGGCCAGCATCTCGGTCGCCTTGGCGAATTTCACCGGTTCGCGGGTGTAGAGATCGGGGTCGGAAAGCAAGTCGCCCAGCTTGCCGATCTCCGCCTCCAGCCGCGCGATCCGATCGGGCAGCGCGTCAAGCCGCTTGCGTTCGGCGAAAGTCAGGCCCGCCGCGGCGGGTTTCGGCGCGGCCGGCTTCGGCGCGGCCGGCTTTCGCGCGGCGGGGCCGGGCTTCGGGCCGCCCGCCCGGCCGGCCGGCACCGGCGCCACGGCCGCGGGCAGCCCCCCGCCCGATTGCGCGATCATGTCGCTCCAGCCGCCGGCAAAGACGGTCGCGCCGCCCTGCCCGTCCATCAAGACCGTCGTGGCCGCGATCCGGTCGATGAAATCCCGGTCGTGGCTGACCACGATCACCGTGCCGTCATACTCCCCCAGCACGTCCTGGAGCAGGTCCAGCGTCTCGACATCCAGGTCGTTCGTCGGCTCGTCGAGGATCAAGAGGTTCGACGGCCGCGCCATGATCCGCGCCAGCAGCAGCCGCGCCCGCTCGCCTCCCGACAGCGCCGAGACCGGCGCGCGGGCCTGCGCCTCGTCGAACAGGAAATCCTTCAGGTAGCCGACCACGTGGCGCGGCGCGCCGCGCACCATTACCTGATCCGACCGGCCCGGCACGCCAAGCGCGGGATCGCCGGTCAGCCCCTGCCACAGCGTCACCGCCGGATCGAGCGCGGCGCGCGCCTGGTCGAACACCGCGATCTCCAGGTTGGTGCCCAGCCGCAGCCGGCCTGCATCCGGCGCGATCTCGCCGGTCAGGAGCTTCAGAAGCGTGGTCTTGCCCGCGCCGTTCGGCCCGACCACCGCGATCCGGTCGCCACGCATCACCCGGATCGAGAAATCCCTGACGATCACCCGGCCCTCGAAGGCCTTCGTCACCCGCTCCGCCTCGATCACCATCCGGCCCGAGGCCGCGCCGCTCTCCAGCCCCAGTGCCGCGGTGCCCTGGCGGCGGATCATCGCCGCGCGTTCCGAGCGCATCGCCTGCAGCGCGCGCAGCCGGCCCTGGTTGCGCTTGCGGCGGGCCGATATCCCCTCCACCGCCCACCGCGCCTCGGCCCTGATCTTGCGGTCGAGCTTGTGGCGCGCCTCGTCCTCCTCGGCCCAGACCCGGTCGCGCCAGTCCTCGAAGGCGGCGAACCCCGCCTCGTTGCGCCGGACCCGGCCGCGGTCGATCCACAGCGTCGCGCGGCTGAGGTTGCGCAGGAACGTCCGGTCGTGGCTGATCACCACCACCGCCGAGCGGATCGTGGCCAGCACCTCCTCGAGCCAGGCGATGGCGCGGATGTCGAGATGGTTGGTCGGCTCGTCCAGCAGCATCAGGTCCGGCGCCTCGGCCATGATCTTCGCCAGCGCCGCGCGCCGCCGCTCGCCGCCCGAGGCGGTGGCGACCGGCCGGTCCGGGTCGAAGCCCAGCCCCTCCGCCGCCGCCGCGACGCGCCAGGCCTCGCCGTCCTCCAGCCCGCTCGCCGCGAATTCGCCCAGCGTCGCGAAACCCGCGAGGTCCGGCTCCTGCTCCATGTAGCCGACACCGATCCCCGGCGGCACCGCCCGCGCGCCGGCGTCGGGCTCGACCAGCCCGGCCATCACCTTCAGCAGCGTCGACTTGCCCGATCCGTTGCGCCCCACCAGCGCCACCCGGTCGCCGGGCTGCACCACCAGGTCGAGCCCGTCGAACACCGGGTCGCCGCCGAAACTCAGCGCGATGCCGGACAGTTGCAGAAGCGGGGCGCGGGCCATGCCGCAGGGGCTACCGCGCCGCCGCGCCACCGTCAATCGCGGGGCCACCGTCGATCGCGGGCGGCTCCGCCGGCGCGGCCGTTTTGGTCGGGAAATATCCTCGGGGGGCGCCGGCGCGACAGCGCCGGCCGGGGGGCAGACAGCCCCCCGCCGCTACCCCGCCGCCTCGCGCAACGCCCGCGCCCGGGCCGGCGGGATCGCGCGGATCTCGAGCCCGGTGAAGACATGCAGCGTGCCGAGGTCGCGATCCACCACCGCGTGGTCCGACACCCAGCCGCCCATCATCAGGTAACTGCGCAGAAGCGGCGGCATCCGCAGCATCGCCGCCTTCGCGTCGGGCTTGGTGCGGCCAAGCCGCTGCGCGAAGCGGAAGACATCGGGCGCCTTGACCCGCGGCAGCCAGCGCTTCGGGCCGAGGTGCCGCTCCTTCAGCATCGCGAAGGCGTCGCGGTAGGTCTCGGTCTCGGTGCCCATGAACGACGAGCAGCCGAACAGCATCTCCACCCCCTCCGCGTCGACGATCCGCGCCATCGCGCCCCAGGCGACTCGCAGGATGTTCGGATCCTTCCAGGCGGGATGGATGCAGAAGCGCCCCATCTCGACCATCCGGCCGCGGTAGTCGGCCAGCGCCGAAAGCTCGTAATACTGCGCCGAATAGCTGCGCCCGATCTCGGCCCCGCCCTCCAGCACCATCAGCCGGAAGCAGCACACCAGCGTGCCGGAGCGGACATCCTCGACCAGCACGTGCCGGCACAGCGGGTCGAACCCGTCGGCATCTGCGCCCGCGTCTCGCGCCGCGTCCCCGGCAAGGCCGCGGCCGGCGACGAAGGCCAGCCAGCGCAGGCGCTGCGCGCGCCGCACATCCTCGTCGGTTTCGGCGATGCGGGCGACGTAGCGCCCCCTGATCAGCGACAGCATCGGTCTTCCCCCGCTCCGGTCCCGCGCCGCGCCGCGCGGCTCTTGCGTTGCGCGCGGACACGACTAGATCATGTGCGAGGCCGTTCTAGGCCACAAGATGCGACGGGATCACGACGATGAGCGAGACCAGAACGCAACCGAAACTGGTGCTGAGCGAGGCCGAGTGGCGCGACCGGCTGTCGGACCTGGCCTACAGGGTCACCCGCCAGCACGGCACCGAGCGCGCCTTCACGCATGACGATTTTCCCAAGGCGCCCGGCACCTTCCGCTGCGTCTGCTGCGGGGCGGCGCTGTTCGGGCAGGATCAGAAGTTCGACTCCGGCACCGGCTGGCCCAGCTTCTGGGCGCCGCTGCCCGACGCGCCGGTCGAAACGCAGGAGGATCGCAGCTGGTTCATGCGCCGCACCGAGGTGCATTGCAGCGATTGCGCCGCGCATCTGGGCCACGTGTTCCCCGACGGGCCCGCGCCCACCGGGCTGCGCTACTGCATCAACGGCGTCGCGCTGCGCTTCGAGCCCGACGCCGGCTGAGGCCGGCGTTCCGGCGTGAACGGCGGCGCGGTCCGGATCAGTCGGCGAACTGGTCGAGCGTGAAGTTGCCGAGGTTGCCCAGCAGCTGGCGCAGGAAGGTCACGCCCTCGATGTTGCTGTCGGTGACCCGGCGCGACAGCGCCACGACCCGGCCGTCCTCCAGCCCGAAACGCTCGACATTCTCGACGATGCCCGCGTCGTCGAACCGGACCACCACGACCTGGCGATCGATCTCCTGCGGCGCGCGCAGGGCAACGTGCTTCCAGGTCGAGCCGACGTAAAACCAGTCGCCGCCCTGCATCAGCCCGGCGGACGAGGGCCGCCCGATACGGTCGGTCACGGCGAGCCGGGTATCCTCGCCGACCACGATCTGTTCCAGATCGGCCTCGGCGGGCACGTAGCCGTGCCGGCGCACCGGCGGGTTGCAGGCGGCAAGCGCCGTGACGAGGGCGATCATCCCCCCCAAGCGCATCACCGCGACGCCGCTGACCATACTGCCCCCTTGCCCCGTCGCTTCAAGACCCCTATCCGCTTACACTACCGGGGCCGGGCGCTTCAAGCGGTTCCCCGGCAGGCCGGATGCAACCGGGGAACGGGACATGGCGAAAACCGCCGCACGAACGCTGCCGCTGCGGCTGGCCGACCTTCCGGCCCGCAAGCCGACGCGGTTCGATCTGGCCCCCGGCCCGGACGACCTGGCCGCGCTGGCCGAAGAGCTTGGCCTGACCGCCCTGCGCAAGCTGCGGTTCAGGGGCGAGTTGCGGCCCGACGGCCGCCGCGACTGGCGGCTGGACGCGACGCTGGGCGCGACCGTCGTGCAGCCCTGCATCGTCACCCTCGACCCGGTCACGACCCGGATCGAGGAACCGGTGACGCGCCGCTACATCTCCGGGATGGAACCGCCCGCCGGCGAGGAAACCGAGATGCCCGAGGACGACAGCGCCGAACCGCTGCCCGAGATCGTCGATATCGGCGCGGTGATGGTCGAGGCGCTGGCGCTGGCGCTGCCGCTCTACCCGCGCGCCGAGGCGGCCGCGGCGCCCGCTCAGGCCGCACCGCCGGGCGTCGCCCCCCTGACCGACGAGGCGCTGCGGCCCTTCGCCGGGCTCGACCGGATGCTGGGCCGGGACCGGGACGGGACTGGCGGGGGAAACGGCCCGGGCGACTGATCCGGCGGGTTCAGAAAAGTCTTGCGCCGCCGCCGAATCCGTCTATGTTCCCGGCCTCGTTCGAAGCGAGGGTTCGCACCCGGTCCGACGCAGGCAGCCAGCGCGAAACCCCAGAAAACAAAGGGCTTCGGCCCGAAACATCCCGAGGTTGAGACATGGCCGTCCAACAGAACCGAGTCACGCGGTCCCGCCGCAACATGCGCCGCGCCCACGATGCCCTGGTCGCCGCGAATCCCAACGAATGCGCGAATTGCGGCGAGCTGAAGCGCCCGCACCACGTCTGCGCCGCCTGCGGCCATTACGACGGGCGTGAAGTGGTCGCGCAGGCGGTCGAGGTCGACCTGGACGACGACGCGGCCTGAGCCGGTCCGCGGCGGGCTGGACATCGGACCCATGGCAACCGCAAGGCCCAAGGGAACGCCGAGCACCCCGCATCCAACGGGACAACATGTGATTTCGGTCGACGCGATGGGCGGCGACCGTGGCCCCGCGGCCGTCGTCGCGGGGCTTGTCGCGTCGGCGCAGAAGAACCCCGACATCCGTTTCATCCTGCACGGTCCCGAGGCCGAGCTCTCGCGGCTGGTCGGGCGCCAGCGCAGCCTCGCGGGCCGCTGCGAGATCCGCCATGCCGGCAGCGTCGTCTCGATGGACGACAAGCCCAGCCAGGTGATGCGCCACGGCGAGGGCACCTCGATGTGGTCGGCGATCGAAAGCGTACGCGACGGCGAGGCCGAGGTCGCGGTGTCCTGCGGCAATACCGGCGCGCTGATGGCGCTGTCGATGATCCGGCTGCGCAAGCTGCCCGGCATCAACCGCCCCGCCATCGCCTGCCTGTGGCCCTCGCGCAATCCTGCCGGCTTCAACGTGATGCTGGATGTCGGCGCCGACATCCGCGCCGATGCCGAGGATCTCTTGCAATACGCGCTGATGGGTGCCTCCTACGCGCGCAACGGGCTGGGGCTTGAACGGCCGCGGATCGGGCTTCTGAACGTCGGCACCGAGGAACACAAGGGCCGCGCCGAACTCAAGCATGCCAACGACCTGATCGAGTCGGCCACCGAGGCGGGCGCGTTCGACTACGTCGGCTTCGTCGAAGGCGGCGACCTGCCCTCCACCCGCGTCGACGTGATCGTCACCGACGGGTTCACCGGCAACATCGCGCTGAAGACCGGCGAGGGCACCGCCAAGCTGATCGGCGATTTCCTGCGCGAGGCCTTCGCGGCCACGCCCTTGTCGCGCATCGCCTCGATCCTGGCGCTGACCTCGCTGCGGCGGCTGCGCAAGCGCATCGATCCGCGCCGGGTGAACGGCGGGGTGTTCCTGGGCCTCAACGGCACGGTGGTGAAATCGCACGGCTCGGCCGATGCCACCGGCGTTTCGGCCGCGATCAAGCTGGCGTTCCGGCTGGCCCAGTCGGGCTTCCAGGCGCGTCTGGCGGCACGGCTTGCCAGCGTCGAGCAGGCGATGCAGAGTGCGCCGGAGGGGTCGGGGAAGGACGGGACAGGCGCATGACACTTCGGTCCGTGGTCCGGGGCGCCGGGCACTACCTTCCCGAACGCGTCGTGCCCAACGCGGAATTCGAGGCCTCGCTCGACACCACCGACGAATGGATCCGCAGCCGCACCGGGATCGAGCGGCGGCATTTCGCGGCCAAGGGGGAAACCACATCCGATCTCGCCGTGGCCGCGGCCGAGGCCGCGCTGGCCGATGCCGGGATCACGGCGGCGCAGATCGACGCGATCGTCGTCGCGACCTCGACGCCTGATCTGACCTTCCCCTCGGTCGCGACGATGGTGCAGGGCCGGCTGGGCATGACCGGCGGCTTCGCCTTCGACGTGCAGGCGGTCTGCGCCGGCTTCGTCTTCGCGCTGGCCAATGCCGATGCGCTGATCCGCGCCGGACAGGCCCGGCGGGTGCTGGTGATCGGCGCCGAAACCTTCAGCCGGATCCTCGACTGGACCGACCGCGGCACCTGCGTCCTGTTCGGCGACGGCGCCGGCGCGCTGGTGCTGGAGGGCGCCGAGGGCGCCGGCACCTCCGCGGATCGCGGCATCCTCGCCACCGATCTCAATTCCGACGGCCGCCACAGGGACCTGCTTTACGTCGATGGCGGCGTCTCGGCCACCGGGGCGGCCGGGCAGCTTCGGATGCAGGGCAACGCGGTGTTCCGCCACGCGGTGGAGAAGCTGGCCGACACCGCGCATCGGGCACTGGACAAGGCCGGGCTGTCCGGCGCCGATGTCGACTGGATCGTGCCGCACCAGGCGAATCTGCGGATCATCACCGCCACCGCGCAGCGGATGCAGGTGCCGATGGAGCGTGTCGTCGTCACCGTTCAGGATCACGGCAACACCTCGGCCGCGTCGATTCCGCTGGCGCTTTCGGTGGGCAAGGAACGCGGCCAGATCAGGCCCGGCGACCTGGTGGTGACCGAGGCGATCGGCGGCGGCCTGGCCTGGGGCGCGGTGGTGCTGCGCTGGTAGCGCAAACGGGCCTTCGCGCCGCGCCCGAACGGCAACCTGCAAACCCTTGATTGCCTTTCGTTGACAGGGCTTCGCGTTCTGCGCATGCTGGCCCGATGATCCAGGGGGGATTTGACGATGAGTGACAAGACGCTGACACGCATGGACCTCAGCGAGGCCGTGTTCCGGGAGGTCGGCCTGTCGCGGAACGAGTCCGCGCAACTGGTCGAAAGCGTGCTGCAGCACATGTCCGACGCGCTGGTGCGGGGCGAGACGGTCAAGATCTCCTCCTTCGGCACGTTCGCGGTGCGCGAGAAATCCGCCCGGATGGGCCGCAACCCGAAGACCGGCGAAGAGGTTCCGATCAGCCCGCGCCGGGTGCTGACCTTCCGGCCTTCGCACCTGATGAAGGACCGCGTGGCGGCCGGCAACAGGCCCTGAGGAGCGGCGCATGGGCGGCAAGTCGGCCGATGCCTTCCGTACCATCAGCGAGGTGTCCGACCTGATCGGAACGCCGGCGCATGTGTTGCGGTTCTGGGAAACCAAGTTCGGCCAGATCCGGCCGGTGAAGCGCGCCGGCGGCCGGCGCTACTACCGGCCCGCCGATGTCGCGCTGATCGACGGCATCCGCCGGCTGCTGCATGACGACGGAATGACGATCCGCGGCGTGCAGAAGATCCTGCGGGAAAAGGGCCAGCGCCACGTGATGGGCCTGTCGCGCTTCGCCGAGGGGCTGGCCGGTGCCGCCCAGCACCCGCCCGCCGGGGCACAGGCCGACGACACCGCCCCCGCCACGGCCGTCGATGCGCCCGACGACGGGCCCGCCCAGGACGCGGCCTCCGGCGCCGCGCCGGGCACATCCGAAGACGCGGCCGCGATGCCGGAGCCAAAGCCGGACCCGGAGCCCGAGGCCCCGGAACTGCCCTTCGCCGATCCGCCGCGGACCGTCGCCTCCGCCACGGCGGCGGCGGACCCCGCCGAAGGCAACGCGGCGGGCGGCGCCGACGCGCCGGAGGCCCCTGCGGCGGCCGAACCGCCGGCCCCGGCGCCGGACAGGCCGGTCTCGGCGCTGTTGCGCGGGTTTCGCCCCGATGCCGCGCAGCGGGCCCGGCTGGCGGAACTGGAGCCGCGGCTTGCCGCGCTCAGCGCGCGTCTTGCGGCCCCGCCGCCGGGGTCGGCGCGCTGAGCGACGCTGTGCGAATTGCGGCTTGCCCCTGCCCCGTGCTTGGCCCTATATGGCCCGCGTCGGGCCGTGGCGCAGCCTGGTTAGCGCGTCCGTCTGGGGGGCGGAAGGTCGCGAGTTCGAATCTCGCCGGCCCGACCATCATGAGAACGCCCGCCCCCGCCGGGGCGGGCGCTTCCGTATCCGGGCGGAGGGCCGGGCGATGACGGGGGTTCTGCCCGACCATGCGATCGAGGCGCTGATCGGCCGCGGCGCGATCACGGCCGAACCCGCCGTTCTGCCCGAACAGGTGCAGCCCGCCAGCCTCGATCTGCGGCTGGGCCCGGTGGCCTACCGGGTCCGCGCCTCGTTTCTCGCCGGACAGGGCCGCAGCGTCGCCGAGCGGATCGGCGAGTTCGAGATGCATCGCATCGACCTCGGCGATGGCGCGGTGCTGGAAAAGGGCTGCGTCTACCTCGTGCCGCTGATCGAGGCGCTGGCCCTGCCCGCCGACATCTCGGCCGTCGCCAATGCCAAGAGTTCCACCGGCCGGCTCGACCTGCTGACTCGGCTGATCACCGATGGCGGCACGGAATTCGACCGGATCGCGCCGGGCTATGCCGGCCCGCTCTGGGCCGAGATCTGCCCGCGCTCGTTCTCGGTGCTGGTGCGGCCGGGCATGCGGCTCAACCAGGTCCGGTTCCGGCAGGGCGAGGCGGTGCTGGACGATGCCGAACTGGCGGCGCTGCACGCCAGCGAGGGACTGGTCAGCGGCACCCCGGTGATTTCCGGGGGGCTTGGCTTTTCGGTCGACCTTCAGCCGTCGGCGGGACCACTGGTCGGCTACCGCGCCAAGCCCCATACCGGGGTGATCGACCTCGACCGGATCGGGGCCTACGACCCGGCGGAGTTCTGGGACGAGCTGCACAGCCGCGAGGGCCGGCTGATCCTCGATCCCGGCGCGTTCTACATCCTCGTCAGCCGCGAGGCGGTGACGATCCCGCCGGGCCATGCCGCCGAGATGGCGCCCTACCTTGCGATGGTGGGCGAATTCCGGGTGCATTACGCGGGCTTCTTCGATCCCGGCTTCGGCCATGGCACGGCCGGCGGGCAAGGGTCGCGCGGGGTGCTGGAGGTGCGCTGCCACGAGGCGCCCTTCGTGCTGGAACACGGGCAGGTGGTGGGCCGGCTGGTCTACGAGCGGATGGCCGCGCCCCCGGCCCGGCTTTACGGCGCCGATCTGGCCTCGAACTACCAGGGTCAGGGGCTGAAACTGTCCAAGCATTTCCGCGCGGGCTGAGGCCCCCGGCGGCGCTATTCCCCGAACATCTCGGCCTGGTCCTCGGCCCCGGGCCCGTCCGCGTCGTCCTCGTCATCCTCGCCGGGTTCCGCACCCGGCCCGCCGCGGCTGTCCAGCAGCCCGGCGGCGCGCAACTCCTTGATGCCCGGCAGGTCGCGCGCGCTTTCCAGCCCGAAATGATCGAGGAAACCCTCGGTCACCACGAAGGTCACCGGCCGGCCCGGCGTCATCCGGCGCCGGCCAAGGCGGATCCAGTCCAGTTCCAGCAACTGGTCGATCGTGCCGCGGCTGACCGCGACGCCGCGGATCTCCTCGATCTCGGCGCGGGTGACGGGCTGGTGATAGGCGATGATCGCCAGCGTCTCGATCGCCGCGCGGCTGAGCTTGCGGGTTTCCACCACCTCGTGCTGCATCAGGAAACCAAGATCCGGCGCGGTGCGGAACGCCCAGCCGTTGCCCACCCGCACGAGCGCGACACCCCGGCCCTCGTAGCGGCGGCGCAGGTGCGCCAGCGCCTCGGCCGGGTCCGCGCCATGCGGCATCCGCGCGGCGAGGTCGGCCACCGTCACCGGTTCGGCCGAGGCGAACAGCACGGCTTCCACCATCCGTTCCTGTTCGGCCATCGGCGGGGCGGCGAACAGGCCCGGTTCGCGGTCGTCATCCTCGGGGTCGGTCATGCCAGCCATCTCATGTCGGGCGACGCCGGATCGCGATCGGCGCGAAACTCTCGGTCTGCCGCAGCTCGATCTGGCCCTGCTTGGCCAGTTCCAGCGTCGCCGCGAAAGTCGCCGCGGTGGCCGACCGGCGGCGGCCGGGATCGGCCAGCCAGCCATCGGGCAGGTAGCTGGCCAGATCCGTCCAGTCGCCGGCGAAACCGATCAGCCCGCGCAGCCGGTCCAGCGCCGCCTCCATCGTGTAGATGTTGCTGCGGTCGAAGGCATAGGGGCGAAACTCGTCGCGGGTGCGGATCCGGGCATAGGCCTGCATCAGGTCCAGAAGCGTGGCAGTGTAGCGCACCGTCCGGAGCCGGGCGACATCTTCGGGAATCCCGCGCACGAAGAAATCCCGCCCCTTGCGGTCGCGCGCCATCAGCCGCGCCGCGGCCTCGCGCATCGCCTGCAACCGTTCCAGCTGAAACGCCAGATGCGCGGCCAGATCCTCGCCCGAGGGCGCGGGATCGTCGGGATCGGGCGGCAGCAGCAGCCGCGATTTCAGGAATGCGAGCCAGGCCGCCATCACGAGGTAGTCGGCCGCCAGTTCGATCCGCAGCACCTTCGCGCGTTCCACGAAGCCGAGATACTGCTCGGCCAGTTCGGTCACCGAGATCCGGCGCAGATCGACCTTCTGGGTGCGCGCCAGCGTCAGCAGCAGGTCGAGCGGCCCCTCGAACCCGTCGACATCGACGATCAGAGAATCCGCCGCCCGTCGCCCTGTCACCTCGCCCGGCGCCGTGCCGGCCGGCGTGCCGGCGGGCGGCGGCCGGAGCGGCACGGGATCGGCATCATGCGGGTCGGTCACGCGGGGCTCCGTCAGACGGGGGGCAGGATCGCCCGAAACTCCGCTTCCAGCGCCGCCATGTCAACCGCGTCGGGGCGGCGGCGGGCGGCCAGCGCGGCCCCGGCGCGCGCCGCGGCCGGCCCCGCCAGCGCCCCGGCGGCCTCGGCGACGGCGGCCATCTCCGCGCCGTCGCCGTTGCAATGCAGGACGATGTCGCAGCCCGCCGCGCGCGCCGCCGCGGCCCGTTCCGCCACCGTGCCGGACAGCGCGCCCATCGAGATGTCGTCGGTCAGCAACAGCCCGGACAGGCCGATGCCGTGGCGCAACAGGTCGATCACGACGGGCGAGAGCGTGGCGGGACGGTCGGGATCGACCGCCGGATAGACGACATGCGCGGTCATCGCCACCGGCAGGTCGGCCAGCGCGGCGAAGGGCGCGAAATCCGTCGCCTCCAGTTCGGCGCGCGGTGCCGTCACCCGCGGCAGCCCCTTGTGACTGTCGGTGCCGGCGCGGCCGTGGCCGGGCGCATGCTTGAGCACCGGCAGCACCCCGCCATCGGCCAGCCCACGGGCCACCGCGCGGGCATGGGCGGCGACCTCCGCCGCCGTCTCGCCAAGGCAGCGGTTGCGCAGGAACGGATGGGTTCCGGGCCCGGCGATATCGGCCACCGGGGCGCAGTTCACGTCGATCCCCAGCGCCCGCAGTTCCGCCGCGATGATCCGGTAACGCAGGTAAAGGCCGCGCGCCGCCCGACCGGGGGCCGAGGCCCGCACCTGGTCCAGCGGCGGCGGCCAGTCGCGCGCAAGGGGCGGGCGCAGGCGTTGTACCCGGCCGCCTTCCTGATCGATCAGGATCGCCGCGTCGCGCCCGACACAGGCGCGCAAATCCTTCGTCAAACGAATGACTTGCGCCGTTCTTTCGATGTTACGCGCGAACAGGATGAAGCCCCAGGGATCGGCCTCGCGGAAGAACGCGGCCTCGGCGGCGCCCAGCACCGGCCCGGCACAGCCGAAGATCGCCGCGCCGGGCATGCCCGCCTCAGCGCGCCTGGGCGGGAATGCAGGCCGCGCCCTCGGCCAGAAGCGCGGCGCAGAACCGGCGCGAATCCGAGGCATCCTCGAACCCCGCCACCCGCAGCCGGTAGAAGGCCCGGCCACCGCTGTCGGCGGGTTCGATCACCCTGTCCTTGCCCGCCATGAGCGCGCCGAACCGGGTCTCCATCGCCTCCCATTCCGCGCGGGCGGCCGCGGGGTCGTCGAAGGCGCCAAGCTGCGCCAGCGGCGTGCCCGGCACCAGCGCGGCGCCGTCGATCTCCTGCGACGGGCCCGGCGCGGCGATCGCCTGCGCCACCGCCGCGGCGACCGCGGCGGCGACCGGATCGACCTCGGGCGCGGCATCGGTCAGCACCGCCGGTGCCGCTTGCGGCGCCAGCGAGGCGACCTGCCGATCAAGCCCCGCCGGACGGGCCGGCGGGCGCGGCGACCGGGCGACCCCGGGCACGGTGTCAGGGATCGTCACGATCACCGACGCCTCGGCCGGCACCGCGCTGGACTCTGCGGCGGTCTCCGCGCCGGCCTCGTCCCGCACGGCCGGATTGCCGGCAGCCGGCACCGCGGCGCCGAAGCCCGCGGCCGGGTCCAGCGCCACCGGCGTGGCGATCGCCGGTTCCGGCGCGGCCAGGTCGGGCGTGCGAGCCGGCATCTGCACTAGCGCCGGGCCGTTCGCCAGTTCACCCATCGGCCGGGCATCGGGCGCAAGGTCGGGCGGTTCCGGCGCCAGGACGATCCGGTCCGCCGGCGGTGTCGCCGTGCCCTCGGCCGCGACGGCATTGACGGCGAGGCCGGTATGGCTGGCCAACTGCCCGCCGGGATCGGCCGGGGCGACCCGCGCCGGGCCTTCCAGCGCGCGCACCACGGGGATGCCCTGCACGTCGCGCACCGCCAGCTTGTAGCCCCAGACCCCGAGCCCGACGATCAGCGCCAGCGAGGTGACGGCCCCGGCCAACCCCGCGATCCGCCCCATGTCGAGCGGCGCGCGCGGCGCGTCCTCGTCGTCGCGTTCCTGATGGCTTGGGCGCCAGCCGTGCGCCGGCCGGCCCGCGGCCTGCAACGGCCTGTCCTGCCAGCGTTGCGCGCGCAGGCCACCCGCCTGCACGTCCTGCCCCGACCGGGGCGACCGGTAGAGTTCGTGTTCCATGCTCCGCCTCATCGCGGCGGGTCGGCCCGCCGTCTGCCGTCTCCGGTCGCGGGCGCCTGGATCAGCGCATTTCCTCCGCCGGAGTTACCCCCAGAATAGCAAGACCGGCGGAAATGACAACGCCCGAGGCCCGCGCCAGCGCGATCTTGGCCTGCGCCACGGCCGGATCGTCCTGCAGGAAGCGCAGCGTCGGCTCGTCATTGCCGCGATTCCAGTGCGCGTGCAGTTCCGAGGCGAGTTCGTACAGGTAGAAGGCCACGCGATGCGGCTCGCCGGTCCGCGCGGCGATTTCCACCAGCCGCGGCCATTCGGCGATCTTCTGGGCCAGCGCGATCTCGGCCGGATGCGACAGCTGCGCCAGATCGGCCGCGGCCAGTGTCGCGTCGTCGGCCGCGATCCCCTGTTCCGCGGCCTTGCGCAGCACCGAGGCGACGCGGGCATGGGCGTATTGCACGTAAAAGACCGGGTTGTCCTTCGACTGCTCCAGCACCTTGTCGAAATCGAAATCCAGCGCCGCGTCGTTCTTGCGGGTCAGCATCACGAACCGGGTGACATCGGCGCCGGCCTGTTCGACGACATCGCGCAGCGTCACGAAGGTGCCGGCGCGTTTCGACATCTTGAACGGCGCGCCGTTCTTCCACAGTTTCACCAGCTGGATCAGCTTGATATCAAGCGGCACGCGGCCGTTCGACAGCGCCTTGACCGCCGCCTTCATCCGCTTGACATAGCCGCCGTGATCGGCACCGAGCACGTCGATCAACAGGTCGAAGCCGCGTTCGATCTTGTCCCAGTGATAGGCGATATCGGGGGCGAAATAGGTCCAGGAGCCATCGGATTTCATCACCGGGCGGTCGACATCGTCGCCATGCGCGGTGGAGCGGAACAGGGTCTGCTCGCGCGGTTCCCAATCCTCCGGCGTCTTGCCCTTGGGCGGTTCCAGCACGCCCTCGTAGATCATGTCCATCCCGCGCAGCCGGTCCAGCGCCGCCTCGATCCTGCCGGTGCCGTAAAGCGCCTTTTCGCTGGAATAGACATCCATCGTCACGCCGAGAGCCGCGAGATCGTCGCGGATCATCGCCATCATCGCCCGGGTCGCGAAGTCGCGCAGTTCGGCCAGCCATTCCGATTCCGGCCGGTCGATCAGGCTGGGGCCGTATCTTTCCTTCAGCGCCTCGCCCACCGGGATCAGATAGTCGCCGGGATAAAGCCCCTCGGCGATCTCGGGATCGAGCCCGTTGGCTTCGCGGTAGCGTTCGTAGGCCGAGCGCGCCAGCACGTCGACCTGCGCGCCGCCGTCGTTGATGTAGTATTCGCGGGTGACCGCGTAGCCCGCGAAATCCAGCAGGCTGGCCAGCGCATCGCCGAAGACCGCGCCGCGAACATGGCCGACATGCATCGGCCCGGTCGGGTTGGCCGAGACGAACTCGATGTTGACCTTGAGCCCCTGCCCCATGCCGGACCGGCCGAAATCGCGCCCCGCGGTCAGCACGGCGCGCAGCACACCCTGCCAGACCGACGGCGCGAGGCGCAGGTTGAGAAAGCCCGGCCCCGCCACCTCGGCCGCCGCGATCCGCGGATCGTCGGCCAGCCGGCCGGCCAGCGCCTCGGCGATCTGCCGCGGCGGCATCCCGGCCGGCTTGGCCAGCACCATCGCGGCATTGGTGGCCATGTCGCCATGCGCCGGGTCGCGCGGCGGTTCCACCGCGACAGTGCCGGTGTCGAGCCCGGCGGGCAGGCTGCCCGCCGCCTCCAGCTCGGCCAGCGCCCCAATCACGAGCGCGCGGATATCGGCGAAAAGGTTCATCTGGTCTGGCCCCGTCAGCGTTGCGGGCGGTCTAGCACGGGTGCGCGCGGCGTCAACAGCCCGCCGGTTCGGCCCCGCCGAACAGCCGTTCGTGTTCGAGGATCGCGAACCGGTCGGTCATGCCCGCGACATAGTCGAGCACGATCCGCGCCAGCCCGGTCTCGTCGCCCGCGACCGCGGCCACGTCGCGCTGCCAGTTTTCCGGCAGCAGCGTCGGATCGGCCATGTAGGCGGGAAACAGGTCGCGCACGATCCGCGTCACGCGGTCGCGTTCGACCACGACCGAGGGGGCGCGATACATGCGCTGGAACAGGAACGACTTGACCGCCTTGAGGTTCTGGTAAAGCGGCTTGGAAAACCGGATGATCGGCCCGTCCATCGCGCGGATCGCGTCGGCCGATCGCGGATCGGCCGCCGCCAGCCGGGTCCGGGCGACCGACAGCACATCCTCGACCATCACGCCGAACACGCGCCTGAGCGCCTCGTGCCGCCGGCGCATCCGTTCAAGGCCGGGATAAAGCCGGTCGACCTCGGCGAAGGCCGCGCCGATCACCGGCAGCTCGGCCAGTTCGGCCTCGGTGAACAGGCCGGCGCGCAACCCGTCGTGCAGGTCGTGGTGGTTGTAGGCCACGTCATCGGCCACGGCGGCGACCTGCGCCTCGGCGCTGGCCTGCGTCGACAGGTCCAGCGGCCATTCCGCGTCGCACTCGGCCAACGCGTAGGGCAAGGGCGGCGCGACCGGGCCGTTGTGCTTGGCGATCCCCTCCAGCGTCTCCCAGGTCAGGTTCAGCCCGTCGAAATCGGCGTAGTGCCGTTCCAGCCGGGTGACGATGCGGATCGCCTGGGCATTGTGGTCGAACCCGCCCCAGGGCGCCATCATGTCGCACAGCGCATCCTCGCCGGTATGGCCGAAGGGCGGGTGGCCCAGGTCATGCGCCAGCGCCACCGCCTCGGCCAGGTCGACGTTGAGCCCCAGCGCCCCGGCCATCGTGCGCGCCACCTGCGCCACCTCGATCGTGTGGGTCAGCCGGGTGCGGTAATAGTCGCTTTCATGTTCGACCACGAAGACCTGGGTCTTGTGCTTGAGCCGCCGGAAGGCCGAGGAATGGATGATCCTGTCGCGGTCGCGCTGGAACGGCGAGCGGAAGGTCGACATCCGTTCCGGATGCAGCCGGCCGCGGCTGTCGCCGGGCTGGCAGGCATAGGGGGCAAGGGTCATAGGGCCCGTCCGTTCTTGTTGCGCCTCCGGCCCCTGCCTATATCCTCGATGGCACGGAAATGATACGGTCTTGACCATGACGGATACGCTCACCCTGCCCCCGCGCGTCACCGAACGCGCCTTCGCCCGGCTCGCCGAGATCAACGCCACGACCGGCGAGGCCAAGGCCCTGCGCGTCGCGGTCGAGGGCGGCGGCTGTTCGGGCTTTCAGTACGACATCCGGCTGGACGAACCGGAGGCCGAGGACATCGTTCTGGAAGGCGGCGGCCAGAAGGTGCTGATCGATCCGGTGTCGCTGCCGTTCCTGCAAAACGCGGTGATCGACTTTTCCGAGGAACTGATCGGCGCACGTTTCGTGATCGAGAATCCGAACGCCTCGTCCTCCTGCGGCTGCGGCACCTCGTTTTCGATCTGATCGACGCCGGTCCGCGTAGACCCCGCACAGGCTGACACAGGCGCGGGGGCCCCATGACG
>CAYUXM010000016.1:0-24983 GCA_964448765.1 uncultured Rhodobacterales bacterium
TCGACGACCAGTTGCGGGTCGGGGGCGGCCTCGCTTGCCAGCATGTCGGCGAAGCCCGCGATCATGGTGTCGGGCACGTCGCCGAGGTCGCCATAGGACGACAGGACATCCGCGCGGGCGGGCGGCTTGCCGGCGGCGAGCAGATTCGAGGGGAACGGTCCGGGCTCGACCAGCGCAACGTCGATGCCGAAGGGGGCCACCTCGTATCGCAGGCTCTGGCTGTAGGCTTCCAGCGCGTGTTTCGTGGCGCAATAGGTGCCGAAGAAGGGCACCGAGACACGGCCTGCGATGGAACTGGTATTGACGATCAGGCCGCTGCCTGCCGCGCGCATCGACGGCAGCACTGCCTGCATCGCGCGGATGGCCCCGAAGTAGTTGGTGTCCATCTGCTCATGGGCCTGCGCGATGCTGTAGGCCTCGGTCATGCCGATATACATGATGCCGGCGTTGTTGATCAGGATGTCGACGGGGCCTTCGGCGAGGATGCCGGCGAAGCCCTCGGCCACCGAGGCGTCGCTGGTGACATCCATCCCGGCGATGGCGATGCGTGGGGAGTGGGCCTCCAGGTCCGCCTTCTTGGCCGCGTTGCGGCCCCCGGCATCGCGCATCGTGCCCCAGACGCGGTCGCCGCGGTCGGCGAAGGCGCGCACCGCCGCCGCGCCGAAGCCGCTGCTGGCCCCGGTGATGACGACCGTTCTTCCGGTCTGCGGCATGACTCGTCCTCCTGCTTGCGCGTCGTGTTACCAACTGGTACGAATATCTGTGAGGCCTCGTCAAGAAATAAAATACCAATAGGTATAAAAATGACCGACACCGATCCCAGACCCGCGCGCGGCCGGCCGAAGACGATGAACGCCGACACGGTGCTCGACGTCGCCATGACCGCCTATTGGCAGGGCGATCCCGCCGACGTGTCGGTCAACGCGATCTGCCAGTTGGCCGGCGTGTCGAAACCCTCGCTCTACCGCGAGTTCGGCAGCGAGGACGGGCTGACGCGTGCCGCGCTCGACAGCTATGCCGACCGGGTGCTGTCGGATGTCTTCGTGATCCTGCAAGCCGGAACCGGGTTGCGGGACACGCTGGATGCCCTGGTCGACTTCGCCAGCGCCGACCCGCGGATGGACACGGGCTGCCTGTTTTACAAGATGCGCGCCGGCAAGCACCGACTGGGCCCGGAAACGCGGGCGCGGGTGGAAGAGATCGACGCGGCCGCGCGGGCGGCCTACGCGGCCTTCCTGCAAGCGGCCCGCGATGCCGGGGACTGGACGGGCGGGCTGTCGGTGGAGGCCGGCGCGACCTACCTGGGCGAGCAGATCGCGCTGGCCATCACCCAGCGCGCCTCGGGCGAAGACCCCGCGCGCATCCGCCAGATGCTGACCCTCGCGCTGTCGGTGTTCACCCGCCCATGACCGCGTCGTCGCGCGCGCTCATGCCCGATTACCTGCGGCTGATCGCGCTGTTCGGTATCGTCGTGGTCAACGTCCAGTACATCGCCTTCTCGGCGCTGACCGGGTTCGCCGATCCGGTCGGCGAGACGGCCCGCGATGCGTTCACCCTGTGGCTGGTCAACGGGCTTGCGCTGCTCAAGACCTACGGGCTCTTTTCCTTCATGTTCGGTGTCGGGCTGGGGTTCCTGATGCGTTCGGCGGCGCGGCGCGGCCTGCCCTTCGGCCGGGTCTACCGCAACCGGATGATCGGGCTTTTCGTCCTCGGCCTCGCCCATGGCTGCCTGTTCTTTCCCGGCGACATCCTCGCGATCTACGCGGTGACGGGATCGATCCTCTACCTGTTTCGCGACTGGCCGGTGCGGCGCCTCGTGCGGGTCGGATCGGCGCTGCTTGTTCTTCAGGCCCTCATCGCGCCGCCGCTCCTTCTCGCTGCGCCGGAGACCCCGCCCGACATCCTCGCGCTGGAGCGCGCGATCCTGACCGAAGGCGGGTTCCTTGACGCCGTCCTGTTCCGCAGCATCGGTTTCGCCGTCATCCTGCCGTCCTTCCTCGTGATCCAGGGCACCGCGGCGCTGGGCTGGTTCTGCCTCGGGCTGGCGGCGGTGACATCCGGCATGATCGACGACGCCGGGCATCCGCTCTGGCGGCGCGCGCGGCGCTGGTGCCTGGGGCCGGGCGTGGCGCTGGGGCTCATCGGGGCCGCGCTGTGGCAATGGGGGCCGCCGGTGCCCGGCGTCGTGCTGACGGTCGTGGCCGCACCCGTTGCGACGCTCGGTTATCTCGGCCTGATCGCCGCGCTCTCGCGTCCGCCGGGGGCGGTCATGGCGCGGGCGCTGGCCGCGGGCGGGGCGAGCCTGAGCGTCTATCTGGGCCAGTCGATCGTGCTCTCTACGATCTTCACGGGCTACGGACTGGGCCTATGGGGCGCGGTGGACCGGCTGACGGCGACGGCAATCGCCCTTGTCGTGACGGCCGGGCTGATCGCGGCGCTGGCGGCCTGGCGCCGGCGGTTCGCCCTGGGGCCGTTCGAATGGGTGCTGCGGCGGATCACCTATGCGGGCCTGCGGCCCGAACGGGCCTGACCGGACGTCCTGACGGCAACGCGACGCCGCGCCGAACCGCGTCGGGCGCCAAGGACCCGCGCCGGCGTCAGGCCGGGGCCTGCAGCCGCGCCACCTCGACCAGCGCTGTATGGGCGCTGCAGCCCTGGCCCAGCCGCGAGGTGCCCCGGTCGCGGGTCAGGACATTGGGGTTGCCGTCGGGATCGATGTTGCCGCCCGGATCGCCGAACCACGCCCCGGTCGGCAGCGCCACCACCCCGGGCAGGATCGCGTCCGAGACCAGCGCGCGGGCCCGGCAGGCGCCGCGGGCGTTGAAGACACGCAGCAGATCGCCGGGGCCGATGCCGCGGGCCCCTGCATCGGCGGGGTTGATCACCAGCGTTTCGGGCCGCGCGCCCGGCACGTCGGCCAGCGCGCATTCGAGCTGGCTGTGCAGCTTGTCGCCGGGCTGCGGCGAGACGAGGTGCAGGGGCGCCGCCGCCGTCGCCGCGCCCAGCCATTCCGTCGGCGGCAGCCAGACCGGGTGGCCGGGGCAATCGTCATAGCCGAACCCGTCGATCACCTCCGAGAAGATCTCGATCCGGCCCGACGGGGTGGGTAGCGGGCAGGCCACGGGATCGTCGCGGAACGGGGCGAAGAACGTGCGGTTCGGCCCCTCGGCCCGGATCGGCAGGCGCAGCCAGTTGGTCGCCCTCAGCGCCTCCAGGTCGGGCACGTCGATCCCGGCCCCGGCGACCAGTTCGCGGTACTCGGCGTAGAGATGCGCGATCCAGTCCGCCGCATTGCGGCCCTCGGTGAAGGTCTCGCCCGCGCCGAGACGATGGGCGAGGCCGGAAAAGATCGCGTAGTCGTCGCGTGCCTCGCCGACCGGCGGGATCAGGCGCGGCATGTGAAACAGGTAATCGTCAAGATTGGTGCGGCCGATATCCTCGCGCTCGTAGGGCGTGGTGGCGGGAAACACGATGTCGGCGCGCTTGGCCGTCGCCGTCCACCAAGGTTCGTTGACGATGATCGTGTCCGGCCGCTGCCAGGCCTCGTGCAGCGCGTTCAGGTCCTGGTGGTGGTGATAGGGGTTGCCGCCGGCCCAGTAGACCAGCCGGATGTCGGGATAGCTCGCGCGGCGGCCGTTGAAATCGTAGGGCTGGCCGGGATGGCGCAGCATGTCGGCGATCCGGGCCACCGGGATCGTCGTCGTCACCGGGTTTTGCAGTTGCGGCAGGGTCATGCCCCGCAGCCCGATCAGTGCCTTGCCGACCCCGCCGATCGCGCCGTAGCCATAGCCCACGCCGCCGCCGGGCAGGCCGATCTGCCCCAGCATCGCGGCCAGGACCGCCGACATCCAGTAGGGCTGTTCGCCATGTTCGGCCCGTTGCAGCGACCAGGCCACGGTGATCAGCGTGCGCGTCGCGGCCATCCGGCGGGCAAGGTCGCGGATCGTGTCCGCCGGCACGCCGCAGATCAGCGCGGCCCAGTCGGGGCTTTTCGGCATGCCGTCGGCCGCGCCCGTCAGGTAGGGGCGGAACCGGTCGTAGCCGGTGGTGCAGCGGTCGAGGAACTCGCGGTCGGCCAGCCCCTCGGTCTCCAGCACATGCGCCAGCGCCAGCATCAGCGCGGTGTCCGATCCGGGGCGCAGCGGCAGCCAGTCGCAGCCCTCCGGCGCGTCGGTGCGCTGCGGGCCGATGTTGATCCGGCGCATGCCCTTCGCGGCGAACCGGCCGAACCAGCCCGCCGTGTCATGTTCGGTGATCCCGCCCATGCTGACCTGCGCGTTCTTCGGGTTGATCCCGCCGAACATCACCAGCGTCTCGGTATGGTCGTGGATCGTCTGCCAGCCGTCCTGGTGTTCGTAAAGCAGGGTCAGGAAGTTCACGCCGAAGACATGCGGCATGATCGCTTGCGCGCAGCCGGTGGAATAGCTGCCGAACGAGGCGACGTAGCCGCCGATGCTGTTGAGGAACCGGTGCACCTGGCTTTGCGCATGGTGGAACCGCCCGGCTGAGCCCCAGCCGTAGGAACCGCCGAAGATCGCCGCGTTGCCATGTTCCCGGCGCACCCGCCCGATCTCTTCCGCCGCGATGTCCAGCGCCTCGTCCCAGGGCAGGTCCACGAATTCCTCG
This sequence comes from uncultured Rhodobacterales bacterium, assembly GCA_964448765.1. Classification (GTDB taxonomy): domain Bacteria; phylum Pseudomonadota; class Alphaproteobacteria; order Rhodobacterales; family Rhodobacteraceae; genus JANSXY01. Next base: position 4,627 of record CAYUXM010000016.1, read on the forward strand.
CTGCCGCGCCCGTCGCGCCGCCGCGCCTCCAGCCAGCCGCGCCGGATCGCGGGCCGGGCGACTCGGCTGCGGTGATGCACGGCGGCGGGCAGGATGTCGGGGATCCGCGGCGGCGCGGGATCGGCGGCGAACGGCCGCGTGGCCACGATCCTGTCGCCCGCGACATCGACCTCGAACGCGCCCCAGTGGCTGGATGTCACCCGTGTGCGTCTCTCGTCCGCATCACCCATGTCCTCGCCCCCGTTTTCGGCCCCGTTCGGCCGCATCCGGCCCGGGCGGCAGCCTAGCGCATCGGGCTCGGCTTTGGAAATCGCTGCGGCCCGACCGGCGGCCTCGGCCGCGCGGAAGGCCGCCGGCCACGAATCGCGGTCCGGTGGTGCGGGGCCGGCGCGACTGCCCCCGGGGCTGTGCCGTTTCCGTAGGAACGACGGATCCGGCCGGGCTGCCGTATCGTTTCCAGGCCATCGCCCCAAGGTTGTTTTTTCTGGCCAGTCCTCGGCGTTTTCGCGTCCAAATTGCGGCGGTGGGGGTGCGATCCGAAGGTCGACCGCGGGAACCGGGCTTACCCGGTGGCGGCGGTGGCCCCGGCGGTCGCCTTTTCCCCGCCCGTGCGAGTTCAAGCCGAAGCGGACGAGTTTCCATTGCGCAGAGAATCCACTGGAGGAAAAAATGATTGAACGAGGGACCAAGACGGCGATCACCGCCGCAAGCCTGATCGCGCTGCTGGCCGGCGGCGCGCAGGCGGCGACGATCACCGGATGGGATCAGGCGAATGTCGATGTCGCGCCGACGCCGGCCGACGGCGAAACCGGTGCCAGTGTCGTCTATGACGGCGATCCCGCCGCCGCCGGTTCGACGAGTTCGGGCCAGATCGTCTTCACCCCGCCCGAGGCCGTGAGCCCCGGCATCTCGGTCGTCGCGGAAACCTACGACGACACCGGGGCGGGTTCGACCCTGACCTTCGACGGCTGCCTGATGACCTCGAACCCGACGGCCACCTGCACCAGCGGGTTCCAGAGCGGCAAGCGCATCAAGCAGCAGATCACCGGTCTCGACCCCGTCGACCTCGTGTTCACGCTCGACAACACCGATCCGTCGGAGTCGTTCTACCAGGTCTTCGGGCGGCTGATCAACGTGACGGGCGCGGCGCTCAACGGCTTCACCGTGGAACTCGGAACCGGCATCGGCAGCGGCTTCGAGGCCTTCGGCGCGGCGGACGCGCCGGTCAGCTTCTCCTTCGATTTCACCGCCCAGCCGAACAGCAGTGGATTGTCCTCGACGACGCAGTTCCCCTTCGGCCTGTTCGGCGATGCCGATGACAGCCCGAACTTCCTGCTCGACGGCTTCTTCGCCGCCGACCGGACCGGCTTCACGCTGGACCAGACGGCCACGACGCTCACCTCGAGCGGCTATTACGGCGACTATTTCCCGATCTTCGGGGACTGGAACAGCCAGGACGACGTGCCGCAGGGGCTGTTTTGGGATTTCGATGGCGATGCGGAGACCGACAACCTTCTGATGGCCTGGCAGATCGGTGAGGATCTGTGGGAGTTGCGCCGCGATGTCGGCGAAACCTGCGATGGCGCCGATTGCACTTTCGGCGTGATGCTGGACAGCTTCGTCACCGGCACCTACGACGAGATCGTCGCGTTCCTCGACCGGGGCGGCGCCGCCGATCCCTGGGTCGACATCTTCGGGGCCGACGCGATCGAGGATCTGGCCAACCTCAACCTCAACTACGCGCTTCGGGTCGGCGATGTCGGCGAGCTGGAGGCGTTCACGATCCGCACCAGCGCGATGACGATGCCCTCGGTGGCGCCGGTGCCGTTGCCGGCCGCCGCGCCGATGCTGCTTGCCGCGCTTGGCGGGATGGCCGCGCTGCGCCGCCGGCGCCGCGCCGCGGTCTGATCGGGCCGCTGAAGCCGCGCGACCCGCCCGGTGACCCGGGCGGGCCGTTCCGCAAGGCCGAGGCGGCGCGCGCCCGGCCCGGCCCTTGCAGCCGCCGCGCCAAGGCCTAGCCTTCGGGTAGGGGAGGCGCGCATGGTCAACACGCAACAGATTCCGGCCGGGCAGGCCTACAGGGTGCTGCTGTCCGCCTGGCAGGCGCAGGCGGCGGGCGCGATGACGGCCAGCTTCATGCTTCACGGCCGGCCCGGGGTGGGCAAGACCGAGATCGTGCTCGCGCTGGCCGCCGAAACCGGGGCCGAGCTGGTGGACCTGCGGCTGACCACGATCGAACCGCAGGATCTGCGCGGCCTGCCCTATTTCGACCACGCCGAAAAGCGCACCGTCTGGTACCGGCCCGAAGACCTGCCCGACGATCCGGCGCGGCCGGCGATCCTGTTCCTCGACGAGTTGACGGCCGCCGCGCCGGCGCTGCAGCCCACCGTCTACGGGCTGTTGCAGGAACGCCGCGTCGGCCGCCATCGCCTGCCCGAAACCACCTTCGTCGTGGCCGCCGGCAACGGGCCCGAGGACGGCGCGGTGGCCTACGAGATGGGCACGGCGCTGTCGGACCGGCTGGTGCATCTGCATGTCGTGGCCGAGGCCGGCGACTGGCTGGACAGCTACGCCGCGCCGCGCGGCCTGCATCCCGCCGTTCTCGCCTTCATCCGCACCCGGCCCGACCTGCTGGAGACGACCGGGGACGCGCTGCGCCGGGGCGAGGTGATCGCCTGCACGCCGCGCAGCTGGGCGCGGGTGGCGCAGATCATGGCCGCCTTCCCCGACCGCCGGACGCGCGAGACGCTGATCGCCGGCACGGTGGGCGCGGCGGCGGCGGCCGAGTTCCTGCTGGTGGCCGAGGACGTGGCCGCGACCGTGCAGGTCGACGAGATGCTCGCCGCGCGGCCCGGCGACCGGGCGGCGCTTTGCCCCGCCTCGATGCACGGGCTGACCGCGCTGGTCTATGCGCTGGTGGCCCGCGCCGATGCCGGCAACCTGCCCGCGGTGATCGAGATCATGGCCGCGCTGCGCCACCTTGGCCGCGACCGCGGCGCGCCGTTCACCGGCCTGCCCTTGGCCGAGCTTGTCACCCACGGCTTCGAGCTTTTGATCCGCAAGGCGCTGGACCGGGGCTGGCAGGAGGCGTTCCTCGCCTCGCCCGCCTATGCCGATTACGCCGCCGAACGCCGCGCGGCGGGGCTGGAGTGACCCATTCGGCCCGCGCCACCGCGGCGCTCCGGGCGCTGCGCGAGGCCGATCCGGCGCTGGCCGCGCTGTCGCTGTGGTGCGGCCACCGCGACCATGACGGGCCGACCGAGACGGCGGGCACGGTGATCCGCTACGGTCCCGGCTTCGCCACGCTGCCCTTGCACGAACAGGTCGGGCTGGCCGGCCATCACGTGCTGCATGTCGCGCTCCGGCATTCGGCGCGGATGTCGGACATGCAGGCGCGGCTGGGCGCGGGCCTCGCCCCCGATCTTTGGAACATCGCGGCCGACGCGATCGTCAACGAGGTCATGGTGCAGGCCGGTCATGCGCTGCCGCGCCCCGCGCTTACCCTCACCGGGCTTCTGGCCGCAGTCGGCCCGCCGCCGCAGCCGGCGGAGGCGCTGGCGGACTGGGATGTGGAGCGGCTTTATCACCGGCTGGCCGGCGCAACGGGCGCGGACGGCGCGGGGGACAGGGCCCGCGCCCATGCCGCCGTGCAGGGTCACGGCCCGGACCTGCGGCCCGCGCCGGCCGACGCGGTCGCGAAGGCCGGTGACGGGCCCGACAGTGCCGCCGCCTGGCGCGCGCATGTGGCGCGGGCGATGGCCGCCGGTGCGGCGGCGGGGTTCGGGATCGGCAAGCTGGGCGCGCGGCTGGCCGATCTGCCGCAGCCGCGTCTGCCATGGGAGGCGGTACTGCGCCGCCTCGTGCAGCGCGCGACGCTGCCGCTGCCGCGCCAGACGATGCGCCGCCCCGGCCGCGCCTGGCTGGCGCTGGAGGCCGAGGCGCGCCGCCGCGGCGGGCCGGTGCCGGTGTTCCAGCCCGGCACCCAGCGCCGGACTGACGCGCCGCGCATCGTGCTGGGGCTGGACTGTTCGACCAGCATCGACAGGCCGCGCCGCGCGCGGTTCCTGGCCGAGCTTGCGGGGCTCGCGCGCCGCAGCCGCGCCGAATTGCACCTGCTGGCCTTCGACACGGCGGTTCAGGCCCGTCTCCGGCTCGACCCGGCGGGCTGGGCGCGGCAGCTGGCCGCGCTGGACCTGCCCGAGGGCGGCGGCACAGATTTTCGGCCGCTGCTGGCCGAGGCCGGGCGCATGGTGCCGTCGGCCCTTGTCGTGCTGACCGATCTGGACGGCCCGGCGGGCGCGGCGCCGCGGTTCCCGGTGATCTGGGCGGTGCCCGATGCGCCGCGCCCGCCCTCAGCGCCCTTCGGCCATGTGCTCAGCCTTGCCCATTAGCGCGGCCAGCCTCGCATGGGCCGAAACCCGGCCCGCCTCGAAGGCGATATCGCGCAGATGGGTGCCGTCGGCCACGTTCAGGCGCAAAAGCCGCGCCTCGGTCAGCGGCGGCTGGAACAGCGTGTCGGCGATCAGCGCGCGTTCCTCGGGCACCAGGTCGAGGATTGCCGGCCCGGCTTCGGACTGCACGGACACATAGGTCAGCGGCGGAACCCGCCACATGTCGGACTGTTCGATGACAAGGTGCAGCGCGCCCTCGGCGATGCCCCGCCCGGCGGCGATCCGCGTCAGGATTTGCACCGCCCGCGTGCGCAGAAGGTCGAGCCCGCGGTCGATCTCCGCCCGCTCCATCAGTGCCGCGCGCCGGTCCCTCGGCACCCGGAGCACCCGGATCTCGACGAGGTAGAGCACGATCAGCATCGGCAGCGGCGCCTGGGCGATGCCGATCGCGTAGTCGGGCCAGACCACCGCGGCGACGGCGAAGGGCGCAAGGGCCAGAAGATAGCGCCAGATCTCGACCTCCAGCACCACGCGCAGCCACAGGCCCGCGCCCGCGCGCGCGGGCCACAGCGTCACCCGGCCAAGGAACCGCCGCGGCAGGCTGCGCATCTGCAACGCCGAGGGGTTGAGCACGGTATCGCGGGTGACGACGAACATGGCCGAAACCTGTTGCGGGGCATGGGCAAATCAAGCCGGCATGCCGCCGCCCGCCGTCGGCCCGGTCACCCCGCCCGCTTCGCCGCGTCCGCGACCGGGGCCGGCCGTCGCATGTCGATCGCCGGGGCGAGCGCCACCGCGCCCAGCACCAGCCCGGCGGCGAGGATCTCGCGCGGGCCGATCGCCTCGCCGAAGGCCAGCCAGCCAAGCGCGATCATCACCGGCAGTTCCACCGCTCCGGTCGCCGCGGTCCGGGCCGGGCCGACATGCGGCGCGGCCAGCACGTAGACCATTTGCGGCACGACCGCGGTCACGAGGCACAGGCCCAGCAGCATTGGCCAGACCGCCGCGCCCTGCGGGATCAGTGCGGCGGGTTCCGTCGCGAGGATCAGCGGCGCCAGCCCGGCCATCGAGCCAAGCAGCCCCGTCGCCATGCGTTCGAGGGGGCGCAGATCGGGCAGAAGCGCGCTGATCACCACGATGCCCAGCCCGAAAGTCGCCGGGGCGGGCAGCGCCAACAGGATCATCCGCAGGTCGGGCCCGCCGGCCCCGCCCGCCATCAGCGCCGCCGCGGCAAGAACCGCGGCCGCGGCGGCCCAGCAGCGCACCCCCGGCCGCAGGCCCAGCAGGAGCCAGGCGAAGAGAAGCGCGAACAGCGGATAGGACATGTAGATCACCCCCGCCGCGGCGATCGTGGCGGTGCCGACGAGATGCAGGTAACCGATCCAGCCGAGCCCCATCAACAGGCCCGCGCCGAACATCACCGCCGCCTGCCGCCGCTTGCTGCGCGCCAGCGGCAGGAAGGGCACAAGCACAAGGGCCGCACCGGCGTAGCGGTAGAAGGCGATTGCGGCATCGGGCAGGCCCAGCGCCTGCAACTGTCGCGCGAAGCCCGGCACGAGGCCGAAGCAGACGGCCGTGCAGGCGATGGCCAGCGTCGCCGTGACGGCATGCGGCGAGGCGGTGGCGGGCGGTGGTCGGGTCAGCATGGCCCCGGTCTACCGCGCGCCACGACATTCGGGAAATTCCGAGTTTACACGGGAAGCATTCAGAACTTTCATGAGAGGCATGATCCCGCGCCTGTCGACCCAGCATCTCGCGCTCATCGCCGCGCTTGCCGAAACCGGCGGTGTGGGCGCGGCGGCGCAGCGGCTTGGCCTGACCCAGCCCGCCGCCTCGCACCGCCTGCGCGAGGCGGAGCGCCGGCTTGGCGCGCCGCTGGCCCTGCGGCGCGGCGGCGGCGTGGTGCTGACCGAGGCCGGAACCCGGCTGGCGGCCTTCGCCGACCGCTACCTTCAGGAACTCGCCCGGCTAGAGCGCGACGTCGAGGCGGCGCGGGCGGGGCCGGTCGTGCGGATCGGCCAGGCGACCTACAACCGTTACCATTGGCTGCCGCCGTTTCTCGATCACGTGGCGCGCGCCGCGCCCGGCCTGACCATCGACCTCGTGGGCAGCGCGTCGCAGCATCCGCTGCGCGCCCTGGCCGAGGGCAGGGTGGACGTGTCGCTGATCTATGCCCGGCCGGCCGTTTCGCGCCGGTTTCGGTGGCGCCGGCTGGGCACCGATCCGCTGGTGGCGGTGATGGCGCCGGGCCACCGGCTGGCGGCACTGCCGCATGTCACCTCGGAAAGCCTCGGCGACGACCGCGTCTACCTCTATCCCGTCGCCGCCGATCCGGGTTTCGAATGGGAGGCGCTGCTGGGCGCGCCCACGGCGCCGTTCCGGCGGGTGACGACGATGCCGACGCCCGAGGCGGTGATCGACCTCGTCCGCGCGGGCTTCGGGGTCAGTTTCCTCAGCCGCTGGGCGGTGGAGCCGGAATGCGCCGCCGGGGCGCTGGTCGCCCGCCCGATCGGGCCGGGGGGGCTGCCGCTGGACTGGTGGGCCGTCACCCGTGCCGAGGAACCGAAGGACGGCCCGGCAGAGACCGTGGTGGACTGTTTCCTGTCGCATGCGCCGCGGCGGCGCACCGGGCTGGAGACGCTGGGGTTCGACGATCCGGCACCCTAGCCGGCCCGTCCCGGCACGGGGCCGCCGATCGGACATGGGTCAAGGCGCGGCGCGCTGGACACGGCCGGGGCCGGGCTGGCAATCCTCGACCGGATGCAGGAGGAACGCGCGCTGATCGCCGACACGCTGTTTTGGCTGCCGCTGACCGGGGTGCGGGTGCTTCGCCTCGATCATCATCTGCCAGGGCGCCGACGCGATCATCTGCCGGACCCGGACGCGGCACCTGTTCACCGTCGGGCTGCTGTCGAACCGCCGCGTTCCGGCTGCGAATCGCTGCGGAACTCGCGCTGCCGATCGTGGCGGTCGACGCGATCCGGCGCGGGTTCGTCCGGCGCGGCACCCCGTTCGTGCGGCGCTGGCCGGCATGGCAGCGGGCCGGGCTGTCGGCCCCGCCCGCCATGGGCTAGGCTTTCGGGCGGGCGCACCGGGTCGCAAGGGGGATGACATGACGCAGACGAGGCCGCAGGCCGTGATCATCGGGGCGGGCAGCGGCCTGTCCGCCGCGCTGGCGCGGGAGTTCCGTTCCGATCATGCCGTGACGCTCGCGGCCCGCAGCGGGGACAGGATGCAGGCCGTCGCCGACGAGACCGGGGCGCGCACCGTGTTGCTGGACGCGACCGACGAGGCCGCCGTCGCCGCGCTTTTCGATGGCCTGCCGGCACCGCCGCGGCTGGTGATCTACAACCCCTCGGCGCGGGTGCGCGGGCCGGTGGCGGAACTGTCGGTCGAAGAGGTGCGCCGCGCCGTCGACGTCACCGCGATCGGCGCGCTGATCGCCGGCAAACATGCCGCGCGGCGGATGCTGGCGGCCGATCCGGTCGACGGCCGGCGCGGCACGATCCTGTTCACTGGCGCCTCGGCCGGGGTGAAGGGCTTTGCGCAATCCGCACCCTTCGCGATGGGCAAGTTCGCGCAGCGCGGCCTTGCCGAAAGCATGGCGCGGGAACTGCACCCGCAGGGCATCCATGTCGCCTGGATCAATATCGACGGGGCGATCCTGAATCCCGGCCGCTCGGAACCGGCGGAGGCCCCGGGATCGATGCTGCGGCCCGAGGCGATCGCCCGCAGCTACCGCCATCTTGCCGATCAGGATCGCAGCGCCTGGACGACCGAGATCGCGATTCGGCCCTGGGTGGAGCGGTTCTGAGGCCGGCCCTCGCCTTGATCCTGATCATGTCGCGACCGCGGCGCATCTGCTGCCCTTGAGGCAGGCTGACGCGCGGCGCCGCGTCGCCGGGACGGATCGAGGGGGGCTCGACATGGAACTGGGGAAGGTCACCGAATACGCCCGGGCGCTGTTCGAGGCGCATGGCGACAAGGCCGAGGCCGAGGCCGCGCGCAAGGCCACGGAGGCGGCGGAGGCCGGCGATACGCAGGGGGCGGAAACCTGGCGCCTGGTGCAAAGGGCGATCGGGGAAATCCGTGGAGCGCATGAGAGCTGATCGGGCGGCGGCGGCTGCCGGGGTCGCGGCGCCGCACGCGCTGCCGCCCGCCATGCCGGCGGTGCGACCGGGCGCGGCGGCCCAGGGCGATCGCGGCCCCTGGGCGCGCGGGCCGGACAAGGCCCTCGACGCCGAGGCCCTCGCCGGGCTTGCCGGTGCGGCGGTGCGCCGGCTGGCCGCGCTGCGCCGCGCCGCGCCGGAGGGGCCGGTCGCCGTTCCGGCGCCATGCGAGGCGGAAGGGCTGTGCACCCGGCTGGTGCGCGGCGATGCCGAGGGCGCGGCCGATCTGGTCCGGCGCCATTGCGCGCGCGACGGGCGGTACGCCTGCCTGTCGGACGGGTTGCTGGCCGATGCCGCGCGCCGGCTTGGCGCGGGATGGGACGCCGATTCCCTGTCCGTCATCGACGTGTCGGTCGCGGTGGCGACGCTGCTGCGGGTGCATGCGATCCTGCGCTCCGAGGCCGGCGAGCGCGACCTGCGCCACCGGCCGCGTGTGCTGTTCATCGGCCTGTCCGGCCAGGCCCATACCCTGGGCATCCTGCTGGCCGCCGAGGCGTTCCGCCGGGAGGGCTGGGATGTCGCGCTGCGGCTCGGGATCGGCGAGGGGGCCGCCATCGACGAGGCCGGCGGTGACGGCGCGGCGCTCGTCGGCCTGTCGGCCGGCCGTGCCGAGGGCCTTGAGCGGCTGTGCGGTCTGGCCGAACGGCTGCGGCGGCTGCCCGATCCGCCGGGCATCATCGTCGGCGGGGCGGCCTGTTCGCGGGGCGGGGCGGCCGCGCGCGGTCTGGCCGCCGATTGCGTCGCGACGCGGATCGACGACGCGCTGAGCTACGCGCGGGAGGTCGAACGCCGGCTGTGCTGAGGCCCCGGCGCTGCCGGTCGGGTGAATGCCTTTGACGAAACGGGTGGCGTCTGTTCCCATCGTCCTGACGGCCGGCGCAGTCCGTGCCGGGCCCGAACACCGGGGAGACCAGGATGGCGGAAAGGTGGACGCCGAAGGCCGACGGGTTCCGCATGCCGGCGGAATGGGCCCCGCATCTGCGGACCTGGATGATGTGGCCCGGCCGGGACGGGCTGTGGGACGACATCGCGGCGACCCGCGCCGCCTATCGCGACGTGGCCCATGCGATCCGGCGCTTCGAACCGGTCAGCATGGTCGTGCGGCCCGAGGACGTGGCGGGCGCCCGCGACCTGCTGGGGTCCGACATCGAGTTTCTCGAAAGCCCGATCGACGACAGCTGGAGCCGCGATGCCGGCCCCTGTTTCCTCGTCGATGGCCGGGGCGGGCGCGCCGGCGTGTCGTTTCGCTTCAACGCCTGGGGCGGCAAGTACCATCCGCATGACGGCGACGCCCGGGTGGCCGGGGCGATCCTCGCCGCCGCCGGCGTTCCGGCCTATGCCTCGCCGCTGGTGGCGGAGGGGGGCGGCATTTCCGTCGATGGCGAGGGCACGGTGCTCACGACGCTGAGCTGCTTTCCCAATGCCAATCGCAATCCGGGCTGGACGGTGGCGGAGATCGGGGACGAGCTGAAGGCGATGCTGGGCGCCGACAAGGTGATCTGGCTGCCCGGCAACCCCGAAGAGACGGAAACCGACGGCCATGTCGATGGCATCGCAGCCTTCGTCGCGCCCGGAAAGGTGCTGATGGAGGCCGAGGGCTCGGCCGATCACCCGTTTCGCGCGATCAACCGCGCCAATCTCGACGCGATGGCGGGGCAGACCGATGCGCGGGGCCGGCCGATCGAGATCACCGTGATCCCCGAGGCCGAGTCGGTGGCGACCGATGACGACAGGTTCTGCCGCTCCTATGTCAATTCCTACCTCGTCAACGGCGGGGTGGTGATGCCCGCCTACGGGGTGGCCGAGGACGCACCGGCGCGCGAGACATGGCAGGCGCTGTTTCCCGACCGCGAGATCGCCACCGTCGACATTGCCGCGATCGCGCCGGGCGGCGGCGGCATCCATTGCATCACCCAGCAGGAACCCGCGGCCTGAGCCGCGCCGGCGGCGGTGCGCAGCGGCCGGAATCCGCCCGCCGGAATGGCCTGCCTGGCGCCGGCACCGGGGGCGCGGCGGCCTGCCCGGTGACGCCAGCGATTGCGCCGCGCGCCGAGGGGCAGTAGGGCATCACGGACCCGGACAGACGAGGCATTCGCGATGACCATGCTCGGCACCTTTCTCAAGCCCATGCACCCGGAGGGGTGGCGTTTCGTCGCCGCCTTCGCCGCGGCCTCGGCACTGCTGTTCTGGCTCTGGGCGCCGCTTGGCTGGGTCGGGGTCGGGCTGACGGTCTGGTGCTACTACTTCTTCCGCGATCCGGTGCGGGTGACGCCGACGCGGCCGGGCCTCGTGATCAGCCCGGCCGATGGCGTCGTCTCGCAAATCGGCCCGGCGGTTCCGCCCGAGGAGCTTGGGATGGGGCCCGAGGCGCTGACGCGGGTGTCGGTGTTCATGAACGTCTTCAACTGCCACGTGAACCGCAGCCCGGTGCCCGCCCGCGTCGGCAAGCGGTCTTACCGGCCGGGCAGGTTTCTCAACGCGTCGCTCGACAAGGCCAGCGAACACAACGAGCGGATGAGCCTGTGCCTGACGATGGAAGACGGAAGGCAACTGGCCGTCGTGCAGATCGCCGGCCTCGTCGCGCGGCGCATCCTGTGTTTCGTGGACGAGGGCGCGGCGCTGCAGGCCGGCGACCGGTTCGGCCTGATACGGTTCGGCAGCCGGGTGGATGTCTACCTGCCGCCCGGCGTCGCGCCGCTGGTGGCGCCGGGCCAGTCGACCATCGCCGGGGAAACGGTGATCGCCGATCTCGCCTCGGACGAAGCGGCGCGGCAGGGGCGGCCCGCCTGATGCGCGGCCCGCCCGGCAAACGGCGGCGCGAGGTCTCGCTCGTCGCGCTCCTGCCCAACCTGATGACGCTGGCGGCGGTCTGCGCCGGGTTGTCCGCGATCCGCTTCGCGCTGGACGACCGGTTCGGCGAGGCGGTCGCGGCGCTGGTGCTCGCGGCGGTGCTGGACGGGATGGACGGCAGCGTGGCCCGGCTGCTGAAAAGCGCCAGCGCGCTTGGCGCGGAACTCGATTCGCTGGCCGATTTCGTCAATTTCGGCGTGGTGCCGCCGCTGGTGATCTACCTTTGGGCGCTGCATGACCTGCAGGGGCTTGGCTGGCTTGCCGTGCTGGTCTTCGCGATCTGCACGGTCTTGCGGCTGGCGCGGTTCAACGTGTCGATCAAGACCGGCACACCGTCGATGCCCGGCTTCCATACCGGGGTGCCGGCACCGGCCGGCGCGATGCTGTGCCTGCTGCCGCTGTTCGCCGCGCAGGCCGGCGTCGCGGCGCCGCCGGTGCCGCCGCTGGCGATCGCGGCCTATCTGGTCGTCGTGGCCCTGCTGATGATCTCGCGGCTGCCCAGCTATTCGCTCAAGGGGGTGAAGGTGCCGCAGGGGCGGTCGTTCTTCCTGCTGTCGGGGCTGGGCGCGGTGCTGGTGGCGCTGTTCACCTATCCCTGGGCGACGATGGCGGCGCTGTCGCTGGCCTATCTCGTCAGCCTGGTGCCCGCCTTCGTCGCGCACCGCCGCCGCTACGGCCGGCCGCTGACGCCGCCGTGACGGCAGGGCCGGCGGCCCGCGGCGCGCGCGGGTTGCCTTTTCCGGCCAAAGCCCCTAGGCCGCCGCACAGCGAACCTGGACCCGGACCCGATCCGGGTGGCTCTTCCGGCCGCCGATCCGCCGGACAACGTCACGAGACGGTGCGAGCGCATGCCGGCCCCGCCGCCACGGCCCGGCCGGAGAGGAAGACCATCGATGATTTCACTCGACGCCTATCGCGGCCAGTGGCTGGGCAACATCCGCGGCGACCTTCTGGCCGGGCTCGTCGTGGCGCTGGCGCTGATCCCCGAGGCCATCGCCTTTTCGATCATCGCGGGGGTGGACCCGAAGGTCGGGCTTTATGCCAGCTTCTCGATCGCCGTGATCACCGCGATCACCGGCGGCCGGCCCGGCATGATCTCGGCCGCGACGGCGGCGACGGCGGTCCTGATGGTCACGCTGGTGCGCGACCACGGGCTGCAATACCTGCTGGCCGCCGGGGTGCTGGCCGGGCTTTTGCAGATCGCGGCAGGGCTTTTGCGCCTTGGCTTCGTGATGCGCTACGTCTCCCGGTCGGTGATGACGGGTTTCGTCAACGCGCTGGCGATCCTGATCTTCCTCGCGCAGCTGCCCGAGCTCGATCCGCGCGCGGTCACCTGGCTGACCTTTCCGCTGGTGGCGGCCGGGCTGGCGATCATCTACCTGTTCCCGCTGCTGACGAAGGCCGTGCCCTCGCCGCTGGTCACCATCGTGGTGCTGACCGCGCTGACCCTCGCCTTCGGATGGGAGGTGCGCACGGTCGGCGACATGGGCGCCCTGCCCGACACGCTGCCGGTCTTGCTGATCCCCGACATCCCCCTGACCTTCGAGACGCTGGCGATCATCCTGCCCTATTCGGTCGCCGTGGCCGTGGTCGGACTTCTCGAAAGCCTGATGACGCAGAACATCGTCGACGACCTGACCGACACGAAATCCGACCGCGACCAGGAATGCATCGGCCAGGGTCTGGCCAATACCGCGACCGGCTTCATCGGCGGCATGGCGGGCTGCGCGATGATCGGCCAGTCGATCATCAACGTGAAATCCGGCGGGCGCGGGCGGCTGTCGTCCTTCACCGCCGGCGTGGTGCTGCTGGTCCTCGTCGTGGGCCTTGGCGACCTGGTCAGCGTGATCCCGATGCCGGCGCTGGTCGCGATCATGATCATGGTCTCGATCGGCACGTTCTCGTGGTCGTCGATCAAGGCGCTCAGGGTGCATCCACGCTCTTCCTCGGTGGTGATGCTCGCCACCGTGATCACGGTCGTCTACACCCACAACCTCGCCATCGGCGTGCTGGTGGGTGTGCTGCTGTCGGGGATCTTCTTCGCCGGAAAGATCGCGCAGCTCTTCCGCGTCACCACGGCGATCAGCGCCGACGGGCGGGTGCGGACCTATTTCGTCGAGGGCCAGCTGTTCTACGGCTCGGTCGAGGATTTCATGGAGGCCTTCGATTTCCGCGAGGCGCCCGAACGCGTCGTGATCGACGTGAGCCGCGCGCATATCTGGGATATCAGCTCCGTTCAGGCGCTGGACATGGCGATCCTGAAGTTCCGCCGCGACGGCGCCGAGGTCGAGGTGATCGGCATGAACGAGGCCACCGAGACGCTGGTCGACCGGCTGGCGATCCATGACAAGCCGGGCGCGATGGACCGGCTGATGACGCATTGAGGGGCGGGCCATGACGGACAAGATCATCGCGCTGGTGGACGGATCGGTCTACTCGGAAAGCGTGTGCGACCATGCCGCCTGGATTGCCGGCCGCAGCGGCGCCGCGGTGGAGCTGATCCACGTTCTCGGCCGTCGCGAGGCGCCGGAGAAGCCGGATCTTTCGGGGTCCATCAAGCTTGGCGCGCGCACCGAACTGTTGCGGGAACTGGCCGAACTCGACGCGCAGCGCGCAAGGCTTGCCGGGCGTCGCGGCCGCGCGATCCTCGAGGATGCGCGCGCCATTCTCGACAGGGCCGGCGTGACCGGGACCACCACGCGGTTGCGCCACGGCGACATCGTCGAAAGCATCGCCGAGATCGAGGCCGGGGCGGAGATGATCGTGATCGGCAAGCGCGGCGAGGCCGCCGATTTCGCCCGCGGCCACCTCGGGTCGAACCTTGAACGGATCGTGCGCGCGGCGCACCGGCCGGTCTTCGTGGCGTCGCGGGCCTTCAGGACGGTGCGGACGGTGCTGGTGGCCCATGACGGCGGCCGTTCGGCGATGAAGGCGGTCGACCATGTCGCGCGCAGCCCGCTGTTCGCGGGCCTCGCGATCACGGTCGTCACCGTCGGGCCGGAGACGGCGGCGGCGCGCAAGGGGCTGGAGGACGCCCGGGCGCTGCTGTCGGCCGCGGGCGCCGCGGCGGAGACCCGCATCCTGCCGGGCCAGCCCGAGGCGGAACTGGGCAAGCTGGTCGAGGCCGAGGGGTTCGACCTCGTCGTGATGGGGGCCTATGGCCACAGCCGGATCCGCACCCTCGTGATCGGCTCGACGACGACCGAGATGGTCCGGTCGTGCAAGGTGCCGATCCTGCTGATGCGCTGAGCGCGGTCGCGGGGCCGGTCAGGCGGGGAACCGCGCGCGGGTCCGATTCGCGATGGCGACGAGGCTGAGCATCACCGGCACCTCGACCAGTACGCCGACCACGGTCGCCAGCGCCGCGCCGGAGTTCAGCCCGAACAGCCCGATCGCCACCGCGACCGCGAGTTCGAAGAAGTTCGACGTGCCGATCAGTGCGCAGGGGGCGGCGACCTTGTGCGGCACCCGCCACAGCCAGGCCGCGCCGTAGCCCAGTGCGAAGACGGCGTAGGACTGGATCAGGATCGGCACCGCGATCAGCGCGATCAGGACCGGCTGGGCAAGGATCACCGGCCCCTGGAAACCGAACAGCAGCACCACGGTCATCAGCAGGCCGAGGACCGAGGCGGGCTTGATCCGCGCGGTGAACGCTGTCACCGCATCCTCGCCGCCCCGTGCGATCAGCGCCCGCCGCGTCAGCAGCCCCGCGATCAGCGGGATGACGATGTAGAGCACGACCGACAGGATCAGCGTCTCCCACGGCACGCTGATGTCGGTCACCCCCAGCAGGAAGGCCACGATCGGCGCGAAGGCCACCACCATGATCAGGTCGTTCACCGAGACCTGCACCAGCGTGTAGTTCGGGTCGCCGCGGGTCAGTTGCGACCAGACGAAGACCATCGCCGTGCAGGGCGCGGCGCCCAGCAGGATCAGCCCGGCGATGTATTCCGGCGCCCGGTCGGGATCGATCAGCCCGGCGAAGACATGGTCGAAGAACAGCACCGCCAGCGCCGCCATCGTGAAGGGCTTGATCAGCCAGTTGATCGTCAGCGTGATGATCAGGCCCTTCGGGCGCTGCCCGACGGCCTTGAGCGAGCCGAGATCGACGGCGATCATCATCGGGTAGACCATCGCCCAGATCAGCACGGCGACGACGAGGTTGACCGAGGCGATCTCCAGCGCGGCCAGCGCGCCGAACAGGCCGGGCGCGAGGTTGCCAAGCAGCAGGCCGGCGAGGATGCACAGCGCCACCCACAGGGTCAGCCAGCGTTCGAACAGGCTCATGCGGTTTCCCTTTGACCGGGCACGCAGCACGCCGTCCCGGCGGGCGGGGTCAGCGCGGCGATGAAATCGGCCAGTGGCCCAAGCGCCGCGGGGTTCAGGGCGTAGCAGATGCGCGGGCCCGAGATTTCACCGGTGATCACGCCGGCGGCCTTCAGGATCCGCAGATGTTCGGAGACCGTGGATTGCGCCAGCCCCACCGCGTCGACGATATCGCCGCCGATACAGCCCGGCGTGGCAAGCAGCAGGCGCAGGATGCGCAGCCGCGCCGGATGCGCGAGCGCCTTGGCGAGGTCGGCGATATCGACATCCGTTCCGGGCATCCGGGCCTCCTGTTTCGTTGATCGTCGATATACGATCAATCAGGGCCGCGCAACACCGCCGGCAGGCCGCCGTTGCCGGGAGGGCGAGCGGTCGGGCCGGGCCCCGCGCGGCATGTCATGAAGGTGTTACAAAACTGTAGCATTCGTTTCGTCCGTCGCGCCTAACACGCCTGCTTGAGGCTGCCACTGGGGGTGGCCTGTCTCTGAACCATTCAGGAGCAAGTCCCATGAAATTCGTGAAACTGTCCGTCTCGGCGCTCGCCATGACCGCTGCCGCGGGCGTCGCCTCGGCCCGTGACAACGTGCAGGTCGCCGGATCGTCGACCGTTCTGCCCTACGCCTCGATCGTCGCCGAAGCCTTCGGCGAAAACTTCGACTTCCCGACGCCGGTGGTCGAATCGGGCGGTTCCTCGGCCGGCCTGAAGCGCTTCTGCGAAGGCGTCGGCGAGAACACCATCGACATCGCCAACGCCTCGCGCGCGATCCGCGAGCGGGAAGTCACGGCCTGCGCCGAAGCCGGCGTCACCGACATCATCGAGGTCCGCATCGGCTATGACGGCATCGTCTTCGCCTCGCAGATCGACGGGCCGGCCTTCACCGCCTTCGAACCCACCGACGTCTTCAACGCGCTCGGCGCGAAGGTTCTGGTCGACGGCGCGATCGTCGACAACCCGCACGCGATGTGGTCGGACTTCAACGCCGATCTGCCGGCCGCCGAAATCTCGGCCTTCATCCCGGGCACCAAGCACGGCACCCGCGAAGTGTTCGAAGAGAAGGTTCTGCTGATCGGCTGTGAAGAGACCGGCGCGATGCAGGCGATGATCGATGGCGGCATGTCGGAAGACGACGCCGAGGACGCCTGCCTCGACGTGCGTACCGACGGCCGCTCGACCGACATCGACGGCGACTACACCGAGACGCTGGCCCGGATCGATGCGAACCCGAACGGCATCGGCGTGTTCGGCCTGGCGTTCTACGAAAACAACACCGACAAGCTGAAGGTCGCGACCATGTCGGGCGTCGCGCCCTCGACCGCGACGATCTCGACCGGCGAGTACCCGGTGTCGCGCCCGCTCTACTTCTACATCAAGAAGGCGCATATCGGCGTGATCCCGGGCCTGAAGGAATTCGCGCAGTTCTTCATCTCCGACGAGGTCGCCGGTTCCGGTGGCCCGCTGGCCAACTACGGCCTGGTTCCGGACCCGGAACTGGCCGCGACCCAGGCGATGGTCGCCGCCGAAGAGACCATGCAGTAACCGGCTGCACCTGCGGGGGCGGCGTTCGCGCCGCCCCCGTTCCCCTTCGGGGGGCGTTTTTTGAACCTGTGCGGGGGCACCGATGCCTGTTCTGTGGCTCGTCTTGATCATGCTGGGCATCGCTGCCGCAGGATTCGTCCTGGGGCGTTCGCGCGCCATGGCCAGCGCCGGCGGCGACAGCCGCAAGCTGCATTCGCTGCCCGGCTACTACGGCGCCAACGCCGCGCTCAAGGCGATCGTGCCGGCGGCCGGTGTGCTTCTCGTGTGGCTTCTGGCGCAGCCCTACTACGTAACGTCCGTCGTCTCGGAGATGATCCCCGAAACCGCCATTGGCGACGGCTCCAGCCTGGGCCTGGTGATGTCCGAGGTGCGGCGCACCGCCGATGGGCTCGACAATGCCGTCGCTCTGGGGCTGATGACCGAGGACTTCGCCCGCAACGCCCGGGCCGATATCACCGACATAACCCAGCGGCTGAAGGACGCCGGCCAGATCGTGACCTCGGATGTCACGCAGCCGATCATGCGCGCCGCGCAGGAATTCCGGGTGCTCAACGCCAGGGGCAACCTGCTGATGACCGGCGTGGTGCTGGCGCTCGCCGTCGCGGGGACGCTCTGGGGGCTGCGCGAATCGTTTGCCAGCTTCCGCGCCCGCAACGTGGTGGAAAGCGGCATCCTCGCGCTGCTGATCGCGGCGGCCTCGATCGCGATCCTGACCACGGTGGGCATCGTGCTGTCGCTGGTGTTCAACACCTGGGAATTCTTCAAGCTCTACCCGGCGGCCGATTTCTTCTTCGGCCTCGAATGGTCGCCCAGCTTTTCCGGCCGCGGCGGCAGTTCCGAACTGGGCATCGTGCCGCTGCTGTGGGGCACCTTCTACATCTCGATCGTGGCGCTCGCCGTGGCGGTGCCGATCGGGCTGTTCTCGGCGATCTACCTGTCGGAATACGCCAGCCCGCGGATCCGCGCCTTCGCCAAGCCGATGCTGGAGGTGCTGGCCGGGATCCCGACCATCGTCTACGGCCTGTTCGCGCTGCTGACGGTCGGCCCGATGCTGATGCGCGTCTTCGGTGACGAGGGCCTGGGCTGGATGCAGTCGGGCACCGCGGTGATGACCGCGGGGCTGGTGATGGGCGTGATGCTCATTCCCTTCGTCAGTTCGCTGTCGGACGACATCATCAACGCCGTGCCGCAGGCGCTGCGCGACGGCTCCTACGGGCTGGGCGCGACGCAGTCCGAGACGATCCGCCAGGTCGTGCTGCCCGCCGCGCTGCCCGGGATCGTCGGCGCGATCCTGCTCGCGGCCTCGCGCGCGATCGGCGAGACGATGATCGTGGTGCTTGGCGCCGGGGCGGCCGCGCGGCTCAGCATGAACCCGTTCGACGCGATGACCACGGTGACCGCCAAGATCGTCAGCCAGTTGACCGGGGATTCCGATTTCGCCTCGCCCGAGGCGCTGGTGGCCTTCGCGCTCGGCATGACGCTGTTCGTGCTGACGCTGGGGCTCAATGTTCTGGCGCTCTACATCGTGCGCAAATACCGGGAGCAGTACGAATGACCGATGCCAGCCTGAGCAATGCCCCGGCCGCGCCGCGGTCCTCCCGGTCCCTGCACACCGTCGACGAGCGGACCCGCAAGCGCAACGCCTCGGAGAAGCGGTTCCGCGCCTACGGGATCACCGCGATCCTGATCGGGCTGGTGTTTCTCGCCGTGCTCGCGGTCTCGATCGTGCGCTCGGGCATGCCGGCGTTCAGCCGGATGGTCGTGGATATCGAGTTCACGCTGACCCAGGCCCAGTTCGACGAGGCCGAAAGCCAGCTGATGAAGACCTCCGCCTACCAGGAGTTTTTCAACGCCGCGCTGCAGGAGCGGATGGAGTCGGCCGGCGTGACCGTGCCCTTCGACGCCGCCGCGGTGGAGCGCATTCTCGGCAAGACCGGCGGCACGATCCGCGAGTTCTACCGCGCGAATCCCGACCGGCTGGGCGAACCGGTGCGGTTCGAACTGCCCGCCGCGTCCCGCGTGGACGGCTATTACAAGGGACGGCTGTCCCGCGACACGATGGTCGACAGCCGGTTCCTGATGACGACCGACCTCGACATCGTCGATGCGATGCACGACGCCGGAATCCTCAAGCGCGGCTTCAACTGGACCTTCATCCAGGGCACCGATTCGGGGGTGGACAACCCCGGCGGCGCGGGGATCGGCGCCTCGGTGATCGGCTCGTTCTTCATGATGATCGTGGTGCTGGTGCTCAGCCTGCCGATCGGCGTCGCCGCCTCGATCTATCTGGAGGAATTCGCGCCGCAGAACCGGTTCACCGACCTGATCGAGGTGAACATCTCGAACCTCGCCGCGGTGCCGTCGATCGTCTTCGGCATCCTCGGTCTGGCGGTGTTCATCCAGTTCATGCACCTGCCGCAATCGGCGCCGCTGGTCGGCGGACTGGTGCTGACGCTGATGACCCTGCCGACGATCATCATCGCCACGCGCGCCTCGCTCAAGGCGGTGCCGCCCTCGATCCGCGACGCGGCGCTTGGCGTGGGCGCCAGCCGGATGCAGGCGGTGTTCCACCACGTTCTGCCGCTGGCGATGCCGGGCATCCTGACCGGCACGATCATCGGGCTGGCGCAGGCGCTGGGCGAAACCGCGCCGCTGCTGCTGATCGGCATGGTCGGCTACGTGGCGCGCGAATATCCCGACGGGCTGATCGCCGGCTTCACCGAGGCGAATTCGGCGATGCCGGCGCAGATCTACACCTGGGCGGCGCGGGCCGACGTGGCCTTCTACGAAAAGGCGTGGGGCGGTATCATCATCCTGCTGATGTTCCTGCTGACCATGAACATCCTCGCCATCATCCTGCGCCGTCGCTACGAGCGCCGCTGGTGAGCCCCGGAACCGGAGGACCGGACATGGACGACATGCGACTGACGGAGAGAACCGTGGAAACCAACGACTCCAAGATCACGGCGCGCAAGGTGCAGGTCTACTACGGCGACACCCACGCGATCATCGATGTCGATGTCGACATCCTCGACAAGGCGGTGACCGCCTTCATCGGCCCCTCGGGCTGCGGCAAGTCGACCT
>CAYUXM010000017.1:0-24818 GCA_964448765.1 uncultured Rhodobacterales bacterium
CCATACGCTCCATGGACCGCATTGGACCCCGCGTGACCCACCAGAGCCTGTGCGACCACCTCAGGAACCGCCGCATCCCGCAGGGCCTGCACGAAGCTGTGCCTCAGGCTGTGCGTCGTGATCTTCTTGTCGGTCACCCCAGCCTTCCTGAGAGCCTTGGAGAGGGCCGAGGAAGCGTTGTTGAACCGGTAGTAGTAGGAGGGGAAAACCCACCCGTCCTTGGCCCCCCTGAGGGCCTCTCTGGCGCTCTCAAGGCTGTCTGCTATTAGCGGGACCTTCCTCTCGCTGTTCTTGGTCTTCAAGCTCCTCACCTTGTTGGGGCGGATGATCAGATGAGGGATGTTGCCCGTGACATCGACGTCCTCCACCCTGAGGCCCACGATCTCACTCAAGCGACACCCGGTGCCCGCCAGCATCCTCACGATCCACCTCAGTTCACCCTCGGGTGTTCCCGCGATGAACCTCTTGGTCTGCTCAGGGGTCATAGGCATCTTGGCATCCTTGCCGGCCTCCGCCTCCTTGAGCCCTGTGAACGGGTTCGCCTTCCCGAGTTCGAATTCACGATCAGCCATAGTGAAGATCGCAGAGATCACCGAGATGTAGCGATTGGCTGTCCCCACGGCGCACCCAGCGTTCCTGAGCTCTTCCCTGTAGGATCGAGCCTCGGCCCTACCCACGGTCATGATGTCTACGTTGAGGGAGCCGAGGGTGCCCTCGAAGGCCCTCACGGCACGGTCGATGGCCTGCATCATCCGCCGCTGGGAGTATTCGGTTCGGCCCTTCTTCTCCTGGTCTTGGCGGTAGAGATCGCAGGCATCCTTCACCGTGGGGTTCACCCTGTAATTGCCACGACTGTTGATGATCCTGAGTTCCTGCTTGCCGATGGGTGAGAGCTTCCCCTGCTCGGCCATGTCGATGAGTTCCATCGCATAGCCGTCTTGCACGTCATCGCTATGGAAGTCCCACCCGGCGAGCTTCTGTTTAGCTGACTTCCATGCTTCGAACTGAGTGATCTGGATAGGATCGGTGATCAGGCCCAGCGCCATCCGCGCTTCCATGAAAGCCTGCTCGGACGCTCGGAGGTGCCTCTCGGCCATCAGAGCGGCCTCAGCATGAGATTTGGTTCTGAGGGCGACCTTCCATTCCTTCCTGCCCAGGTATTCCTGCAGCTGAGCAGGCACCCGGCGGCGGAAGGTCCAGTATCCCGTCTGGGATTGCCGGATGTGGTTCGATTGCTTAGAGGTCTTACGCGAGGGCATTGTGGGCTCATTGGTGGCGCATGGTGATGCGGGCTGTGGCGGTCCCGTTGGTGTGTGCTGCCTTGTGTCCTACAGCGTGGTCGCTTGGTCAATAGTTTTCAATGGTTTATGGGCTCCTCGAGGGAAGGTGGGAGCCTTGGCAGGAGGGCAGCGCGATGGGCGTGGATGTCGGCATCATCATGGGCAGCCAGTCGGACTGGCCGACGATGAAGGAGGCGGCGCGCATCCTCGACGAGTTCGGCGTGGCCCACGAGGCGCGGATCGTCTCGGCCCACCGCACGCCGGACCGGCTGTGGGCCTACGGGCGCGAGGCGGCGGGCCGCGGGCTGAAGGTGATCGTCGCCGGCGCCGGCGGCGCGGCGCATCTGCCCGGCATGATGGCCTCGAAGACCCGGCTGCCGGTGATCGGCGTGCCGGTTCAGACGAAGGCGCTGTCGGGCGTCGACAGCCTGTATTCGATCGTGCAGATGCCGCGCGGCTACCCGGTGGCGACGATGGCGATCGGCGCGGCGGGGGCGGCCAATGCCGGGCTGATGGCGGTGGCCATCCTCGCGCTGGCCGACCCGGCGCTGGCGCAACGGCTGGACGACTGGCGCGCGGCGCTGTCGGCCTCGATCCCCGAGGAGCCCGGCGATGGCTGAGCCGCTGGCCCCCGGCGCGGCGATCGGCATCCTTGGCGGCGGACAGCTGGGCCGGATGCTCGCGGTCGCGGCCAGCCGGCTGGGGCTGCGCGCCCATGTCTACGATCCCGCACCGGGCTGCCCGGCGGCAGAGGTCGCCGCGGCGGCGACCCATGCCGGCTGGGACGATGCCGCGGCGCTGGCGGCCTTCGCGGGCGCGGTCGACGTGGTGACCTACGAGTGGGAAAACGTGCCCACGGCCGCGCTCGACGCGATCGAGGCGGTGGTGCCGATCCGGCCGAACCGGCGGGCGCTGGCCGTCGCCCAGGACCGGGTGGCGGAGAAGGATTTCCTGAACGGGATCGGGCTGGCCACCGCGCCCTGGGCGCCGGTCGCCGATGCCGCGGCGCTGAAGGCGACGCTGGCTGAGATCGGCTGCCCGGCGATCCTCAAGACCGCGCGGCTGGGCTATGACGGCAAGGGCCAGGCGCGGCTGTCGGCGCCGTCCGACGCGGCCGCTGCGCTGGCCGAGATGGGCGGGCGGATGGCGGTGCTGGAGGGGTTCATCGACTTCGAGCGGGAGGTCTCCGTCATCGCGGCGCGCGGGCTCGACGGATCGGTGGCCTGCTACGATCCGGGCGAGAACCTGCACGAGGGCGGCATCCTTGCCACCACAACGGTGCCGGCGCGGCTGTCGCCCGGCCTGCGCTCGGACGCGGTGCTGATCGCGGCGCGAATCCTCAACGCGCTCGACTATGTCGGCGTGATCGGGGTGGAACTCTTCGTCGCCCGCACCGGGCTTCTGGTCAACGAGATCGCGCCGCGGGTCCACAATTCCGGGCACTGGACGCAGAACGGTTGCGCGGTGGACCAGTTCGAACAGCACATCCGCGCGATCGCCGGCTGGCCGCTGGGCGACGGCGCGCGCCATGCCGACGTGGTGATGGAAAACCTGATCGGCGACGACGTGCTGCGGGTGCCGGAGATCGCGCGCGAAGCCGGCGCGGCGATCCATCTTTACGGCAAGGCCGAGGCGCGGCCGGGCCGGAAGATGGGCCATGTGAATCGCGTCCGCGCGAAGTCATGACGGCCCGGCCGCGTTCGCCCCGGCTGGCGGCCCGCGCGCTGATCCTGCGCGACGCCCGGCTCCTGATCGTCAATGCCTATCCCGCGGGCCGGTCGGACCTGTGGTGCGCGCCGGGCGGCGGCGTGGCCGCCGGAACCTCGCTGCCCGACAACCTGGCGCGCGAGGTCCGGGAGGAAACCGGGCTGCGGGTGACGGTGGGCGACCCGGCGCTGGTCAACGAGTTCCATGATCCGGAAACCGGCTTTCACCAGGTCGACATCTATTTCCGCTGCCGGCCCGAGGGCGAGATGCCCGCGCGCTGGGTCGATCCGGAGGGGATCGTCACGCAGCGCCGCTGGGTGACGCGGGCGGAACTGGCCGGGCTGCGGCACAAGCCCGACAGCCTCGCCGCCGCGGCCTGGGGTGCGGGGCTGCTCTACGATCCGCTGGAGGTGATCGTGCGATGACCGGGCCTGTCGTGCGCAGGCTCGATCCCGCGGCCGACCTTGGCCTTGTCAGGGCCATCGTGCCGCGCGTCGCCGATTACCTGCGGCTGGAAACCGGGGCCGCGCCCAAGGACGGTCTTGCCGAGGAATTCTTCGCCGAGACGCCACCGGGCGGCAGGTTGGACGACCTCGCACATCTGGGCCTGTTCGAGGGCGCGGACCTTGTGGGCGTCGCGGCGATGTCCTTCGGATATCCGGAAGCCGGGGACGCCTATCTGGGCCTGCTGCTGATCGATGGCCGGCGGCGCGGGCGGGGCCTTGGGCCCGTGCTGCTGAACGCGGTGCTGGACAGGGCCCGCGGCCGGGGCGCGGTGCGGCTCTACCTTGGGGTGCTGGAGGCGAACCCGCGCGGCCGCGCGTTCTGGGAACGCGAGGGCTTTCGCCATGTGCTGACGAAGACCGGCGTCGCCTTCGGCGACCGCCGGCATGACGTGCACCGGATGGTCCTGCCGCTTTAGCGGCGCGGCCAGCTTGCCCAGCCGACGCCGCCCAGCACCAGCGCCGCGGCGAGGGCGAGGCGCAGCCCTACCGGTTCCGACAGCAGGATGGCCCCGGCCACGGCCGCGATCACCGGCACGGTCAGCTGCGCCACCCCGCCGCGCGCCGCGCCCAGCGCCGGCAGGATCGCGTACCACAGGGCATAGCCCGTCCCCGAGGTCACCGCGCCCGACAGCGCCGCAAGCCACAGCCCCGCCGGGGTTGCGGCGGCGGGCCCGGCCCCGGCCAGAACCGCGATGCCGGTGACGACCGGAACCGCCAGCAGGAAGTTCGCCGCCGTCGCGCCCAAGGGATCGGTCGCACCGCGCCCGGCCAGCGAATAGAGGCCCCAGCCGATCCCCGCCGCGGCCATCGCCGCCGCCGCACCCGCGGGCGGCGCGGCGCCGATTCCCGGCGCGACCAGCAGCGCGAGCCCCGCCAGCGCCAGCCCGGCCCCCGCCCAGCGCCGCGCCGGCACCGCCTCGCGCGCCGCCAGCGCCCCGGCGAACATCGTCACCTGCACCATGGCGAACAGGATCAGCGCCCCGGTCCCGGCATCGAGCGCGAGATAGGCCAGCGAAAACCCCAGCAGGTAGACCGTCAGCCCGGCGACGCCGGTGACCCGGCCCGGCCCGGCCGGCCGCCAGCCGCCGCGCACCAGCACCAGCGCCGCCAGCATCGCCGCGCCGGCCACGACCCGCACCGCCGCGAACCCGAGCGGATCGATCAGCCCCGGCCCCACCGCCATCCGGTTGAGCACGGAATTCGCCGCGAAGGCGGTCATCGTCAGCAGGGTCAGCAGCAACAGGCGCATGGCGCAGCCTATGCCCGAAGCGCCCGGCGATGAAAGCCGCGCGCGACGGAATGCGGCCCGGCAACGAAGAAGGGCGCCGGTTGCCCGGCGCCCTTCCCGTTTCAACGGCCTCGTGGCCGGGATTACATCATCCCGCCCATGCCACCCATGTCGGGCATGCCGCCGCCGGCATTGGCCGCGCCCTTCGGCTCGGGCTTCTCGGCCACCATGGCCTCGGTGGTGATCAGCAGCGCGGCGACCGACGCGGCGTCTTCCAGCGCGGTGCGCACGACCTTTGCCGGGTCGATCACGCCAAAGGTGAACATGTCGCCGTATTCCTCGGTCTGCGCGTTGAAGCCGAAGGCCTTGTCGTCCGATTCGCGGATCTTGCCGGCCACCACGGCACCGTCGACACCCGCGTTCTCGGCGATCTGGCGCATCGGGGCTTCCAGCGCGCGGCGCACGATCGCGACGCCCGCATCCTGGTCGCTGTTCGCGCCGGTCACGCCGGCCAGCGCCTTGCCGCCCTGCACCAGCGCCACGCCGCCGCCGACGACAACGCCTTCCTGCACCGCGGCGCGGGTCGCGTTGAGCGCGTCATCGACGCGGTCCTTGCGCTCCTTCACCTCGACCTCGGTCATGCCGCCGACGCGGATCACGGCGACGCCGCCGGCGAGCTTGGCAACCCGCTCCTGCAGCTTCTCGCGATCGTAGTCGGAGGTGGTTTCCTCGATCTGGGTGCGGATCTGCGCCACGCGGGCCTCGATCTCGGCCTTCTCGCCGGCACCGTCGACGATGGTGGTGTTGTCCTTGTTGATCGACACCTTCTTGGCCGAGCCGAGCATGTCGATGCCGACATTCTCGAGCTTCATGCCCAGATCGTCCGAGATCACCTGGCCGCCGGTCAGGATCGCGATGTCCTGCAGCATGGCCTTGCGGCGGTCGCCGAAGCCCGGGGCCTTCACGGCGGCGATCTTCAGGCCGCCGCGCAGCTTGTTCACCACCAGCGTTGCCAGCGCCTCGCCTTCCACGTCCTCGGCGATGATCAGCAGCGGCTTTTGCGACTGGATCACCGATTCCAGCAGCGGCACCATCGGCTGCAGCGACGACAGCTTCTTCTCGTGCAGCAGGATCAGGCAGTCTTCGAGTTCCGCGATCATCTTGTCGGGGTTCGTCACGAAGTAGGGCGACAGGTAGCCGCGGTCGAACTGCATCCCTTCGACCACTTCGACCTCGGTCACCATCCCCTTGTTTTCCTCGACGGTGATGACGCCCTCGTTGCCGACCTTCTGCATCGCTTCCGCGATCATCGTGCCGATCTCGGCCTCGCCGTTGGCGGAAATCGTGCCGACCTGCGCGACCTCGGCCGAGTCGTTGACCGGGCGGGAGGCGGCCTTGATCGCCTCGACGACCTTCGAGGTCGCCAGGTCGATGCCGCGCTTGAGATCCATCGGGTTCATGCCGGCGGCGACCGCCTTCATGCCCTCGCGGATGATCGCCTGGGCGAGCACGGTGGCGGTGGTGGTGCCGTCGCCGGCCTCGTCATTGGTGCGGCTGGCCACTTCCTTGACCATCTGCGCGCCCATGTTCTCGAACTTGTCGGTGAGTTCGATCTCCTTGGCGACGGTCACGCCGTCCTTGGTGATGCGCGGGGCGCCGAACGACTTCTCGATCACCACGTTGCGGCCCTTCGGGCCAAGCGTCACCTTCACCGCGTCGGCGAGGGTGTTGACGCCCTTGAGCATGCGATCGCGGGCGTCGGTATCGAATTTGACTTCCTTGGCTGCCATCTGGCTTCTCCTGGTTGTCTGGTGTTGCGTGGATTGTCCCGGGGTGCCCGGGGCGCGGCGGCGGGGCGCGTCACGGCGCCCGGCCCGGCCGGCCCTGTCAGGCGATGACGCCCAGGATGTCGCTTTCCTTCATGATCAGCAGCTCTTCGCCGTCGATCGTCACCTCCGTGCCCGACCACTTGCCGAACAGGATGCGGTCGCCGGCCTTCACGGCCATCTCGATCAGCTCGCCCGAGTCCTTGCGCGCGCCCTCGCCGGTGGCGACGACCTCGCCCTCGGCCGGCTTTTCCTTCGCGGTATCGGGGATGATCAGGCCGCCCTTGGTCTTCTCGTCACTCTCGACGCGCTTGACCAGCACACGGTCGTGAAGCGGTTTGAACGCCATCTGGTAACACTCCCTAGGTTCCAGGTTTCATGCTTGCGTTAGCACTCGCTCGCGGTGAGTGCCAGCAGCGCGGAGATAGGCAGGTCTCGCGGAGGTGTCAACAGGTCCGAAAGCGAAAAAATGAACGGGTCTTCTGGCAAGGTCCGGCGCGGGCTGGCAGGGTAGGCCGGGCCCGCCCCCGGTTTCGGAGTTGCCATGTTCGCCCGCCTTGTCCTGACCGTCGCGCTGGTCCTCGCCGGTCTTGCCGCGCCCGCCCTGTCCGCCGGCGCGGACTGCGCGGGGCAGGATCTGCTTCCCGCCCTGCCCGAGGCCGACCGCGCCGCCCTCAGGGCCGCGGTCGGCCCGTCGCCGCATGCGGCGGGCAATCACTGGGTCGCCCGGCGCGGCGCGACCGAGATCGCGGTGATCGGCACCTATCACCTTTACGATCCGCGGATGGAGGCGATCGCGGAGCGGCTGGCACCCACCGTCGCCGGGGCCGAGATCCTGTTCGTCGAGGCGACCGATGCCGAGGTCGAGACGTTGCAGCAGACCGTCGCGCGCGATCCCTCGCGGCTGTTTCTGACCGATGGCCCGACCCTGCCCGAAGCGCTGCCGGAGGACGACTGGCAGCGCCTCGCGGCGGAATTCCGGGCGCGTGACATCCCGCCGTTCCTGGGCGCCAAGTTCCGGCCGTGGTATGTCGCGGTGCTGCTGGCGCTGCCCGCCTGCCTGACCGAGGGCGGCCAGCCGCCGCGCCAGGGGCTCGACCGGCTGTTGATGGATCGCGCCGAGGCCGCCGGCGTGCCGATGCGCGCGCTGGAACCCTGGGACACCGCGCTGGGCATCTTCGACGGCCTGTCCTTCGACCGCCAGATCGACATGCTGCGCGCCTCGCTGCCGCTTGCCGGTCAGGCCGAGGATGCGCTGGCGACGATGGCGGAAGCCTGGTTTCGCGAGGAACACCGGCTGATCTGGGAATATTCCCGCTTCGTCGCGATGTCGCTGCCCGGCGCCGAGGCCGACCGCCTGGCCCGGGATTTCGCGGCGATGGAAGAGGTACTGCTGTCCGCGCGCAACCGCGCCTGGATCGACGTGCTGCTGCCCGCCGTCGAGGGCCGTTCCGCGGCGGTGGCGGTCGGCGCGGCGCATCTGTCCGGGCCGGCGGGCCTGCTGCGGCTTCTCGAAGAGCGCGGTTTCGAGCTTGAGCGCCGGCCCTTCTGACCCGATGCCGCGGCGCGGCGAAACGGGGTGACAAGACCCGCCCGCGGCGCTACAAGGCGCGCGATTTCCAATAGCCCGAACAGAGGGACCCGACCCATGATCAAGGTCTTCGGCCACAAGTCGCCCGACACCGATTCCACCGGCTCGCCCATCATCTGGGCCTGGTATCTGAACGAGGTGAAGGGCATGCCCGCCAAGCCCGTCCTGCTGGGCGAGCCCAATACCGAGGCCGCCTTCGTGCTCGAGCGCTGGAATCTCGACAAGCCCGAGATCATCGCCGATGTCGAACCGGGCGAGACCTGCGTGGTGGTCGACACCAACAACCCCGCCGAGCTGCCCGGCTCGATCAACGAGGCGAACGTGGTGCAGATCATCGACCATCACCTGCTCGCCGGCGGGCTGAAGACCAAGGGGCCGATCGACATCACGATCCGGCCGCTGGCCTGCACCGCGACGATCATGCACGACCTGATCGGGGCGGACATCGCGAAGATGCCCGACCCGGTGAAATGCGCGATGCTGTCGTGCATCCTGTCGGACACGCTGGAATTCCGCTCCCCCACCACCACCGACCACGACCGCGCGGTGGCCGAGAAACTGGCAGGCGATCTGGGGATCTCGATCCCGGACTACGCCGAGGAGCTGTTCGCCGCGAAATCCGACGTCTCGGCCTTCTCCGAGGCGGAACTTCTGCGGATGGATTCGAAGGAATACGAGGTCGCCGGCAAGCAGCTGCGGATCTCGGTGCTGGAGACGACCTCGCCCAAGACCATCCTTGCCCGCAAGGACGCGCTGATGGCGGCGATGCCGGGGATCGCGGCCGAGGACGGGGCCGAGCAGGTGCTGCTGTTCATCATCGACATCATCCGCGAAGAGGCGACGCTGCTGGTGCCGAACGACCTTGTGAAACGGATCGCGGAGGCCAGCTTCGGCGCGACGGTTTCGGGCGACACGGTGGTGCTGCCGGGGATCATGAGCCGCAAGAAGCAGATCATCCCGGCGCTCAAGCTCTGACCCTGGCCGAGGCCGCAAGGCTCTTCGTCCGAAGAGTTTTGCGGACCTGCCCGTCAAGGGTTTTTCGGACGAAAAACCTTGACGTCCGCGCCGCAGGCGCCCGGCAAAATCCTTCGGACGAAGGATTTTGCCGCCCGTTCCACCCGAAAGGCCCGCCCATGACCCGGATCATCGCCGCCCTTGCGGACATCGCCCCGCGCTACGACGCGCTGCTGTGCGATCTCTGGGGCTGTCTGCACAACGGCAAAAATCCCTTTCCCGCCGCCGTCGCCGCGCTGCAGGCGTTCCGGACCGGCGGCGGGCTTGTGGCGCTGGTCACCAACGCGCCGCGGCCCTCGGCGCAGGTGATCCGGCAACTCGACCGGATCGGGGTGCCGCGCGACGCCTGGGACGTCGTGGCAAGCTCGGGCGACGCGGCGCAATACGGGATGTTCACCGGCGCGGTCGGCCAGAAGGTCTGGCACCTGGGGCCGGAGAAGGACGACAGCTTCTTCGCCGCCCCGCCCGCCGACCTCGCCGATCCGCTGCCGATCGCGCGGGTCGGGTTCGACGCGGCCGAGGGCATCGTCTGCACCGGGCCGTTCGACGAGATGACCGACGTGCCCGAGGATTACCGCGGCCGCTTCCTGTCGGCCAAGGCGCGGGGCCTGCCGATGCTGTGCACCAACCCCGATCTCGTCGTCGATTACGGCGACACCCGCATCTACTGCGCCGGCGCGCTGGCCGCGCTCTACGAAGAGATGGGCGGCACCGCGCTCTACTTCGGCAAGCCGCATCCGCCGATCTACGATCTCGCGCGCCGCCGGCTTGCCGCCCATGCCGGGCGCGATGTCGAGGCCGCGGGCTTTCTGGCGGTGGGCGACGGCATCGCCACCGACGTGCAGGGCGGGCTGGCCGAGGGCATCGATACCGTCTTCGTCACCGGCGGCCTCGCCGCGGCGGAATTCGGCCCGGACCCGGACAACCCCGATCCCGCCCGCCTCGCACCGTGGCTGGCGGAGCGCCAGATCGGCCCGACCTACGCGATCGGCAAGCTGCGCTAGCGCGAAACGGGCAAGCAAGAATATTTCTGCCGCCCGCGGCAAAATGACAATAATCTTGCGCGGCCGCTTGATCGGCGGCCCCGGTCCGTGTAACGCTGCGGCGCAACATGAACCGGGGATTCGAAGAGATGCTCGACAACCTGCCGCGCGGAACGATCTGCATCGAGGATCTGGAGATCGGGATGACCCGCTATCTCCAGAAAACGATCACCGATCGCGATATCGAGCTGTTCGCCGAGGTCTCGACCGACCGCAACCCCGTGCATCTCGACGACGATTACGCCCGGGAAACGATCTTCGAGGGCCGGATCGCGCATGGCATGCTGACCGCCGGGCTGATTTCCGCGGTGATCGGCGAACAGCTGCCGGGCCACGGCACGGTCTACCTGGGCCAGAGCCTGAAGTTCATGGCGCCGGTACGCCCCGGCGACACGGTGATCGCCGAGGTCAAGGTCACCGCGATCGACCATTCGCGCCGCCGGGTGACCCTTGAAACCCACTGCGCTGTGGGCGATACGGTCGTGCTGAAAGGCGAGGCGCTGGTGTTGGCGCCCAGCCGCAAGTTCGACTGATCGATCCGGCGGGGCGGCCCGCCAGCGGGGGCGCATGATCCGACGGCACAGCTGGACCGGCCTCGATCCCGCCGCGCGCGGGGCATCGGTCGCGATGGGCAATTTCGACGGCGTGCACCTGGGCCACCGGTCGGTCATCGACCTGGCGCGCCGGCCCGGCCTGCCCCTGGGCGTTGTCACCTTCGAACCGCATCCCCGGCAGTTCTTCGCCCCCGACGCGCCGCCCTTCCGGCTGATGGAGGCCGAGGCGCGCGCGCACCGGCTGCAGAAACTGGGGGTCGAGCGGCTGTACGAGCTTCCGTTCGACCATCGGCTGGCCGGGATGGCGGCGGAGGATTTCGTGCAGGACGTTCTGGTGACGGGGCTGGGCGTCGCGCATGTCACCGTCGGCGCCGATTTCTGCTTCGGCAGGGGCCGCAAGGGCAGCACCGAAACACTGGAACGGATGGGCGCCGCGCTGGGCTTTGGCACCACCGTCGCGCCGCTGATCGCGCAGGGCACGGAAGAGATATCCTCGACCGCGATCCGCACCGCGCTGAGCGAGGGCCGCCCGCGCGACGCCGCGCGGATGCTGGGCCACTGGCACCGGATCGAGGGGCCGGTGCTGCACGGCGAGAAACGCGGCCGCGACCTGGGCTATCCCACCGCCAACATGGCGGTCGCCGGGCTGCACCTGCCGCGCTTCGGCGTCTATGCCGTCACCGTCGATGTGCTGACCGGCCCGCAGGCCGGCACCTGGCACGGCGCCGCGAGCCTCGGGGTGCGGCCGATGTTCGGCGAGAACCGCCCGAACCTCGAAACCTTCCTGTTCGACTTCGCCGGCGACCTGTACGGGCAGGTTCTTTCGGTCGGCTTCGTCGAGTTCCTGCGCCCGGAGATGACCTTCGACGGCGTCGACGGCCTGATCGCGCAGATGGAGCGCGACTGCGCCCGCGCCCGCGAAATTCTGGCCGCTGAATAGCGCGGCCGCACCCGGCGCGCCGGGGCTTTTCTTTCCCCGCCCTTTGCCGCAGTCTCCGCCGCCATGACGACGCGCGACACCCGCCTCCGCCCCCGGTTCTGGGACCGCCCGCTGCGCCAGCTCAACGGCGCGGAATGGGAGGCGCTGTGCGACGGCTGCGGCAAGTGCTGCCTGAACAAGCTGGAAGACGAGGACACCGGCGAACTGGCCTTCACCCGCGTCGCCTGCCGGCTGCTGGACCCGGAAACCTGCCGCTGCGGCCAGTATGAAAACCGCCGCACGTTCGTGCCCGAATGCGTGTTCCTGACCCCGAAGACCATCGCCAAGGTCGCCTGGTGGTTGCCCGCCACCTGCGCCTACAAGCTGCGCCACGAGGGCCGGCCGCTGCCCGACTGGCATCCGCTGATCACCGGCGACCCCGACAGCGTGCACGACGCGGGCCAGTCGGTGCGCGGCTGGACGGTGCCGGAATACGAGGTGCCGGAAGAAGACTGGGAAGACCACATCATCGAGGATCTGTGACGATGCATTTCGCCTCCGACAATTCCTCGGGCGCCGCGCCCGAGATCATGGCGGCGCTGGCCGCGGCGAACGCGGGCTATGCCATGCCCTATGGCAACGATCCGATCATGGACCGGGTGCGCACGCGGATCCGCGAGATCTTCGAAGCGCCGGAGGCGGCGGTCTACCTTGTCGCGACGGGCACCACGGCGAACGCGCTGGCGCTGGCGATCCTCGCCCAGCCGTGGCAGGCGGTGTTCTGCCACCGGCTGGCGCATGTCGAACAGGACGAATGCGGCGCGCCGGAATTCTACACCGGCGGCGCGAAACTGGTGCTGATCGACGGCCCGGACGCGAGGATCACGCCCGAGGCGCTGCGCGATACGGTAACGGCCACGGCCCAAGGCGGCGTGCACAACATCCAGCGCGGGCCGGTGACGATCACCAACGCGACCGAGGCCGGCACGGTCTATTCCGCCGCCGAGGTCGCGGCGCTTTGCGCCGTGGCGCGGGAGTTCGGCCTGCCCGTGCACATGGACGGCGCGCGGTTTGCCAACGCGCTGGTCGCCGACGGGTCCACCCCGGCCGAGATGACCTGGAAGGCGGGGGTGGACGTGCTGTCGTTCGGCGGCACCAAGAACGGCTGCCTGGGGGTCGAGGCGGTGGTGATCTTCGATCCCGCGAAGGCCTGGGAATTCGAACTTCGGCGCAAGCGCGGCGGCCACCTGTTTTCCAAGCATCGCTACCTGTCGGCGCAGATGGACGCCTATCTGGAGGGCGACCTGTGGCTTGACCTCGCGCGCCGGGCCAATGATGCGGCGGCGCGGCTGTCGCAGGGCATCCTTGGCCTGCCGGGCGCCCGGCTGATGCACCCGACGCAGGCCAACGCCGTCTTCGCCGGCTGGCCGCGCGCCGGGCACCGGGCGGCACAAGAGGCCGGGGCGAAATACTATCTGTGGCCCTTCGGGCAATCGCCGCACGGCCCCGAAGACGAGGTGCTGACCGCGCGGCTGGTCTGTTCCTGGTCGACGACCGGGGCGGATGTGGAGCGCTTCCTCGCCGCCGTGGCGGGCGAATAGGCCGGGCGGCGGCCGCTAGCCGCGATCCATGTTCACGCGGATCAGGCCCGCCACCTCGTCAGGATGGGTGATCGGCGCCATGTGCCCCGCGCCCGGCGCCTCGGCCACGCCGACATCGGGCAGCCGCGCCGCGATCGCCTCGGCGATCCGGGGTATGACCGGCGGCGAGGCGGCGCCGGCGATGATCATCACCGGCAGGTCGAGCGCCTCCAGCCGCCCTTCGTCCAGAAGCCCGCCGGCATCGTCGAAGAGCGCCGCGTCGGTCGCCGGGATCAGGTGGATGCGCTCGGCCATGTAGCGGCGCAGGCGGTCGGGGATCGCATCCCAGTCCGTGCCGTCGCCCCAGCTTGTCGTGAAGTTCCGCGCAGCGGCCTCGCGGTCGCCCGTGGCCATCGGCGCGAAGTTGCGCGCGGCCTCGTCGCGGCAGGCCGGATACTCCGGGCTGCCGCGCGCGGCGGCGAACAGCACCGGTTCGATCAGCGTCAGCGTGCGCACCGCCTCGGGCGCGGCCAGCGCCAGCCTGAGCGCCGCGACCCCGCCCAGCGAATGGCCGACGAGATCGACAGGGCGCGAGATCATCGCGCCGGCGACCCGGGTGCACAGCCGCACGAAATCGCCGGTCCCGTCCCAGTCGCCGCTCTGGCCGTGGCCGGGCAGGTCGGGCGCGGTCAGCGTCACGTCATCGCCCTGCCGCGCCGCCACCCCGGCCCAGGCGCCGCCGCGCGCCAGCGAACAGTGCAGCGCCAGCACCGGGCGCGGGCCTTCGCCGTAATCCTGCCAGTGAACGGCAAGGCCCGCCCGTTCGGCGATGGGCATCAGAGCCGGCCCGCCAGATGCGCGTCGAGATCGTCAAGCCGGTCCTGCCCCCAGAACCGCTCGTCCCCCTCGGTGATGTAGAACGGCGCGCCGAAGACGCCGCGGTTCGCCGCCTCATCCAGGTTGCGCGCATAGGTTTCGGCCCCCAGCAGAAGCCCGCGATCGGCCAGCGCCGGATCGAAACCCGCCGCCGCCAGCACCTCGCGCACCACCTCGTCGTCGGCGATGTCGCGCTCTTCGGCCCAGCAGGCGCGGCAGAAGCCATGGACGAGCGCGCCGAGGTCACCCGCCGCCTCGCCCTTGCCGACTGCCGCCTGCGCGGCGATCACCGCATAGGAGGACGGCGCGGGATTGGCCGGCCAGAACGCCGGTTGCAGGTTCAGGGGCAGGCCCGCCTTCTTCGCCTGCCGGCGCATCTCCTGCAGCCGGTAGTCCTTGCGGCTTTGGTGCCGCTCGGCCGGCCGGATGCCGCCGGTCCGGTCAAGGAGCGCGAGGATGTCGAGCGGCCGGTAGGCGATCTCCAGCCCGTGCCGGGCGGCGATCTCCTCCAGCCGGGTGCCGGCAAGGTAGGTGAAGGGCGAGACCGTGGCGAAATAGTAGTCGATCCGCGCCATGCCGCGCCCCCTGCCCTGCTTCGGTTTGCCGGCACGCTAGCCCGGTGCTATGGGCTGTGCAACGTCACGAATCCGTCATCCGACGACGCTGCCGAGGACCACCCCATGCCCACGATCACCGAGCCCAAGCTGATTTCCGGCAATGCCAACCGGACGCTGGCCAGCGCCATCGCGCGGCGGATGTCGATGCACAGGGGCATGAGCGTGGGGCTCGTCGATGCCCGCGTCGAACGGTTCAACGACCAGGAGATCTTCGTCGAGGTGTTCGAGAACGTCCGCGGCGAGGACATGTTCATCATCCAGCCGACCTCGCGCCCCGCCAACGACAACCTGATGGAACTGATGATCATCGCCGACGCGTTGCGCCGTTCCTCGGCGGCGCGGATCACCGCGGTGATCCCCTATTTCGGCTATGCACGGCAGGACCGGCGCACCAAGGCCCGGACCCCGATCTCGGCCAAGCTGGTGGCGAACCTGCTGACCGAGGCGGGGATCGAGCGGGTGCTGACGATGGATCTGCATGCCGCGCAGATCCAGGGCTTTTTCGACATCCCGGTGGACAATCTCTACGCCGCGCCGATCTTCGCCCTGGATATCGAGGCGCAGTTCCGCGGCCGGCTGGACAAGGTGACGGTGGTTTCCCCCGATGTCGGCGGCGTGGCGCGGGCGCGGGAACTGGCGCAGCGGATCGGCTGCGGCCTGGCGATCGTCGACAAGCGCCGCACCCGGCCCGGCGAGGTCGCGGACATGACCGTGATCGGCGACGTGACCGGCCAGACCTGCATCATCGTCGACGATATCTGCGACACCGCCGGAACGCTGTGCAAGGCCGCCGACCTGCTGATCAACAGCGGCGCGGCCGAAGTGCATTCCTACATCACCCACGGCGTGCTTTCGGGCCCCGCCGTCGACCGGATCACCAATTCGGCGATGAAGAGCCTCGTGATCACCGACACGATCGAACCGACGGAGGCGGTGCGCGACGCGGCGAACATCCGCATCGTGCCCACCGCGCCGGTCTTCGCCCAGGCGATCCTGAACATCTGGAACGGCACCTCGGTGTCCTCGCTGTTCGACACCGACACGCTGGGGCCGATCTACGAGGGCCACTACAGCCGGGTGTGAGCCGGCCGCGACGGCGGATCAGATCCGCCAGTCGTCCGCGGCCCAGACCTCGCCCAGCGCCAGCCAGTCGGCGCGCACCCGCGCGATCCGGCTGTCGCCCCAGGTGCGGATTACCAGCGTGAACCCGGTGGCCTCCACCGCCTCGGCGGCTAGGTCGCAGCGCGCGTTGACGTCGCCATCCATGTCCCACATCGTCAGCCCGACATGCACCACCGGCGGCGCGCGGAAGGCATCGCCGAAATCGATGCGCCGGCGCACCGCACGCGGGCCCGCGCCGGTCCACATCGGGCCGCCGTCCTCGTGGTCGGAAAACAGCACGACCGAGCCCTGGTCGATTCCCAGACTGTGACCGGCGACATGGCGCATGGCGAACCCCTTACACCACCTGAATAGCCGTTCGGATGGGACGGGGAAAGGCCTGCCTGCATCCCCTCACGGCCCGCCCGCGGTGACGAGGCTGAAAACCGCAAGACCGGCCATCGTCAGGCCGCCACCAAACAGCACCACCCGGACATAGACGGCGAAGACGCGTGGCGCGCGCCGCCGGGTCAGCGCGATGCCGCCCATGCTGACCCACCCGGCAGCCCGCGCATCCAGCGCGGCGACGATCAGGACCACGGCCAGCCCGAAGAGGAACACCGCGAGAATGAATGGCGGGGCGTTATCGGTCAGGAGCTGAACCGCCAGCGCGATCCCGATACCGGCCAATGCCGCCCGCAACAGTATTCGCCTGACCCGCCGGCTCATGCCACATGCCTCCCGCAGCCGGAATAGCCGGCCGGGCCAACGAAAAAAGCCCCGCCATGACGGCGGGGCCCTGCGTTCGGATGTAGATATGTCAGACGCCCAGCGCGCCCCTGAGGGCCTGCATGTCGGTCACCACCTTCTCGGCGGCGTCCTTCGCCTCGGCCGGGGCCTCCGCCGCCTGGGCCTGGGCATCGGCGATCAGCGCCTCGATCACCGACGCGCTGACATCGCCCGCGGGCATCGCCTTCTCGGCCAGGACCGAGGCGCCGCCGGTGCCGATCTCGGCAAAGCCGCCGGTGACCGCGAAGGACTGGCTCGCACCGTCGGCGCCGACCACGGTCAGGATGCCGGGGCGCAGCGTGGTGATCACCGGCGCATGATCCGGCATCGCCGTCATGTCGCCGTCGGCGCCCGGAATGCGCACCTCGCGCGCCGCGAGCGAGGCAAGCCGCTTCTCCGGCGAGACGAGGTCGAACTGCATCGTGTCGGCCATGTCGCCCCCTTACGCCGCGTCCGCGGCGAGCTTGCGGGCCTTGGCCTTCACGTCCTCGATGTCACCGACCATGTAGAACGCGGCCTCGGGCAGGTGATCGTATTCGCCGTTCACCACCGCCTTGAAGGATTCGATGGTCTTTTCCAGCGGCACCTGCACGCCGTCCGAGCCGGTGAAGACCTTGGCGACGTCGAAGGGCTGGCTGAGGAAGCGCTGGATCTTCCGGGCGCGGGCCACGGACAGCTTGTCCTCTTCGCTGAGTTCGTCCATCCCGAGGATCGCGATGATGTCCTGCAGCGACTTGTAGCGCTGGAGGATCCCCTGCACCGCGCGGGCGACCTCGTAGTGCTCTTCGCCGACGATGCCGGGATCGAGGATCCGGCTGGAGGAGTCGAGCGGGTCCACCGCCGGGTAGATGCCCAGTTCCGAGATCGCGCGCGACAGCACCGTGGTCGCGTCGAGGTGCGCGAAGGTCGTCGCGGGCGCCGGGTCGGTCAGGTCGTCGGCCGGAACGTAGACGGCCTGGATCGAGGTGATCGACCCCGCCTTGGTCGAGGTGATGCGTTCCTGCATCGCGCCCATGTCGGTGGCCAGCGTCGGCTGGTAGCCCACGGCCGAGGGGATGCGGCCCAGAAGCGCCGACACTTCGGAGCCCGCCTGCGTGAAGCGGAAGATGTTGTCGACGAAGAACAGAACGTCGGTCCCCGACTGGTCGCGGAACTGCTCGGCCAGCGTCAGGCCGGTCAGCGCGACGCGGGCGCGCGCGCCCGGCGGTTCGTTCATCTGGCCGTAGACCAGCGCCACCTGGCTTTCCTCGAGGTTGTCGGGCTTGATGACGTTCGACTCGATCATCTCGTGATACAGGTCGTTGCCCTCACGCGTCCGCTCGCCGACGCCGGCGAAGACCGAGTAGCCCGAGTGCACCTTGGCGATGTTGTTGATCAGTTCCATGATCAGAACCGTCTTGCCCACGCCGGCGCCGCCGAACAGGCCGATCTTGCCGCCCTTCGAATAGGGGGCCAGCAGGTCGATGACCTTGATGCCGGTGACGAGGATCTCCGACGAGGTCGACTGCTCCTCGAAGGTCGGCGCCGGCTGGTGGATCGCGCGATGTTCCTTCGCCTCGACCGGCGCGCCCTCGTCCACCGGCTCGCCGATGACGTTGAGGATGCGGCCCAGCGTGGCGTTGCCGACCGGCACCATGATCGGGCCGCCGGTGTCGGTCACCGACTGGCCGCGCACCAGGCCTTCGGACGCGTCCATCGCGATGGTGCGCACCGTGTTCTCGCCCAGGTGCTGCGCGACTTCCAGAACCAGGCGCTTGCCGTTGTTGTCGGTTTCAAGCGCGTTGAGGATCGCCGGCAGGTGGCCGTCGAACTGAACGTCCACGACGGCGCCGATCACCTGCGTGACTTTACCAGTTTCAGTTGCCATGTCGTTTCTCCGGTTCCGTCAGAGCGCCTCGGCGCCCGAGATGATTTCGATGAGTTCCTTGGTGATCGCGGCCTGGCGGGTGCGGTTGTACTCGATCGTCAGGCGTTCGATCATGTCGCCGGCGTTGCGCGTGGCGTTGTCCATCGCGGTCATCCGCGCGCCCTGTTCCGAGGCGGCGTTTTCCAGCAGCGCGGTGAACAGCTGCGTCGCCACCCCGCGCGGCAGCAGGTCGGCGAGGATTTCCTCTTCCGACGGTTCGTAATCATAAAGCGCCGAAGCCTCGCCACCGTCCTCGAACACCGCCGGGATCACCTGCTGCGCGGTCGGCACCTGCGCGATCACCGACTGGAAGCGGTTGAAGAAGATCGTGGCGACATCGAATTCGCCCGCGTCGAAGCGCTGGATCAGGTCGCGCGCGATCGACTGGGCATTGTCGTAGCCGATGCGCTTGACCTCGGACAGGTCGACATGGGCGACGAAGAGCTTGGCATGGTCGCGCTTGAGCTGCTCGCGGCCCTTCTTGCCGACGGTCAGGATCTTGACCGTCTTGCCCTGCGCGGTCAGTTCCGCGATCCGCTGCCGGGCGAGCCGGACGATGGTCGAGTTGAAGCCGCCGCACAGCCCGCGTTCGGCCGTCATCACGACCAGCAGGTGCACCTGGTCGTTGCCGGTGCCGGCCAGCAGCCTGGGCGCGCTGTCCGACCCCGCGAGGCCCGAGGCAAGGCCCCCCATCACCGCGTTCATCCGCTCGGCATAGGGCCGCGCGGCTTCGGCGGCGTCCTGCGCGCGGCGCAGCTTCGCCGCCGCGACCATCTGCATCGCCTTGGTGATCTTCCGCGTCGAGGTGACGCTTCCGATCCGGTTCTTCAGGTCCTTCAGACTAGGCATGTCCCCGTCCTTTCACCGCCGCTCAGGCGAAGGTCTTCGCGAACCCGTCGAGCGCGGCGCGGATCTTTTCCTCGAGGTCACCGGAAACCTTGCGGTCGTTGTGGGTGATGTCGTCCAGAAGATCGCGATGGTCGGTGCGCAGGTGCTTGAGCAGGTCGGCCTCGTAGCGGCCGACATCCTTGACCGCGATGCCGTCGAGGTAGCCCTGGGTGCCGGCGTAGATGATGCAGACGATTTCCGCGTTGGTCAGCGGCGAATACTGCGGCTGCTTCATCAGTTCGGTCAGGCGCGCGCCGCGGTTCAAAAGCTTCTGCGTCGCGGCGTCGAGGTCGGAGCCGAACTGCGCGAAGGCCGCCATCTCGCGGTACTGCGCCAGTTCCAGCTTGACCGGGCCGGCGACCGATTTCATCGCCTTGGTCTGCG
This sequence comes from uncultured Rhodobacterales bacterium, assembly GCA_964448765.1. Taxonomy (GTDB): domain Bacteria; phylum Pseudomonadota; class Alphaproteobacteria; order Rhodobacterales; family Rhodobacteraceae; genus JANSXY01. The sequence goes on from CAYUXM010000017.1 coordinate 19,810, forward strand.
CCGAAGACCCCACCCGGCTGACCGACAGGCCGGTGTTCACGGCCGGGCGGACACCCTGGTAGAACAGCTCGGTCTCGAGGAAGATCTGGCCGTCGGTGATCGAGATCACGTTGGTCGGGATGAAGGCCGACACGTCGCCGCCCTGGGTTTCGATGATCGGCAGCGCCGTCAGCGAGCCCGCGCCGTTGTCCTCGTTGAGTTTCGCCGACCGCTCCAGCAGCCGCGAGTGCAGGTAGAACACGTCGCCCGGATAGGCTTCGCGGCCCGGCGGGCGGCGCAGCAGGAGCGACATCTGGCGATAGGCGACGGCCTGCTTCGACAGGTCATCGTAGATGATCAGCGCGTGGCGGCCGTTGTCGCGGAAATGCTCGGCGATCGCGGTGGCCGAATAGGGCGCGAGGAACTGCATCGGCGCCGCGTCCGAGGCGGTGGCGGCCACGACGATCGAATAGGCGATCGCGCCGGTTTCCTCGAGCTTCTTGACCAGCTGCGCGACGGTCGAGCGCTTCTGGCCCACCGCGACGTAGACGCAGTAGAGCTTCTTCGATTCGTCGTCGCCGGCGGCCTCGTTGTAGACCTTCTGGTTCAGGATCGCGTCGAGCGCGACGGCGGTCTTGCCGGTCTGGCGGTCGCCGATGATCAGCTCGCGCTGGCCGCGGCCGATCGGGATCATCGCGTCGACCGATTTCAGGCCGGTGGCCATCGGTTCGTGCACCGACTTGCGCGGGATGATGCCCGGCGCCTTGACGTCGGCGACGCGGCGGCCCTCGGCCTCGATCGGGCCCTTGCCGTCGATCGGGTTGCCCAGCGCGTCGACCACCCGGCCCAGCAGCGCGTCACCCACCGGCACGTCCACGATCGAGTTCGTGCGCTTGACCGTGTCGCCTTCCTTGATGTCGCGGTCGCTGCCGAAGATCACGATGCCGACGTTGTCGACCTCGAGGTTCAGCGCCATCCCGCGGATGCCGCCGGGAAACTCGACCATCTCGCCGGCCTGCACGTTGTCGAGGCCGTGGACCCGGGCGATCCCGTCGCCGACGGAGAGCACGCGGCCAACCTCGGCGACCTCGGCTTCCTGGCCGAAGTTCTTGATCTGCTCCTTGAGGATCGCGGAGATCTCAGCAGCTTGGATACCCATTTATCCGACCTCTTTCATTGCATTCTGGAGTTGGGCGAGCTTCGAGCGGATCGAGGTATCGATCATCTTCGAGCCGACCTTGACGACGAGACCGCCGATGAGGCTTTCATCGACGGCCATGTTGAGCTTGACGGTCTTGCCGACGCTGGCCGACAGCGTCTTGACGAGCTTGTCGGCCTGCGCCTTCGTCAGCGCCTGCGCGGCGGTGACGTCGGCGGTGACCTCGCCCTTGGCCTCGGCGATCATCGTGCGCAGCGCCACGACCATCTGCGGCAGCACGAACAGCCGGCGCTTGCCCGCCATCAGCCGCAGCGCGTTCGCCATGGTCGCCGACAGGCCCAGACCGGGGGCCAGCGCGGCCACGGCCCCGGCCTGTTCGTCGCGGCCGTAGACCGGCGAGGAGATCAGGTCGCGGAACTCGGCGCTGTCCTTCAGCGCGCCGTCCAGCGCCTCGATATCGGCCTCGAGCGCGGGCAGCGCGTCCGCGTCCTGGGAGAGTTCGAAAACGGCCGTCGCGTAGCGCGCGGCGATGCTCGCGGAAATCGAAGCTGGTTCGGACACGTCCACCCTTCCGATGTCTTTGCCCCGGGGTCGCCGAACATCCGCTAGACAGGGGCCAAACGTGGCGTGCACCTTGGCGCACGACCGAATTCGCGGCGTCTCTAGCAGAGCACCGCGCGCCCCGCAACCGCCTTGGCCACGCCGCGGCGGGAGACAAAGTCTCCGTTTTTCAGGGATTTGGCCAAAAGAGGGTCAGCTGTGGCCTTTTTTCCCGGCGCCCTTTCGGCGCTAACGGGGCGTCGGCGCGCAGAATCCCCGCCCCGGCGGGCCGGATCACACCGGCTTGGCGCTTTGCGCCGGCATGCCCTCCAGCACCTCCAGCGGCCGGCGCACGGGCTCGGCCCGGCCGGGCCGAAGCGGCGCATGGACGAGCTTGGAGACCTCGAGGATCAGCACCCCGCCCGACCAGACCGACGAGACGCGCCGCCCCATGTCCTCCCACAGACCGGCGCTGCGCAGCCAGAACCGCCGCCGCGACGGCGGGATGTAGAGCGCCGAGGCATGGCGTTCGGGCACGAACCCCTCGGCCCGCATCCGCGCCTCGAGCTGGCTCATCGTGTAGGGCCGGCCGAAGCCGAAGGGCGTGACATCGCGCCGCGCCCACAGCCCGGCGCGGTTCGGCACGATCACCAGCGCCCGGCCGCCGGGGCCAAGCACGCGCCAGCATTCCTGCAACAGCGCCGTCGGGTTCTCGGTGGTATCCAGCGCGTGCAGCAGGATCAGCCGGTCGGCGCGCCCGGTCTCCACCGGCCAGTGGCGTTCCTCGCACAGCACCGAGACATTGGGCAGGCCGGCGGGCCAGGGCATCACCCCCTGCTGGCCCGGCATCAGCGCGATCACCCGGCGCGACCGGTCGAGAAACGGCCGCAGCAGCGGCGCGGCAAAGCCGAATCCCACCACGGTCTGGCCCGCCACGTCGGGCCACAGCGCCGTCACCTGGTCGCGGATCGCCTTCTGCGCCACCCGTCCCAGACCGGTGCGATAGTAGAAATTGCGCAGGTCGAGGACGTCGAGATGCATTGCACCGGCCCGGCACTTCGGCAAAAGTCCCGGCAAGAATACGGAAATCGGGGGGAAAGGCCATGCCTCTGGATCTCGTAACGGTGCCCTGTCTGTCCGACAATTACGCCTATCTGATCCACGACGCCGCGACCGGCGCGACGGCCTGCATCGACGTGCCGGAGGCGGCGCCGATCCTCGCCGCGCTGGCCGAGCGCGACTGGAAGCTCAGCCATATCCTGATCACGCACCACCATCACGACCATGTCGGCGGCGTCGCGGCGCTGGCCGGCGCGACCGGCGCGCGGGTGATCGGCGCCGCGGCCGATGCGCACCGCCTGCCGCCGCTCGACGAGGCGGTGGCGGAGGGCGATACCGTGCGGGTCGGCATGGCGGAGGGCCGGGTCCTCGACGTCTCGGGGCACACGGTCGGCCATGTCGCCTTTCATTTCGCCGACTCCGCGCTGGTCTTCACCGCAGACAGCCTGATGGCCCTGGGGTGCGGCCGTCTGTTCGAGGGCGACGCGGCGACGATGTGGCGCAGCCTGTCGAAACTCGCCGCCCTGCCGCCCGACACGCTGGTCTGTTCCGGCCACGAATACACCGCCGCGAACGCGCGCTTCGCGCTGAGCATCGAGCCGGGCAATCCCGCGCTGGTGGCGCGCGCCGCCGCCATCGAGGCGGCGCGCGCCGAGGGCCGGCCGACGGTGCCCTCGCTTCTGTCCGAGGAACTGGCGACCAACCCGTTCCTGCGCGCCGCCACGCCGGAGGTGCGCGCGGCCGTCGGCCTGCCCGACGGTCCCGACGCGGCGGTCTTCGCCGCCGTACGCGCCCGCAAGGACCGGTTCTGACCTGCCCGCCCGGCGGGCGAGCGGGCCGGGCGACGATCACATTTTGCCCCGCTTTCGGCCGCCCGGGCCGGTTTCTCGAAAAAGGGGCTTGAAGCGCGCCGAAATCCACCGAACTTTAAACCAATGAGGCAACGGTCGACGGAGGCGCCGGGCAGACCCGCCATGCGCCCCCAGCCGACCCCGGGGACAAGGAGCACGTGACGTGCCGTCGTTTTCGAACACGCTCGAACAAGCCATCCATGCCGCGCTCGCGCTGGCCAACGCGCGCCGTCACGAACTTGCCACGCTCGAACACCTGCTCCTGGCGCTGATCGACGAACCCGACGCGGCCAAGGTCATGCGGGCCTGCTCGGTCGATCTCGACGAGTTGCGCCGCACCCTGATCGAATTCATCGATGACGACCTGTCGACCCTGGTCACCGATGTCGAAGGCTCCGAAGCGGTGCCGACGGCCGCCTTCCAGCGGGTGATCCAGCGCGCCGCGATCCATGTCCAAAGCTCGGGCCGGACCGAGGTGACGGGCGCCAACGTGCTGGTCGCGATCTTCGCCGAGCGCGAATCGAACGCGGCCTATTTCCTGCAGGAACAGGATATGACGCGCTATGACGCGGTGAACTTCATCGCCCATGGCGTCGCCAAGGATCCCAGCTTCGGCGAAAGCCGCCCGGTCACCGGCGCGCAGGACGAGGACGAGGATCGCGGCGGCAGCGCCGGCGAGTCCGGCGGTTCCGGAGACGCCAAGGAATCCGCGCTGGCGAAATACTGCGTCGATCTCAACGCCAAGGCGACCAAGGGCGAGGTCGATCCGCTGATCGGCCGCGAACCGGAGGTGGAGCGCTGCATCCAGGTGCTGTGCCGGCGGCGCAAGAACAACCCGCTGCTGGTCGGCGACCCCGGCGTCGGCAAGACCGCCATCGCCGAGGGGCTGGCCAAGAAGATCGTCGAGGGCGAAACCCCCGACGTGCTGGCGGGGTCGACGATCTACTCGCTCGACATGGGCGCGCTGCTGGCCGGCACCCGGTACCGCGGCGATTTCGAAGAGCGGCTGAAGGCCGTCGTCAAGGAGCTCGAGGAACATCCCGACGCGATCCTGTTCATCGACGAGATCCACACCGTGATCGGCGCCGGCGCCACCTCGGGCGGCGCGATGGACGCCTCGAACCTGCTCAAGCCCGCGCTGCAGGGCGGCAAGCTGCGCTGCATGGGCTCCACGACCTACAAGGAATTCCGCCAGCATTTCGAGAAGGACCGCGCGCTCAGCCGCCGGTTCCAGAAGATCGACGTCACCGAACCCACGGTCGATGACGCTGTGAAGATCCTGATGGGTCTGAAACCCTATTTCGAAAGGCACCACGACCTGCGCTACACCCAGGACGCGGTGAAGGCGGCGGTTGAACTGTCGGCCCGCTACATCCATGACCGCAAGCTGCCCGACAAGGCGATCGACGTGATCGACGAGG
>CAYUXM010000018.1:0-11407 GCA_964448765.1 uncultured Rhodobacterales bacterium
ATCGAGGCGGCGGGGCCCGACAGGATCGTCTCGATCGGCCGCTCGCGCGCCAGCGCGGCCGAGACCAGCGCGCCGTCGCCGCGCACCACCATCAGCGGCGCGGCGATGCCCAGCCGGGCCAGATGGCCCTCGCAGGCCGCGATCAGCCGGGCGATCAGCCCGATCAGCCGCGCGTTCAGCAGCGCGGTCAGCGCCCGCTTCGGCCCGTTCAGCCCGGCCGACAATTCGTGCGAACAGGTCACCGGCAGGCCGGTACGGGCGCGAACCAGATCGCGCGCCGCGCGTTCATGCGCGGGGTTGCGGGTGGCGAAGGCGGCGGCCACGGCAAAGCCGGTGATCCCGGCCGGCAGCGCCGCCAGCCCGGCCTCCAGCGCGGCAAGGTCCAGCGTCGCGGCCTCGGACCCGTCGTGGCCGTGCCCGCCGGCCACGGCGATCACCGGGTCGCCGGCCAGCGCCTCGGCCAGCCCCGCGCGGGCCAGTTCGGCCGGAGAAAAGCCGATGAAGACAAGCGCCACGCGGCCGCCCTGCCCCTCGACCAGCGCGTTGGTGGCCAGCGTCGTCGACAGCGACACCAGCGCCACCTCGCCCGGGGCGATCCCGCCCGCCGCCAGCGCCGCGTCGATCGCCGCGCCGATGCCGCCCGCCAGATCGGGCCGGGTGGTCAGCGCCTTGGCGGAGGCGACCACGCGCGTCGCACCCTCGTCCAGCAGCACCGCGTCGGTATAGGTGCCGCCCGTGTCGATCCCCAGAAGATGGCCCATGGTCCCGCCCGTCCTGCCGTTCGGACCTGACTAGCCCGCGGGCGCGGCCCCGCCTAGCCCCGCGCGCGGCGCGGCGTTGTCCGCGCGCGACATCGCCGGGGCGCGTGGCGCGCGGGGCGGTCAGGATCACCGGTCTCGGGGATGTGACTTGACCCGTCGCGACCGTGCCGCACTCTGGCCGCCATGTTCGGACAAGCCGCCCGCATCGCCGCCCTTGCCCTGTTGCCGTCGATGGCGGCGGCCGATGGCTGCCCCGCGGCCCCCGACCACGAGGCCGCGATGGACAGGCTTTTCGCGAAACTCGAACGGGTCGGTTCCGAGGACGAGGCGCGGCTCCTCGGCAATCGCCTCTGGGATCTGTGGGACGACGCGCCCGACCTGCCCAGCCAGGCGATGCTGGACCAGGGGATGCGGGCGCGGTCGTCCTACGACTACCTGCAGGCGCTGGACCGGTTCGAGGCGCTGGTGAACTATTGCCCGTTCTATGCCGAGGGGTACAACCAGCGCGCCTTCATCCACTTCCTGACCGAGAATTTCGAGGCCGCCCTGCCCGATCTCGACCGCGCCCTCGCGCTCAACCCGCGCCATGTCGGCGCGCTGTCGGGCAAGGCGCTGACGCTGCATGCGCTGGGCCGCGATGCCGAGGCGCTGGTCGCGCTCGACGCCGCGCTTGCGCTGAACCCCTGGCTGGGGGAGCGCCACCTGCGGCCGGTGCTGCTGCAGGGCATGGACGAGCTTTAGGCCGGAGCGCGCCGCGCCCGGCCGCACCGGGCCCGAAGCCCGCACCGGCCGAGGGCGGCGCGCAGGCCGGCCATCCCGCCGCGCGGCCTTCAGTCATCGGCCTGAACGCGGTCCCACAGGATGTCGCGCGCGCGTTCGACGGTGGCCAGCGCCTTGCGGAAGTTCACCTTGTCGATCGTGTACTGCGGGCTGTGATAATGCGGGTTGTCGCCGACCAGGGTCTGCGCCGCGATGCCCATCCGCGCGAACACCTCGCCATCGACCTCGCAATCGTCCCCGTGATCGCCGCTATTGGCGCGGTTGTGGGTGACAAGGTCGGCGCCCATGCCGATCTGGTCGATGTTGAGCGCGTAGACCGTGTCGACCAGCGGGAAGGCCGGGGCCTCGTGGACGTAGTGTTTCACCCCGGTGCAGCCGCATTCCTCGCCATCGGTCGACACGAAGACGAGCGTGCGCCGCAGCCCCCCGGCCCGGGCGCCGAAGACATGCGCCAGTTCCAGAAGCGCCGCCGATCCGGTCGCGTTGTCATTGGCACCGGGACGAAGCCGCGTGCCGCGCCGCCCTTTCGGGCAGCCGCTGTCACGGTTGAACTCGAGGTGGTCGTGATGGGCGCTGACCACGACCACCTCGTGGGCAAGCGCGGGATCGCCACCGGGCAGCACCGCGATAACGTTGCCGCCCTCCGTGCGCCCGTCCCAGCGGTGCCGATAGGGCTGGACGAAGCCGTCGAACCGCGGCGGCGGGCTCAGGCCGGCGGCGCGGAAGCCCTCGGTCATGAAGGCGATGGCCCGCCGCCCGCCCTCGGTGCCGATCCGGCGGCCCTCCATCTCGACGGACGAGAGCGCGGCGACATGCGCGCGATACCGCTGCGGGTCGATCGGACCCGGCGGCGACGCGGCAACGGATGTCGAACGTTCCCTGGCCATGGCCGGGCCCTCCGTATGCAGCGGGGGATGCCAGATCAGGAAGGCCGGGACAAGCAGGGCGACACGCCCGAGCCCGATGCCGCGCCGCAAGTCGGATGTCGCCGTCTGTCTCCGGCCCATTTCGCCCCCCGTATCACCCCCCGGAACGTCCGGGCCGGAGTGTCCGGGCCGGAGATGACGCCGATTTCCGCCGCGACACAACCACCGTCGAAGCGACCGATGCACCGCGCGGGGCCGGTGTGAACCCGCACCCGATCACATAGCCGCGATTTCCGGGCGGCCATGGCCGGGCCGACCGCTGGCGCGGGCGGGACCATGCCGTCGCGCAGCCGACCCGACATGCCGGGCGCGCGTTCCCGTCGCATCGCCGACGCGCCGGGCCCCGGCCGGGCCTGCCCCGCCTTCAGCGCAGATCGCTCGCTGTCGCGGCCCGCGCCCGTTCGCGCGCACTGGGATGTGCCGAGGGCCGGAACGGAACCTCGACCACCTCGGCATCGACCGGCTGGCCCGAGATCTCGGTATAGGCTTCCGGCAGTTCGACCTTCAGCCTCGTGCCCTGCCCCGACAGCTCGAAAGGCACGTGGCCGAGCGCGATGTTGTGGCCCAGTTCCGGTGACCACCAGGGCGAGGTGACATAGCCCACCCGGCGGCCCTCTGGCGTGGATATCAGCCAGAAATCGGGCGCGTAGTCGATGATCGGCGTTCCGCCCATCGCGAGACCCACCATCTTCAGGCGGAACGGGTAGCGCCCGGCCTCGATCTCGGCGCGCTGGGCCTCGAGCGCCGCGCGGCCGATATAGTCGCCGGCCTTCCGGCGCGGCACCTGGTAGCCGAGGTTCACCTGGAAGGGCGAGGTTTCCGCATCCATGTCCTGGCCCCAAGACAGGATGCCGGCCGCGATCCGGCGATGATGCGCCGGCGCGATGACCCGAAGCCCGTAGCGCGCGCCCTGTCCGCGCAGCGCGTACCAGACCGCCTCGGCATTGAGAGAGGCCTCGCGCACGAAGATCTCGTACCCCTTCTCGCCCGAGAACCCGGTCTGGCTGACGACCACGGGGCATCCGGCCAGTTCGGTCTCGACAAGGCCGTAATAGGGCAGGTCGTGAAGTGTGGGGCCGAACAGGTCGGCCATGAACTCTTCGGAAAGCGGCCCCTGGATCTGCAGCGGCGCGACGTCGATCTCGGCGATCTCGACATCGTGGCCGAGGCCGACATTGACCCCCTCGAGCCACAGTTGAAGATCGCTGTCCGAGGCGGAGAACCAGAATTCGTCACGGTCGAGCCGCAGCAGCACCGGATCGTTCAGGATGCCGCCCCTGGCGTTGCACAGGATGACGTATTTGCCGCGCATCGGCGCGATCGCGGTGGCGTCACGGGTGACGACGCGATCGACGAAGGCCTCGGCACCGGGGCCGCGCACGCGGATCTGGCGCTCCACCGCGACGTTCCACAGCGTCACGCGGTTCACCAGCGCGTCGTATTCCGCCATCGCGCCGCCATCCTCGGGCCGAACATAGCCGCGCGGATGATACATCCGGTTGTAGATGGTCGCGCGCCAGCAGCCGGCCTCGACCGACAGATGCCAGAACGGCGACTTGCGCACCCGGGTCGAGATCAGCATCTGCACCGGCGTCGGCCCGGACTGGCGCAGGTTGATCGGGACAAGCCGATCGGACTGGTCGATGTCCGGGACATTGGGGCTGGATCTGCCGTCGGTCGTCATTCGGGCGCCTCCCTGTCAGCACCCGTTCAGCGTGACGGCCCCGAACCGGCCGCACAACCGCTGTGCCGACCGATCCGCATCCCGATCCGACCCCGCGACCGCGCGCGGGTGCCTGCGGCGGGCCCCGCGGCATTCGGCCGGGCATGCGACCGCGCACCGGTCGGGACGACGGGGGGGTTGCCCGCCGCCCGATCGCCCCGGCACTCGCTCGAACCGGCGTCGCCGCTCCGGCGCGGCGCGCGGAGACGTGCCCGGCCGGGGCCTTCCCCTTCGGCGCCGGCGCGCTAGCTTCCCCGCATGGCCATCGCGATCCTCACCCTCGCCACCGGAGCGATCTTCCTCGTCGCCGATGCCGTGATGCTGTCGATGGTCATGGGCCCGCTCTTTCGCCAGCATCTGGGCGCGCAACTGCTCGACGGTGTGCGCCCGGCGGCCGCCGCGGGCTTCTACCTCGTCTATCTGTTCGGGATGGTCTGGTTCGCCGGATTGCCCGGGCTGCGCGATGGCCTCGGCGCGGCCGCCCTGAACGGGGCGATCCTCGGCTTCGTCGCCTATGGCACCTACGAACTGACCTCCTGGGCGGTGATGCGCGACTGGAACCCGGCCATGGTCGCCGCCGACATGGCCTGGGGCACACTCGTCACGGCCGGGTCCGTCACCGGCGGCGTCCTGATCGCGCGCGCGCTGACCCAGTGACACGGGCCGGGGCGCGCAAGCGCCGCGCCGGCCGCCCTGAACCTGCTCGACGGGCGCAGGGCGCCGGGCGGGTCACGGCGCACGTCGCGCCACGGGATTTGCCGCCGCGGCGGAGATTGCGGAACTGGCGGGTTCCCCGCCCCCGCGCCCCCGTCGCAAGGGGACGGCCGACCATCGCCTCGCTGTCTGGGTCAAAGGGTTGGGTGGTGGGTGGTGAGGGGCTCGAACCCCCGACATCTTCGGTGTAAACGAAGCGCTCTACCAGCTGAGCTAACCACCCGCCGCGCGTCGTCTACCCGGCGCGGGGCGGCGATGGCAAGCCCGCTGGTGGAACGGCAGGCCGTGCGACACGGAACGCCGCCGCGGCAAGGGCCGGTGACGGGGAGTTGCACCGCGACGCGACAGCCTCGCGGCGGCGGGTACGTTTCGCCGCAGGGTCAACGCCCCGGTCCCGGCGGCAGGTCTCCGGTCGGCTCCGCCGTCCCGGTCTTGCCGGGGCTCTCGCCAAGGAACCTGTCGATCTCGTCAAGGCACGGTCCCCAAACGGGGTCGCTCGGCACGAGAACGTGGTTTGGCGAGTCGAAGATATGGAACTCGGCGCCCGTCAGGGCCCGCGCGATCTGGCGGGACTGCTCCGGCGACTGCACCTGATCGCCCGAGAAGTGCATCACCAGCGTCGGGCAATCCACCTTGTCCAGACAGCCGCTCACGTCGATCTCCGCAATGGTCCGGCGCAGATCGGCGGCCACATCGGGGGTCGCCGACAGGGCCTGCATCTCCACGAGGCTGTCGACCTCCTCGGGGGTCGAGCGCGGCATGAACACCGTCGCGATCGCCCGCATGAAGGCCGAGCCCGGCACCCCCCAGCCGCTTCGGATCATCCCGACGATGGTTTCGGTCGTCTCATGCTCTCCGCGGGCCGTCGATCCCCGGACCAGACCGTTGAGGAGAACCAGTCGGCTGACGCGGTCCGGCCGCCGCGCCGCGAGGGTCAGCGCCACGGGCACGCTCTGGCTCACGGCGCAGATCGGAAAGCGGTCGAGGCCGGCGGCGTCGGCCACCGCCTCCATGTCGTCGGCCAGTTCCTCCACGGTCGCCCCGTTCATGGTCGGATCCGAAAGGCCGGACCCGCGCGGATCATAGCGGATCAGCCGTCGCCCGCGCCCAAGCCGGTCAAGCAGCGGCCGCCAGACCGGGCTCGACCAGTCATGCTGAAGATGACCCAGCCAGTGCCCGCCGCGCAGCAGCGGCGGCCCCTCTCCGGTCTCGGCCCAGGCGATGCCCGTGCCGTCGCGCGATCCGGCGTAGCGAATGACCTGGCGATGCGGCGCGCCGTCAGCCGTGGCCGTGGCCCGATCATCCTCGATTTTCCGGACCTCGGGCACGAGTTGCACGCCGCGCCGGTTCACCGTCCGAATGACGGCCTGTCGCCTGCCATCGTCGCCGACGGCTGCCCTTGAGGCACTGACGCGGGACGCGACGGTCGCGTCGGACACGATACGCCCCTGCCAGACGTCCGCGATCAGATCGTCGTAGGTGACAAGGCGCCCCTCCGCGCGCACGAGGCAGGCGATCAGGTCGAACACCTGCGGCTCGACATGCACCTCCGCGCCGCCGTGCCGGAGCACGTGGTTTCGAAGATCGAGCGTGCAGTCGGCAAACGCATAGCGCATGCGCGCATCCTGAGCCGGAACGGGGCCTGTCTCAAGGAATTCGGAGGCCATCTGCAGATTTCTCCAGACGATCCCAAGGAGACCTCCAAGCAAGCAACGGCGATCCGGCGCATCGTGGCGACATCGATCCTGGAGACTGAACATGACCGAGCATCAGAACATTCGCCATCGCCCCGACGGCTCCATCGACACCGATCACTACATCCGCAAGGGACGCGTCGCGCGCAGCACCGTCGCCCACGCGGCGGCCGGCGCGGCCCTGCGCTCGGCCCGCAAGCCCGTCCTCGGGCTGGCGGCCCTCATCGCCCTGCTGCCGTTCATCGGGCCCCAAGGCTGAACGGGCGGCGACTCGCGGCGCACCGGCTGCGTCGCCTGTCCCGTGCCGACGGACCGGCGCGGCAGGCCGGCGATCATGGCGCGCGCCCCGGACGGAACCCGGCATCGCGCAAGGGCCGGCCCCCCTTTTCACGGCGTTGTCCCTGCACCGCGTCGTCCGGCCGTCCGACGCCGCCGCGTCACCGCAGGGCGGCGCGGATCAGCGGGTTCATGGTCCCGGGCCGGGTCAGGGCCGCCATGTGCCCGCCCTCGTCAAGCCTCTCGAACCGCCAGTCGGGGCATGCCGCTTCCATCAGGTCAACGATCTCGGCGATCGACCGCACGGTATCCGCGGCACGGATCACGGTGGTGCGCAGCGGCAGCACCGCGCGCCATTGCGAGAGCGGGGTCGTTTCGTTCATCACGGCGTCCCATTCATGGAAGTTCGGCCGCAGCGCCCGGGCGAACTTCGCCCGGCGATCCGGTGGCATCGCGTCCCAGCTGCCGGGGCCGGTCCAATAGTCGGCGAAGACGGCGGCCGCCGCCTCCCAGTCGCCCCGGCCACCGTTCTCGCTGATGCAAGTCCTGAGCGTCAGCGCTTCGGCGAAGGCGGCGTCGCGCCCGTGCTGCGCCAGCAGGTAGAAGGGATTTGGTTCGATCAGGACGAGCCGGTCCACGCGGTCACCATACACCGCCGCGGCCTTCATCGCGACCGACCCGCCGAAGGAGTGGCCGACGATGGAGAACCGGCCGATCCCGTCCGGCAGGATCCGCTCGACAAGCCGCGCCTGGTCGAGAAGCGTCTGCGCCCGCTCCGCGCGCCATGGATCGGTGCGGCCGTATCCGTAAAGGATCACCGCGAGAAGACGGAACTCCCCTGCAAGGTGCTCCATCAGCCCACGCCATTGGCCCGCGCCCGCCACGCTGGAATGAATCAGCACGACGACCGGCCCGTTTCCTTTCTCGATGACATCGACCTGGGGGATAGCCTCGCTCCTCACTCCGGATCCTTGCTCCGGTCATCTTCCGGACATGGCATGAGAACCTTAGCACTCCGCGACGCCACGGTCGCGCCGCATGTGCCCGGTGCCCGTTTCGCCCTGTGGCGCGGACGAACGCCCCTGCAAGGCGATTGCCACCGCGCGCAGATGCGCCGCGCCGGTTCCGCAGCATCCGCCAAAGATATCCATATGCGGGTATCGTCTCGCAAGATCGCCGATCTGGCCGCCCAACTCGACAGGGTCGCCCTCTTCGAGATGGCCAAGCTTGCACAGGGCGATCTTGTCCATCGGCGAGGCGTTCGGACGCACGCCGCGCAGCCGCCGGATCCATCCCCCCGGTTCAAGCGCGGGCGCGTATTCCAAGGGGTGCGAACAGTTCAGGAGGTAGAAATCCGGCGCGTCGGCCCCCGCCTGCGCGTCGATCTCCGTGATCGCCCGCGCCAGGGTCGGGCCGGATTTCAGGCGCGACGTGCCGTCCAGCGTCAGGGCGACGGACAGGGGCATTCCGACGCGACCGGCCGCCCGGGCCACGCCGACGGCCTCGGGCACCGAATTGAAGGTCATCGCGCAGGCGAAATCGGCGCCCGCCGCCCTGAGCGTTGCCAGCTGGACGGCGTGATAGTCCTCGGCGCCTTCGACCGTGATGCCGCGGTTCAACCCGTAGGCATCGCCGCGCGGCCCGATGATGCCGCCGATCAGGATGCGCCGCACCTGCCCGTCATATTCCTTCGCCAGATCCCGCAGGAAGGCGATGGCGCGCGTGTTGGCATCGGCCAGCGCCGGCGGCGAATAGCCGAGCTTCGCGCCCCAGTCCGGGCTCGCGCGATAGTCGAGCCCGGTCAGCATCACCGACAATCCGAACTCCGCCGCGACATCGAGCTGCGCGCGGAAGAGGTCGCGAAGACGCGCCATCGCGCGCGGATCATCGAGCAGCGGCAGCATGCAGAACTCCGGCAGCTCGAAGCCGTGGCGATAGAGCATCTCGGTCTCGGTTCCGCCTTCGGTGAGAAAGACCTCTCCCGAGCCGGCGGGGGGAAACGGGGACGGCAGGCGCATCTCAGCCCTCCGGCGCGATGTTCTGGTTGAACCGGAACATGTTGGACGGATCGTATTTCGTCTTGATCGCGACCAGCCGTGCATGGTTCGGGCCGAAGGCGGCCCTGGTCAGGGCGTCGCCGTCTTCGCCGTGGCCCGGGAAGTTGAGGTAGACACGCCCCTCGTGCCCGAGGCGGGCCGATGCATCCCAGCCCTTTCGCGACCAGTCGATGTTGGCATGGTCGTCGGACGGATCGGCCCAGATCCCGTCCAGCGAATACATCCAGCCCATCGACCGGTCGCCGAAGGCCGTGGCATCGGCGGCGACGCGCGCCGTCGCGCCGCCGAAGTTCCAAAGCGACGAGATGGAATTCGGCGAGGGCGCCGCGGCGGCCATCGACATCGCGAGGTCGATCATCTCGTCAGGCAGATCGGCCAGGTACCGCGCCTTCCAGTAGCAGCGGAAATCGCCGAACGGGATGAGCGTGTCGAAGAGTCTCTGGACATCGCGATAGGACATCCGCCCCGAGAAATCCGCGATCGGCGTTCCGAGGTCGCGCAGGGGCGCGAACGCCCGCTCGCCGTCCTCCGCGTCGCCGTTCCAGATGCAGGCCAGCGTATAGACGCGCTTGCCCCAGTGCTCCGGCGCGAAATCCTCGCCCTCGGCCACGGTGGAGAATTCGCAAAGCGATGCCACGCGGTCGGCATGTTCGGTCACGAAGTCGCGCCAGGCCCGGATCGGGCCCGGCCCGTCCTGCAGCGCGTGAATCGGCGCCGCGAACATCACCTCGGGGCCGCACGGGTGCAGCGCGAACTCGAACCGGACCACCACGCCGAAATTGCCGCCGCCGCCCTTGAGCGCCCAAAGGAGATCGGCGTTCTCCGTCCCGCTCGCGCGGACCAGCCGACCGTCGGCGGTGACGACATCCGCCGCCAGGAGATTGTCGATGCTCAGCCCGTGTTGCGCCCGAAGCCATCCGATCCCGCCCGAAAGCGTCAGCCCCGCGACCCCGGTATCGGAAATGAGCCCGCCCGGCGTGGCGAGGCCGAAGGCCTGAGTCTCGCGGTCGACATCGCCCCAGGTCGCGCCGCCCTCGACCACCGCGATCCGGCGGACCGGATCGACATGCACGGCGCGCAACCCCGACAGGTCGATCATCACCGCACCGTCGCCCACGGCATGGCCCGCCACGTTGTGCGCCCCGCCCCGGATCGAGACGGCGAGGCCGTTCTCCCGTGCATGGTTGACCGCTGCGATCACATCGGCCGCGCCCCGGCATCGGGCGATCAGCGCCGGGCGACGGTCGATCATCGCGTTCCAGACCGCCCTTGCCGCGTCGTATCCCGGATCGCCACCCGCGAGGATGTCGCCGGCAAAGTCGCCCGCAAGGTCGTCGATACCTGTCCGAAGATCGTCCATCGCCCCCTCCTGTCGCTGTCTCCGTGATACCTATCAGGGTTATCCCGTAGCCCGAGAGTGGCGGATGCGTCAGAAAAAGGGCATATAGGCCATATCGGCGGGGTATTCCCGTCGAAACCGGGCCGGATCGGACAGGAGGCCACAGACCCGTGTCGAAGCGCCCCGTCATCGCCCTGCTCGCCGCGCCCGAGACGTCGGCCTCGGTTCTCTACGGGCTCTATGACGTGCTGTTCTCGGTCGGCGCGGTCTATCTCGACATGGTGGCCGGAACCCCCGGCGAGGAACTGCTGGACATCCGCATCGTGTCCGGGGACGGGAAGCCGTTTCACTGCCTCGGCAACGTCCCGGTCGAGCCGCATGCCGCCATCGCCGACATGGCCGGGCGCGAGACCGTGCCCGACGCCGTGATCGTCTGCGACATGTACACCTCGATCTTTGCGGTGCCCGCCGGCCACTACCCGCGCGAGGTCGCGTGGTTGCGGCAGGTGCATGCGAACGGGGCGCTGGTCTCCTCGGTCTGCTCGGGCGCGCTTTTGCTGGCCGAGGCGGGCCTGCTGGACGGGCGCACGGCAACCGCGCACTGGGCCTACCGGGACATGTTCGGGCGGCACTTTCCGAAGGTGCGCTTTCGCGACGACTCCATCCTGTGCCTGACCGAAGAGGCGGACGGCATCGTGACGGCCGGCGGGGTCAGCGCGTGGCACGATCTGGCCGTCTACCTGATCGCGCGGTTCTGCGGCTACCGCCACGCGATCGAGACGGCCAAGGTCTTCCTGATCTCCGGTCATTCCGAAGGCCAGTCGCCCTATGCCGTCATGACCCGCCCGATGGAGGCGCGGGACGCCGCGATCCGCGACTGCCAGGCCTGGATCGCCGACGCCTATGCCCAGCCGAACCCGGTCGAGGCGATGGTGGCGCGGTCCGGCCTGAATGCCCGCACCTTCTCGCGCAGGTTCCGCGCCGCGACCGGCTATGCGCCCATCGACTACGTGCAGGCGCTGCGCATCGAGGAAGCCAAGCAGATGCTCGAAACCGACGACGCGCCGATCGAGGACGTGTCGGCGGCGGTCGGCTACGAGGACGCGGCCTCCTTCCGTCGCGTCTTCAAGCGGCGCG
>CAYUXM010000018.1:11507-24784 GCA_964448765.1 uncultured Rhodobacterales bacterium
GGCATATCCAGCCAGGACGATGTGCTCGCCTCGGTGATCGCCCACTGCGACGCGCTGCTGCCCGGGAAGCGGTTTGCCGTCATCGGCGAGTCGCGCGGCAGCTACCTCGCGCAAGGCATCGCGTCGCGGTGCCCCGACCGGTTGCTGGGCATGATGCTGGTCTGCGCCGGCGGAATGACGCCCGACGGCCGATCCCGCCTGCCAGAACACCGGACGCTCGTTCCTTTCGAAACCCCGACGGGCGACCTCCCCGAGGCGCTGCGTGCGCGCGTGGCCCGGCTTGTCGTGCAGACGCCCGGGATCGTGGAGAAGATCCGCCAAACCAAACTCCCGGCGGCCGAGCGCGCGGATCGGGCGATGGCGGAGCGGATCGCCGGTCATTTCACCTTCTCGTTCGATCCGGTGTCCGGCCCGCCCTTCGACAAGCCGGCCCTGATCCTGAACGGTCGGCAGGATTCCATCGCGGGATATGCCGAGATGATCGACGCGCTCGATCATTATCCGCATGCGACATTCACCGTGCTCGACCGGGCCGGGCACAGCCTGTCCTGGGAACGGCCCGAGGCCTTCGCCACGCTGACCCGGGACTGGCTGCGAAGGATGGAGGGGCCCACGGCCCATCAAGCGGCGTGAGAGCGGAACGGCCCTGCGCCAGGCTCCTCACCGCGCGACCTGTCTTCGGGAGGGGCCGATGGCCGAAAACCTTCAGGACCAAGGCGGCACCGGCGGGCGACGGCCGCCATTCCCGGATCCCAAGGTCCGGCCGGGCATGGACGCGGTCGCGGGCCTTCCCATGCCGCCGGTCCGCGCGGTTCGTGCTATCGTTCCTGCATGCATTGAGAGAAGGAAGAACCAGTGAAAAAGCAGGTTGTCACGCATCCCGACATGCCCGCGCCCTACGGCGCCTATTCGACGGTCGTCCGCGCCGGCGACTTCCTCTTCGTGTCCGGTCAGGCAGGGATCGTTCCGCAGACCGGTGAAAAGGCCGGGGAGGATTTTGAAACCCAGGCCCGGCAGGCCTTCGCAAATCTCGACGCATGCCTTGCCTGTTCGGGCGCGACCATGACCGACGTGGTGAAAGTCATCACCTGGCTTGGCGATGCGACCGAGAGGGCCGCGCTCAACGATCTCTTCGCCGAGTACTTCCCGGTCGATCCACCCGCAAGATCGACACCGATCGTGGATTTGCCGATGGGCCTTCTGCTTTCGATCGAGGCGACCGCCATTCATCGCGGGGGACCGGGCCCGACGGGATCCCAAGAGGATCGCAACGAATGACCCTCCGGCAATGCCGGGGCGGCCGTGCAAGCGCCGTCGCGGCGGTTCCGGGTGGTTATGCCGGGGGCTTCGAGGCGCGTGAGGCCGCCGGGGCCGCCAGGGTCCGCATGACCGCCTGTGCCTCCTCGACCAGTCGATCGACGAGGTCACCGGCCGCCAGTTCCCTCGAAAGCGCGGCGGCTTGTCCGTAAAGGAAGAACGACGCGTCGTCGTCCTCGGCGGCGTCTCGGATCGGCGCACTGAGCGCATACATCTGCGGAAACTGCGGAAGGGTCTGGCGGCGGCTCTCCATCGCCTCGGCATAGCGAGACCGCATGGCTCGTGCCGAACGCCCCGAGAAGGCATCCGTCACCATCGTGTCGCGGTCGGTGGCACGGCGCAGCCGTTCCCGCCGCGCGGGCTCGGTCGCCGCCTCGGGGCAGGTCGGGAACGCGGTCCCCATCTGGACACCGGACGCGCCAAGCGCGAGGGCGGCCGCGATCCCGCGGCCATCGCCAATGCCGCCGGCAGCGATCACGGGAACGGACACGGCATCGACGATCTGTGGCACAAGGGCCATCGTTCCCACCCCGTCGAACGGCGCGGTCGGAACATGTGACCCGCGATGACCGCCGGCTTCCCAACCCTGCGCGATGATCGCGTCCATTCCCGCTGCCTCGAGAGCGCGGGCCTCCGCCACGTTGGTGGCCGAGCAGACAAGCACGATGCCGGCCGCCTTCAGTTCCGCGACGAACCGTTCTTCGGGAACACCGAAGTGAAAGCTCACGACCTTCGGCTTCAGGGCGAGGACCAGGTCCAGCCGCTCGTCATCGAAGCCCCGGCCCCGAGCCGGGAGTTCGGAAGGCGGCGCGCCAAGGCCAAGATCATCGTACCACGGCTGCACCCTCTCGCGGGCCGCCTCGAGCACCGCAGGATCGGTCTTTTCCGGCCCGATGACGAAGAAGTTCAGGTTGAAGGACCGGTTGGTCCGCGCCCGGATCGCCTCGGCCTCCGCTTCGATCCTGCCCGCCGGCTTCTCGCCGCAGCCAAGTGACCCAAGGCCGCCCGCGTTGGCGACGGCGCTGGCGAGCGCGGGGGTGCAACTGCCCATCATCGGCGCCTGGATGATCGGATGATCCACCCCGAAGAGTTCGCAAAGCCTCGGGTCGGGCCACATGGCTGATCCAATCCATCGATCCGGCGCGGAAAGCGTAGCAGATCCCGGGCGCGATGTCTGCCCTGTCCGCGCAGCGGTCGTTCGCGCCCGGCGGACCGGCGGCGGATGATCGGTGCGCCCGGCCCCGGCCGCGGGATACCGGCCCCGCAGGGTGGCCGGCCCGCGCGGCATTCCGCATCCGGGCAAACCCCGGCGGTGGCGCCGGATCGCGATTCGGATGTCGCAGGGCATTGAAACGGCGCCCACTTGCCACATCCTTGCGCAGAGGCAGGCAGGAGCGACAGGTGAAACCGGAAGAGGCAACGCGCGCCGAGGGCCAGCGGCGTCTTGATCAGTTCAGGCCCCGGATGGGACGGCGCTATGCGAACGGCCGGAACTATGACCGTGGCCCCGGACGCCACCGCGACGTGTCCTGTCTCTCGCCCTATATCCGGCGCCGGCTGGTCACGGAACAGGAAGTGATCGCCGCCGCGCTGGCCGAGCACGGGCCGGAAAACGCCGAGAAATTCGTGCAGGAGGTTCTGTGGCGCGGCTATTTCAAGGGATGGCTGGAGCGGCGGCCGCAGGTCTGGGTCGATTACGTGGCCGGGCTGGAGGCCGATCTTGCGGCGCTCGACGGCGACAGGGCGCTCAGGAAACGGGTGGAGAGGGCGGAGAGCGGGGCCACGGGGCTGGCCTGTTTCGACGCCTGGGCCGAGGAACTCGTCGAGACCGGATACCTGCACAACCATGCCCGGATGTGGTTCGCCTCGATCTGGATCTTCACCTTCGGCCTGCCCTGGCGGATCGGCGCGGATTTCTTCTATCGCCATCTTCTGGATGGCGATCCGGCCTCCAACACCTGTTCCTGGCGCTGGGTGGCGGGGCTGCATACCCGTGGCAAGACCTACGCGCCGCGGGCATGGAACATCGCGAAATTCACCGAGAGCCGCTTTACCCCGCGCGAGGCCGATCTGGCCCCGCACAGCCGGGGCCCGGAGCACGAGGAACCGGGCGGCCTGCCCGATGTCGCGCCCCTTCGCGCGGTCCGGACGCCCGAGCCGGGGGTGCCGACGGCGCTGGTGCTGACCGAGGACGATTGCAGCCTCGAGGCGTTCGACATGGACGCGCTGGACATCCGGGCGGCGGCGATCGTGACGACGGGCCACCTGCGTTCGCCGAGGCCGGTGTCGGATCGCGTGATCGCGGTCGAGGCCGCCGCGCTTGGCGACGCGGCCGCACGGCTTGGCGTTGCGCCCGACGCGATGCGCGCGGGCATGCCCGGTGACCTCGCGGCCTGGGCCGACCGCGCGGGCGCGCGCCAGGTCGCGATGCCCTACGTGCCGACGGGCCCCCTGGCCGACTGGACCGGACAGGCGCGCCGGGCCCTTGACGCGCGGGGCATCGCGCTGACCGAGTGGCGCCGGGGATGGGATGCGCTTGTCTGGCCGCACGCCACCGCCGGGTTCTTCAAGGTCAAGAAGAAGATCCCGGACATCCTTGCGGCATCGGGGCTCTCATGACGGCGCTTCCGGTCGAGACCGTGCAGGATTACCCGCGCCCCCCGGCGCTAGAGCCGGTGCCGCACAGGCTGCGCATCCTGCTGGGCGGCGGCATCGTCGCCGAAACGGTGGCCGGCTATCGCGTACTGGAAACCCATCACGCCCCCACCTACTACCTGCCGGCTGCGGATGTGCGGGCGACCCTGACCCCGGCGCGCGGACGGTCGGTCTGCGAGTGGAAGGGCGTCGCCTCGTACTGGGACGTGACGCTGGGCGGGGTGACAGCGCCGCGTGCGGCGTGGAGCTATGCCGCGCCGACCGGGCGGTTCGCGCCGATCGCCGGGTTTTTCGCGTTCTATGCGGCCGCGATGGATGCCTGTCTTGTCGCAGAGCACCGCGTGATCCCGCAGCCGGGCGATTTCTACGGCGGCTGGGTGACGGACAACCTGCGCGGCCGGATCAAGGGCGCCCCCGGGACGGAGCACTGGTGATGCGCGTCGCGATCATCGGGGCGGGCCTTGCCGGCCTGACCGCGGCCCGGGGTCTGCTGATGGCGGGACTGGCCCCGATCGTGTTCGACAAGGGGCGTGGCGTCGGCGGGCGGCTGTCGACCCGGCGGGCCGAAGGCGGGGTGCAGTTCGACCATGGGGCGCAGTACCTGTCGGCGCGCGCGCCCGGCTTCGACGCCTTCCTGCGGGACCTCGAGGCGGCGGGCGCCGCCGGGCGCTGGAGGCTCGATGACGGCCGCGAGAGACTCGTCGGCCAGCCCGGCATGAGCGCGGTTGCCAGGTACCAGGCCCGTGGCGTCGATATCCGGCAGGGCGTCGAGATCGCGACGCTGGAACGCGACGGCGGGGGATGGTCGGTGGCCGGGCAGCGTTTCGACCGCGTGATCTCGACGGTTCCGGCCCCGCAGGCCGTGCGGCTGATCGGCACCGCGCATCCGGCGGCCGAGGCACTGAACGGCGTGGTCATGGAGCCCGGCCTGACGCTGATGCTCGCCCTGCCCGCCCGGTCGGACAACCCGTTCCGGACGTGCAGCACCGCCGGCGAGGCGATCGCATGGCTTGCGCTGGACAGTTCGAAACCGGGCCGTGGCGGTGCGGATTGCTGGGTCGCGCAGGCCAGCCCGGACTGGTCGAGGGCCCATCTCGAACGCGGCAGCGCGGAGATCGTCGATCTCATGCTGCCGCTTGTGTGCGACCGGCTGGCGGCCGATCCTGCAGGCGCGCTTCACGTCTCCGGTCATCGCTGGCGCTTTGCCCGGGCCTCGCGCCCGTTGGGCCAGCCCTGTCTGACCGCCGGGGACGGCGTGTTCTTCGGCGGCGACTGGGCGCTGTCCGACCGCGCCGAAGCGGCGTGGGACAGCGGCGGGGCGCTGGCCCGCGCCGTGCTGGAAAGCCGCTAGTGCCGGGCGCGGTCATCATCGTGGACGGAGGGCCGAAACCGTGACCAGGGATGCCTCCGCCTCGCGCGCCCTTGCCGTCCCCGCGGGCCGTCTGAACCGGTTCGCTCGGCTGGGGTCGATGACGGCCGGGATCGCGGGCACCATGGCCGTGCAGGCCCTCGGAGAGGTCGGTCGCGGGACGCGGCCGGACATGCGCCGCCTGCTGATGACCCCCGGCAACATCCGCCGGATGGCGGACGAGCTGGCCCGGATGCGCGGCGCGGCCATGAAGATGGGGCAGCTTCTCTCGATGGATTCGGGCGAGGTGTTGCCGCCGGAACTGGCCGAGATCATGGCGCGGTTGCGCGACCAGGCGCATTTCATGCCGCCGAAACAGCTCAAGCAGGTGCTGACCCGGGCCTGGGGGCCGGATTGGCTGGCCGCGTTCCGGCGGTTCGACGTGCGGCCGATCGCGGCGGCGAGCATCGGACAGGTGCATCGCGCGCAGCTCAGGGACGGGCGGGACGTGGCGATCAAGGTCCAGTATCCGGGCATCGCGCGAAGCATCGACAGCGACGTGTCGAACGTGGGCGCCCTGGTGCGGATGTCGGGGCTGTTGCCGCGCGGCTTCGAGCTTGGGCCCTACATGGACGAGGCGCGCAACCAGCTTCACGAAGAGACGGACTATGCCCGTGAGGGCGCGAATCTGCGCCATTTCGCCGGGCTGCTTGCGGATGACGCGGCGTTCGAACTGCCGGAATACCACGAGGACTGGAGCACGCCCGAGGTGCTGACCATGTCCTATCTGGAGGGCCGCCCGATCGAGACCGCCGTCGCGGCCCCGCAGGAAGAGCGCGATCGCATCGCCGCCGCGCTGATCGAGCTGACGCTCAGGGAGGTCTTCGCCTTCGGCGTGACGCAGAGCGACCCGAACTTCGCGAACTACCGCTACGATGCCGGGACGGGCCGGATCATCCTGCTGGATTTCGGCGCCACCCGCCACCTCGACCCCGCACTGATCGAGGGCTATCGCCGTTTGATGAAGGCGGGGCTGGACGGCGACATCGACGGTTTGCGCACGGTCGCGACGGAGATGGGGCTGATCGACGGCCGGGGGGCGTTCGACGACAGGGTGCTGGGCATGATCCGGACGGTGTTCGATGCCGTCATGGGCGCAGAGCGTTTCGATTTCGCGGATCGGACGCTGTCGAACCGGATGAACGAACAGGGCATGGCGCTGGCCGAGGCCGGCTATGTGCCGCCGCCGGTCCCGATGGACATGCTGTATCTGCAGCGGAAATTCGGCGGCATGTTCCTGATCGGCCGCAGGCTGGGGGCCGTGCTGCCCGTCAGGGCGCTGCTGGCGCGGCATGTCGGGTGAGACGCCGGGGGGCCCGCCGCGCCGGACCTTGCCGGCAGCGCCGGCCGGCCGTTATCGCGGCGGTCGGTCCAGTCCGGCGGCAACCATGGTCGACCAGAAGCGATCGGCGGTCTCGGGATTGCGGTAGGGGAAGATGCCGCGGAAGGCCTCGATATCGAAATCGGGCCGCAACCGATACAACGCGGCATGCGCCGCTTCGGCGGCGTCCCGGTCTCCGAGCGCCACGTGGCACGCCGCGAGATAGGCGAAGGTGTAGAAGGGCGGATTGCGCATTCGCAGGAACGCGTCCCGGGCCTCGGCGAAACGGCCCAGCGTGTGCAGACACCTGCCCTGCATCCCCCAGTACCAGTTGGGGTGATAGGGGTTCAGGCGCATGCCTTCGCGAATGCGCTGCAGGCCTTCCTCGGGCCGGTCGTCGTACATCAGGTAGCGCCCGTATTCCGTCAGCAGCAGGTCGTCGTTTGGGTTAGAGGCAAGGCCGGCCTCGAAATGATGTGCCGCACGGTCGAAGTCGCGCTCCATCATCCGCGCGATCCCGAGGACGCAATGCGCCCGTGGCTCCCGCGGGTCCAGTTCCACCGCGCGTTCGCCCAGCGCGATCAGGTCCGAAACGTCGCTTTCGATCCGGAAGTACCAGCGTCGGTAGAGTTTCGTCAGGGCGAGCAGCGCCCAGGCCCGGGCATTCTGGGGCGCGACCTGGGTCGCGCGCGCAAAGCAGTCGAGGGCTGCCTCGAATTCGTTGGGCTCGGGAATGTTCATGTGGCGCAGCCCGCGCATCACCAGCGCGAAACCTTCAAGGCTCTCCCGCGGCACGTTGAGGGCCGCCTTCGCTTCCGACTCGACAATCCGCCCCACGACCGCGCCGGTCACGCTGCGGGCGATATCGGCCTGGATCGCGAAGATGTCCTCGATGTCGCGGTCGTACCGCTCTGCCCATAGTTCGCGCTGGTCGGCGCAGCGGACGAGATGGGTTGTGACCCTGATCTTGTGGCCGGCCACGCGCACCGACCCGCCAAGAAGAAAGCGCACACCCAGTTTCGCGCCGATCTCCTCGGGCATGTCCCGCTCTTCGCTGAACTGGAACGAGGATTGGCGCGACACCACCAGAAGGTCGGGATTGCGCGCAAGCTCGACGATGACGTCCTCGGCCACCCCGTCGCCAAAGAATCCCGCCTCGGCATCCCGGCTCAGGGTTCGGAACGGCAGCACCGCGATCGACGGGCGCCCCGGCGCCTCCGGCCGGGATGTGGCGGTCGCGACCGAAGCGGCCGGGATCTCGCGCGCGGCGGAGGCGGCCGCGCCCCCCGTGCGGGCGCGCCGGACCTCGCGGATCAGGTCCATGGTCGGCGGTTCCGGCTGTACGCCCAGTTCCTCGGCCAGCAGGGCGCGCAGCCTGTCGAACTGTTTCAGCGCGGCGTCATGCCGTCGCTGTTGCTTGTAGGCGGCGATGAGACGCCTGTGAACATGCTCCTGAAGAGGGTCTTCGGCCAGAAGTCTCTGGGCCGTCGCGATTGATTCTTCCGTATCGCCGGTCTCGGCCTGGACATCGCAAAGCCGGAGCAGCGTGGACATGTATTGCGACCGCAGGCTGCCGCGCTCGGCCTCGGCCCATTGGTCGAACTCCGGCGTCACCGCCCCGCAGCCCTCCATGAAGGCGCCGGCGTAAAGCCCTGCCGCTCGTGTCAGGGCGTCGATGTCCCTGCCCTCCCGCGCGAGGCGCACGAAGGCCTCCGCGTCGGTCACGATCCGCCCGCCGCCCAGGCGGATCCCGGCGCCGGTCGAGTCCAGCGAAGCGCCCTGCTCGACAAGGTATTTCCTGAGGCTGGACAGCGCCGTGCGCAGGCTGGCGCGGGCCTGTTCGTCGCCGCTGTCCGACCACAGCAGTGCGGTGAGGGTTTCGCGCGGCACCGGCGTGCCCGCCCGTCGCGCGAGATATGCCAGTATCGCCTGCGCCTTCCTTGGGATCGACTGCACGGCCTGCGTCGCGCCCTCCAGCGCGAACGGCCCGAGCAGCCGCAGCGTCAAACTGTCATTCGCGCGTAAATCCACTTTTCACGCTTCCTTCGCGCAGGGTCCGGCATCGCCTTCACGCGGGCAACGTAACGTCAATTCATCGAAATCACCAAGCCAAGGAGGCAACCATGTTCGACGTCAACCCCGAAACCCACCGCCATCATCTCGCCGAGCTCGAGCGCCGGATCCAGCCGCGGTCGCGGCCCCTTGCCGGCGGGGCGCGCCGCGCGCCCCTACCGAAGCGGGTGAAGGCCGCGCCGGCGCTGCTGGCCCTGGTCTCCTTCATTCTCGGCGGTTTCGCCGGCGGAGCGCTGCTGTGACGACGCCACCGCGGCACGCGGGCAGCGCCGGTGCGCGGGACGGGGATGATCGACGATGCAATTTTCCCTAGGATGAGACCAGTCGCCCGTGAACACGAGGACCACCGACATGGCATCTGGCATCGAATTCTGGATTGCGTTGACCTCGCCGTCGTCCTACCTCGCGAGCCTGCGCGTTGAGGAGGTTGGCAGGAAACACGGGGTGCCGGTTCGATGGCGCCCGTTCAACATCCGGCAGGCCCTTGAGGTCGAGGGTATCAAGCCGAACGTGATGTATGAACGAAAAGGGGCCTATACCCGGCACGACTGGGAGCGAACGGCCAGGTTTCACGGCCATCCCTATCGTCTGCCGGATCCCTTCGGCCGGTCGAGTCTGGCGGCCATGGCCATCGCATACTGGGCCGAACGCGAATTCGGTCACGATCGCCTGAAGGACTTCTGCCGCGCGGTCATGAGCGCCTATTTCGCGGAAAACCGGGCGATCGACGACCCGGAGGTTCTGGGCGACCTCGCGCGGCAGAGCGGCCTTGCGCGCAGCGCCGCCATGGCGGCGATCGAGGATCAGCAATCGCAGCGGGCGATGGCGGACGCCACGCAAGAGGCCGTCGACAAGGGCGTATGGGGCGCACCCTTAATGATCTTCGACGGCGAACCGTTCTGGGGCGAGGACCGTATCGATCAGCTCGACCTCTGGATCGCGCGGGGCGGTTGGTAGCGGCGGTTCCACGGGGGTGCCGCCCGCCGGTCCCGAAACGGCGCGCCGCGCGCCACCCGGGCAGCGATCAGTTGCAGGCCGCGTTGGCGCCGGCGGCCCCGCCCGCGATCGCGCCCAGCGCCGTCATCGCGGTATTGCCCTTCCCCTCGCCAAACAGGTTTCCGATGAAACCGCCCACGGCGGCGCCGCTTGCGGTGCCTCCCGCACAGCGAAGATCATCGTCGGTCACCCGGGTGCCGGCACATCCTGCAAGGACGGCGAGCGTGGTGGACAGGGCCAGAATGCGGGCACTGGATTTCATCTGCGGTTTCCTCGGGTTATGGACGAAAGCCGCATCCCGTTCGAGGAAGCGCCATCGCCCGGCATCACCTGTGCTGCGACGCTATCGCATTTTCCCTGAACTGGGCAACGCGGGATTTCGGCGCCCGCGGCCGGCCGCGCCGGGGCAGCTTCGGCCCCGGCGCGGCGCCGCGGCCCCGGTCAGGCGAACGCGACACCGGACAGGGTCATCGGCAGCCGGGTGACCCGCGGTCCGCCGGCGGCGGCGATGGCGTTCGCCAGGGCCGGGCCGGCCGGCGGCGTGCCCGGCTCGCCAACGCCGGTCGGCGCCTCCGTGGACGGCACGATGTGAACATCGATCGCGGCGATGTCGCGCATCCTGAGCGGCTCGTAGTCGGGGAAGTTCCGCTCGTGCACCGCGCCGTTTTCAAGGGTGATCTGGTCGCGCATCACATGCCCGATGCCGTAGCCGATGCCCCCCTCGATCTGGGCGCGCACCACATCGGGCGTGACCGCGATGCCGCAGTCGATCGCGGCCGTCACCTTCTCGATCCGCACGACGCCGTCCCCGTCGATCGAGACCTCGCAGACCTCGGCGCAGTAGCTGCCAAAGGACTTGTGGGCGGCAACGCCACGGCCGCGTCCCGCCGGCAGTTCCGCGCCCCACCCCGCCTTCTCGGCCGCCAGCCGAAGCGTCGCCGCCATACGGGCGCCATCGGGCTCGGCCTCGTCGAGGTAGCGCAGGCGATACTCCACCGGGTCGGCGCCGGCCGCCCGGGCCAGCAGGTCCATCATGCTTTCCATGACGTAGCCGGTATGACTGTGGCCGACCGACCGCCACCAGTTGACCGTGGTTGCCGGCCGCGCGTCGGTCAACCCGAGGTGCAGCGACGGAATCGTGTAGGCGCCGTCGGCAATGCCCTCGACCGAAGAGCCGTCCACCCCGTCCCGCACGATCATCTGCTCGAAAGCGGTGCCCTTGAAGATCGATTGCCCGGCGACCCGGTGATCCCATCCGAGGATACCGCCGTCGGGATCCAGCCCGACGCGAACCCGATGCGCCATCGCCGGACGGTAATAGCCCCCGGTGATGTCGTCCTCCCGCGACCAGACGAGTTTCACCGGGCGGCTTCGGTCGGTCATCGCGAACGCGAGGGCGGCTTCCACGATGTAGTCCGAACTCGGCGTGGCCCGGCGCCCGAAGAAACCGCCGGCGTAAAGGGTGTTGATCCGGATCTTCTCGGGCGGCAGGTCCAGGACCTGGCCGAGAACCATGTTGTTGGCGGTCGGGAACTGCGCGCTGTCGTGCATGATCACGCCGCCGTCTTCCGTCGGCTCGATCGTGGCGCCCATGGGCTCCATCGGGGCATGGGCGAGCATCGGGAAGTAGAATTCCCGCTCGATCACCTGTGCCGCCCCGTCGATCGCGGCCGAGACCGTCGCGAGATCCGCCGCGCTGCCGGTGAACTGCGACCCGGTCCGCACCATTTCCAGCAGTTCTTCGCGGATCGCCTCGGAGCTTCGGGTTTCGGCCTCGGACAGATCCCATTCGATCGACAGGGCGTCGCGTGCCTGAAAGGCGGCCCATGTCGTCTCGGCATAGGCGAGGACGGCATCGCCGCTGGGCAGCGCCTGCGCCATGATGAAGCCGCGCACCTCCCGGGCTGCCGTGTCGTCGAACGACACGACCTTGGCCCCGAGCCTCGGCGCGCGCTTCAGCGCGACGACCATCTGGCCGTCCAGTTGCACGTCCATCGCAAAGATGCCCCGGCCATCGATCTTGTCGGCCGTGTCACGGCGCGCCCTGATCTCCTTGCCGATGATCCGGAACTCCGCGGGTTCCTTGAGCTTCGGCTCCGCAGGCACCTGCATCCGTGCGGCGGCCTCCACGAAATCGCCGATCCCGGCCTCCTGCCCGTTGCCCGAGATGACACCGTCGCGCAACGCAAGCGCCGCGGCGTCGACGCCCCATGCCTCGGCGGCCGCGGCGATCAGCATCTGCTTGGCGGCGGCTCCCGCGGTCCGGTACTGGAGGAACGAGTTGGCCATGGCCGTCGATCCGCCGGTGCCCTGGAACCCCCCGAAGAACAGGTTGCCGTAGCGCGCCGGGTCCGAGGGCGCATGCGCCCAGCGGATATCCTCCAGCGCCATGTTCATCTCTTCCGCGATCAGCGCCGACAGGCCCGTCGCAACCCCCTGCCCGCCCTCGAAATGCTTGACGATCGCGGTGACGGTGCCATCGGCGGTGATGGTCAGGAACGGCGTGATGTTGCCGCCGGTGGCCGATGTCGCGGCCAGCGCCCCGCGGGGATCGAGCCCGATGGCCAGGCCGGACAGGGCCGCACCGGCCCCGACGAGAAACCCGCGGCGGGTTGCATCGATTGTCATGGCTCAGCCCTCCAGGATGTCGGCGGCGCGGTGGATCGCGGCGCGAATGCGGACATAGGTGGCGCAGCGGCAGGCATTGCCGTCCATGTGATCGTCGATGTCCCGGTCGGTCGGCCTGCCGATCTCGGACAGCAACGCAACGGCCGACATGATCTGCCCGGACTGGCAGTAGCCGCATTGCACGACATCCAGCTCGGTCCAGGCCGCCTGCACGGCCGCACCGATCGGCGAGCCGCCGATCGCCTCGATCGTTGTGATCTCGGCGCCGTCAAGGTCTTCGGCAAGCGCCTGGCACGACCGTTCGGGCGTGCCATCGATATGCACGGTACAGGCCCCGCAAGCGGCAACGCCGCAGCCGAACTTCGTGCCCGTCATCTTGAGTTCGTCGCGCAGCACCCACAGCAGCGGCGTGCCCGGTGCCGGATCAACCTGCCTGGTTTCGCCGTTTATCTTCAAGGTCAAGGTCATGCGCGCGCCCTTTTCGTCCGGAACATAATCACCAAGGGTGGAACCTAGTGCGGGACGACGTGCCGTCCATTCGCGATCCGCCCCGCCGGCATTGCGTGTGTCCCAGCCAATGTCCGGGTCTTTCCTTGAAGAAACGGGTCAGGCATTGGTTCCGTTCACCCGTTGGTGCGCGGGCTTCTTCAAGATTCCCGCCAATCCGCCGAGCCCGGGCCAGTCGCGCATAGCGAAATGGCAAGGATCGACCCCGTCATGGAACAGGACGCGGTGCCGAAGCTCGTGCATGGCGGGTTCGCAAGCGACCGGCCCATCAGGCCTCGCGCAACGTCCGCATCCGGTCTCTCGTTCCACGGGCCTCGGCCAGCAGCCAGGTCTCGAAGCGCGCGACCTGCGGGCGGGCCTTCGCCTCGGGGC
>CAYUXM010000019.1:0-24657 GCA_964448765.1 uncultured Rhodobacterales bacterium
CGCCTTCGGCATGGGGATCGACCGGCTGGCGATGCTGAAATACGGCATCCCCGATCTGCGGGCGTTCTTCGACAGCGACCTGCGCTGGCTGCGGCACTACGGGTTCAGCGCGCTGGATGTGCCGAGTGTGAGTGGGGGGTTGAGTAGGTAGGTTGCCCATCAAGTTCTATCCTCGGTCCGGTCAAGTGTTTGTCGGCGACTTCACGGACCTGAGGGCACCAGAGATAACGAAGAAGCGCCCTGTTATCGTGATCTCCCCGAAACTGCCCTACAGGTCCGAACTTGTGACAGTTGTTCCGATAAGCACAACTGCACCCCGTCACGAGTTGCCATTCGTTTTCAGGCTCTCCAGGAACTACGCCCCTTGGGGTGCCGAAGATGTCGCGTCTTGGGCGAAATGCGACCTTGTGATGAATGTCTCGCTGCACCGCCTTCATGCGTTCAAGGTAGATCGCCGAAAATATGTCTATCCAACGCTTTCGCCCGAAGACCTTGCCGGGGTTCGGCAGGCCGTTCTTGCAGGACTCGGCCTTGATGGCCATTGAATCCGTAACCCTTATTCGCTATGTGAGAGGCGTAGCCCGGTCGTCGGGCACTAAGACCTAGAGTACTAGGCAGGCTGCTCACGGATCGATGACAAGATCAGAGTAGTCTAAATACTGTCAGCGTCCCTAGGCCCCGCTTCGGCGGGGTCTTGTGTTTTGCGATCGTGGACATTGCGGATTAGACGGCTTAGTAGCCACCGCGAAAACAAGGGGCACAGTCATGAAATTCACCCTCTCCTGGCTGAAGGATCATCTCGATACCACCGCCACGGTCAACGAGATCGCCCAGGCGCTGACCGATCTCGGGCTCGAGGTCGAGGAGGTTTCGAACCCTGCCGCCCGGCTGGCGCCGTTTACGCTGGCGAAGGTCATCCATGCCGAACAGCACCCCGATGCCGACCGGCTGCGCGTCTGCCGGGTGCTGACCGACGAGGGCGAGCGCCAGATCGTCTGCGGCGCGCCCAATGCCCGCGAGGGCATCATCGCGGTGCTGGCCAAGCCCGGCGACTACGTGCCGGGCATCGACACGACCCTTGGCGTCGGCCGGATTCGCGGCGTCGAAAGCCACGGCATGATGTGTTCCGAACGCGAACTGGAACTGTCGGACGAACACGAGGGGATCATCGAATTGCCCTCCGGCGAGGTCGGACAAAGCTTTGCCGACTGGATGGCGGAACACCGCCCCGATGACATCGACCCGATGATCTACATCAAGATCACCCCCAACCGCCCCGACGCGCTGGGCGTGCACGGCATCGCCCGCGACCTCGCCGCGCGCGGCCTCGGCCGGTTGAAGCCGCTGCATATCGAACCGGTCAAGGGCGGCTTTCCCTGCCCCGTCGGCGTGACGATCGACCCGGCGCTGAAGCAGAAGGGCTGCCCGCTGTTCGCCGGGCGGCTCATTCGCGGCGTGACGAACGGCCCCTCGCCCGGCTGGCTTCAGGCGCGGCTGAAGGCGATCGGGCTCAGGCCCATCTCGGCGCTGGTCGACATCACCAACTTCTTCACCTTCGACCAGAACCGCCCGCTGCATGTCTTCGACGCCGGCAGGGTCAGCGGCGGGCTGCGGATCCATCCCGCCACGGGCGGCGAGGATATCGTCGCGCTCGACGACAAGAGCTACACGCTGCGCCCCGGCATGATGGTGATCTCGGATGACGAAGGCCCCGAAAGCATCGCCGGGATCATGGGCGGCGCGCAGTCCGGCTGCACCGGCGACACGACCGACGTGTTCGTCGAAAGCGCCTTCTGGGATCCGATCACCATCGCCGCCACCGGCCGGGCGCTGAAGATCAATTCCGACGCGCGCTACCGGTTCGAACGCGGGGTCGATCCGGCCCATACCCTGCCGGGGCTTGAGGCCGCGACGCGGATGATCCTCGATCTGTGCGGCGGCGAGCCTTCGGAGGTGGTGATCGACGGCGCGGTGCCGGTGACCGACCGCGCCTATCCGTTCGATCCCGACCGGGTGATTCGCCTCGTCGGGATGGAGATCCCGGCCGAAACCCAGCGCGCCACCCTCACCGCGCTGGGCTTCCGGCTGGAGGGCGCGATGGCGCATCCGCCCAGCTGGCGGCCCGATATCCTGGGCGAGGCCGACCTGGTGGAAGAGGTGGCGCGCATCGCCTCGCTCACCCGGCTGCAGGGCAAGCCGCTGCCGCGCGCCCGCGCCGGGGTGCCCGAACCGGTGCTGACGCCGATGCAGCGGCGCGAGGCCGCGGCGCGGCGGACGATCGCGGCGCTGGGCTACAACGAATGCGTCACCTACAGCTTCATCGACGCGCGTGCGGCGGAACTCTTCGGCGGCGGGGCCGAGGCGACGCGGCTGGAAAACCCGATCTCGTCGGAAATGACGCATATGCGGCCCGACCTCATGCCCGCGCTTTTGCAGGCCGCTGCGCGCAACCAGGCCCGCGGCCATGCCGATCTGGCGCTGTTCGAGGTCGGCCCCGCCTTCCACGGCGGCGAGCCGGAGGAACAGGGGCTTCATGCCACCGGGCTTCTGGTCGGCGCCACCGCGCCGCGTGATCCCTTCGGCTCGCGCCGGGCGGTCGATGTCTATGATGCCAAGGCCGACGCCGAGGCGGTGCTGGCCGCGATCGGCGCGCCGGCGAAGATGCAGATCACCCGCGACGTGCCCGGCTGGTGGCATCCCGGCCGCTCCGGCGCGATGCGGCTGGGCAAGACCGTGCTGGCCACCTTCGGCGAGGTGCACCCCCGGATCCTGCGCGGCTTCGACGTCAAGGGCCCGGCGGTGGCCTTCACCGTCTTCGTCGCGGCCGCGCCCTTCCCCAAGGCCCGCGGCGCCACCCGCCCCGCGCTGGCGCAATCCGACCTGCCTGCGGTCGAGCGCGATTTCGCCTTCGTGGTGGATGAGGGGGTCGAGGCGCTGGCGCTGGTCAATGCAGCGGCCGGCGCCGACAAGGCGCTGATCGAGCGGGTCTCGGTCTTCGACGAGTTCCGCGGCGAGAAGGCCCATGCGCAGATGGGCGCGGGCAAGAAATCGCTGGCGATCACCGTGCGGCTGCAACCGCGCGCGCAGACCCTGACCGAAGACGAGATCGAGGCGGTGGCCGCGAAAGTCGTCGAGAAGGTGGTCAAGGCCACCGGCGGCGCGCTGCGCGGCTGAGCTTGCAATCGCCCCCTGCGCAGGCAGACTGGCCGGCGAAGGAGGCGCGATGTTCGCGGATCGAACCGAAGCCGGCAAGGCGCTGGCCGACAGGCTGGCGGAAATGGACCTTGCCGATCCGGTGGTCTTCGCCCTGCCGCGCGGCGGGGTGCCGGTGGCGCTGCCGGTCGCGGCACGGCTGGGCGCGCCGCTCGACCTCTTGCTGGTGCGCAAGCTCGGCGCCCCGGGCCAGCCGGAACTGGCCGTCGGTGCGGTGGTAGAGGGCGCGGAGCCGGTGACGAACGCGGCCGTCCTGCGCGCCTTCGGCCTGTCCCCCGGCGATCTTGCCGCGCAGGTGGACGAGAAACGCGCCGAGATCGCGGCGCGGCGCCGGCTGTGGCTCGCCGGGTGCGACCCGGTGCCGGTGGCCGGCCGCACGGCCGTGGTCGTCGATGACGGGATCGCGACGGGCGCGACGATGCGCGCGGCGCTCAGGGGCCTCGCGGCGCGCGGGCCGGCGCGGGTGATCCTCGCCGTGCCGGTCGCGCCGGCCGAGGTGATCGCCGATATCGCGCCGCTGGTCGACCGGGCGGTCTGCCTCGACACGCCCGATCCGTTCTACGCCGTCGGCGCGCATTACCGGGTCTTCGACCAGGTCGCCGACGCCGCCGTGGCGCGGATGCTGTCGGGTCAGTCGCGCGGCGGCTGAACCAGTCCGCGCTGCACCGCCGGCCGGGCGCGGAACCGGTCGAGATAGCCGGGCACATGCGCCAGCCCGTCCCAGCCGACCGCGTCGCCGGCCTTGTAGAAATCGCGCATCGTGCCCAGCCAGGGGCAGATCGCGATATCGGCGATCGAGTAGTCGCCAACGATCCAGTCGCGCCCGGCCAGCTGCCCGTCCAGCACCCGCAGAAGCCGCGCGGCCTCGTCATAATATCGCTGCCGCGGCCGCGGATCCTCGATCTCCTTGCCGGCGAAGGCGTGGAAGAACCCGACCTGGCCGAACATCGGCCCGATCCCGCCCATCTGGAACATCAGCCACTGGGTGATCTGCCAGTGGTCGCGCGGGCCGGCGCCGATCAGCTTGCCGGTCTTCTCGGCGAGGTAGAGCAGGATCGCGCCGGATTCGAACAGCGGCATCGGTTCGCCGCCCGGCCCGTCGGGGTCGATGATCGCCGGGATCTTGTTGTTCGGGGCAAGCGACAGGAACGCCGCGCTCATCTGGTCCTGCGTGGCGAATTTCACCGTATGCGCATCATAGGCCAGCCCCATCTCTTCCAGCGCGATCGAGACCTTGATGCCGTTCGGCGTGGGAAAGGAATAAAGCTGGATCGCGGCGGCATCGCGCGGCGGCCAGCGGCGGGTGATCGGGAAATCGGCAAGCGTGGTCATGGGCTACCCCTTCGTCGGTGACGGCCCTTCCTACCCCGCCCGGGGACAGGGGAAAACCGCGCTCAGGTCGCGAATTTCGCAGCCCAGGTGTGCACGAGGTCACCGGCTTCGGCCCGCGCGGCGAAAACCCCCCGCGCCACCGCCCGGGCCAGCACCGAGGCCGCGGCATGGCCCAGCCGGAACGGATCGGCCAGCGGGTCGGCCAGCGCCCGGCGCCCGGTGGCCAGCGCGAACACCAGGTCGCCGTCGAACGGCGTGTGGCTGGGCACGATCGCGCGCGCCAGCCCGTCCTGCGCCGCCGTCGCCATCCGTAGCGCCTGCGCCTGGCTCAGCGCCGCGTCGGTCGCCACCACGGCGATGGTGGTGGCCTCGCCCGGCCGCTTGGCGGGTTGCGGTTCCTGCGCGGGATCGTAGCTGTCGGCCGGGCCCAGCCCGCCGAACTCGCCCGCCATCTCCCAGGGCGCGGCCCAGAACCGCGGCCCCGCGCCCACGGTCACCGAGCCCAGCGCATTCACCGCCACCAGCGCGCCCACCGTCAGCCCGCCCTCCAGCACCGCCGAGGCGGAGCCGAGCCCGCCCTTCAGCCCGTCCGTCGTCGCGCCCGCGCCGGCCCCCGCGCTGCCGATCGCGAAATCCTCCTCCGCCGCCGCCAGCGCGGCGCGGCCAAGCGCCTTGTAGGGGTTTTCGGTCCAGTCCTTGGCACCGCCGTTGAGAAGGTCGAACAGGATCGCGCCGGGCACGATCGGCACCCTCTGGTCGCCCACCGCGAACCCCCGGCCCATCGCCCTGAGCCCGTCGGCAGCGCCCGAGGCCGCGTCGAGCCCGAAGGCCGAGCCGCCCGACAGCACCACCGCGTCGACCTCCTGCACCAGCTTGTCGGGCGCCAGAAGCTCGGTCTCGCGCGTGCCGGGCGCGCCGCCCATCACGCTGACCGCCGCCACCGCCGGCCGGTCGGCCAGCACCACCGTCGCGCCGCTCTTCAGCCGCGCATCCGCCGCGTTGCCCACACGCAGCCCGGCGACATCGGTGATCAGGTTCCTCGGCCCCGGTTTCATGCGCCGGCCCCCTTCGTTTTGGTCGTCAAATATCCCGGGGGGAGCCGCCGCAGGGCCCGTCGAGGGCCCGGCGACGGCCGGGGGGCAGAGCCCCCCGCGGCCCGCCCTCAGATGCAGCGCCCGCCATCGACCTCGAGCGCCACGCCGGTGATCATCCCCGCCGCGTCGGAACACAGGAACGCCGCCGCCGCGCCCATGTCGGCCGGGGTGGAAAACCGCCCCAGCGGGATCGTGGAGAGGAATTTCGCGCGGATTTCCGGCGTGTCCTCGCCCATGAAGCTTTTCAGAAGCGGCGTCTCGCCCGCCACCGGGCAGATCGCGTTCACCCGCACGCCCGCGGGCGCCAGTTCCACCGCCATCGCCTTGGTGGCGGTGATCATCCAGCCCTTCGAGGCGTTGTACCAGTTCAGCCGGGGCCGGGGCGACAGCCCGGCGGTGGAGGCGACGTTGAGGATTGCGCCCGTGCCCTGCGCCTTCATCGCCGGCACCAGCGCCCGCGCGGTCAGGTAGACCGACTTGCAGTTGACCGCGAAGACCCGGTCGAATTCCGCCTCGTCGATCTCCTCCATCGGCGCGGGGAGATGGGTGATCCCGGCGTTGTTGACCAGGATGTCGATCCGCCCGAAGGCCGCCTGCGCGGCCCCGGCCATCGCCGCGACGCTGGCGGCATCGGCGACGTCCACGCGCTGCGCGACGCCGCCGATCTCGTCCGCCACCGCGGCGGCGGCCTCGGCGTTGATGTCGGCCACCATGACCCGTGCGCCCTGCGCGGCGAATTCCCGCGCGATGCCCGCGCCGAAGCCCGATCCCGCGCCGGTGACGATCGCGCATTTTCCGTCCAGCGACATGTCTTCCTCCTATCCGTGATGCGCCGCGACGGTCTTGAGCACCGAGAAGCCATAAAGCGCCTCGAACCCCTTTTCCCGGCCGTGGCCCGATTTTCCGATCCCGCCGAAGGGCAGTTCCACCCCGCCGCCGGCACCGTAGTTGTTGAGAAACACCTGCCCGCTGCGCACCGACTTCGCCATCCGCATCGCGCGCGCGGCGTTGTCCGTCCAGACCCCGGCGACGAGGCCGTAGCCGGTGCCGTTGGCCACCGCCACCGCCTCGGCCTCGTCCTCGAAGGGAATCACCACCTGCGCGGGGCCGAAGATTTCCTCCTGCGCCAGCCGGTGGCCCGGACGCACGTCGGCGAACAGCGTCGGCGCGACGTAGTGCCCGCCCGCCGGGGCACCGGCCACCACCTGCCCGCGCGCCGCCACCGTCAGGTCGGACCCGAGCGCGAGGAAGCCCTCGACGATCTGCTTCTGGCGGGCCGAGATCACCGGGCCAAGGTCCAGATCGTCCAGCGCCGGGCCGACGCGCAGCGCGGCGTAGCGCTCGGCCATCCGCGCCACCACCTCGTCCAGCCGCGCGCGCTGCACGAGGATGCGCGAGGCCGCCGAACAGGTCTGCCCGGCGTTCTGGATGCCGGCGTTGACGAGGAACGGCAGCGCCTTGTCGAGATCGGCGTCGTCGAAGACGATCTGCGGCGACTTGCCGCCCAGTTCCAGCGTCACCGGCACCACGTTGCGCGCCGCCGCCGCCTGCACCGCGATCCCCGCGCCGACCGACCCGGTGAACGAAACGTGATGGACGCCCGGATGGGCGGCGAGCGCCGCGCCGGCCTCTTCGCCCAGCCCCGGCACGACGTTGAGCGCGCCGGCGGGCAGCCCGGCCTCCGCGGCCAGCGCGGCGAAGGCCAGCGCGGTCAGGCAGGCCTCTTCCGCCGGTTTCAGCACCGCCGCGTTGCCCATCGCCAGCGCCGCGCCGACCGACCGGCCGATGATCTGCATCGGGTAGTTCCACGGCACGATATGGCCGGTCACGCCATGCGCCTCGCGCAGCGTGTAGACGGTATAGCCGTCGAGATAGGGGATCGTCTCGCCCATCACCTTGTCGGCCGCGCCGCCGTAGAACTCGAGGTAGCGCGCCAGCGCCAGCGCATCGGCGCGGGCCTGTTTCAGCGGCTTGCCCACATCGGTCGCCTCGATCACGGCAAGATCGTCGACCCGCCCGGCGACCAGTTGCCCCAGCCGGGTCAGCACCCGGCCGCGGTCCACCGCCGTCATCCGGCCCCAGTCGCCGGCCCGCGCGGCCCCGGCCGCCGCGACGGCGGCGTCGATATCGGCCGCGGTGCCGCGGGCGATCGCGCCGATCCCGGCCCCCGTCGACGGGTCTTCCAGCGGCAGCGTGCCGCCGCCGTCCGGGGCCTGCCAGCGCCCGCCGATCAGCACCTGCGCGGGATCGAACCACAGCCTGTCCATCCGCCATCCTCCTGTCTCATATCCAGTCTTCGGGGATTTTCGGCGTCGCCGCCACCAGTCGTTGCGTATAGGCGTGCCGCGGCGCGGTCAGCACCGCCTCGGCCGCGCCGTCCTCGACGATCCGGCCGGCCTGCATCACCAGCACCCGGTCGGTCACCGCGCGCACCACCGACAGGTCGTGGCTGATGAACAGGTAGGCGAGGCGATGGCTGTCCTGAAGCCGGGCGAGCAGGTCGAGCACCTGCGCCCGCACCCGCACGTCGAGCGCCGAAACCGCCTCGTCGAGCACGATCAGGTCGGGCCGGATGATCAGCGCGCGGGCGATGGCGATGCGCTGGCGCTGGCCGCCGGAAAACTCGTGGATGAACTTCGTCCCGTCGCCGGGTGACAGCCCGACCTCTTCCAGCGCGGCGCCCACCCGGTCGCGCCAGTCGTCGGGCCGGCCGGTCAGGTGGAAGGGTTCGGCGACCAGCCGATCCACCCGCCAGCGCGGATCGAAACTGCCGTAGGGATCCTGGAACACCACCTGCACACGGGTCCGCAGGTCAGGGTCCATGCCCGGCCGCACCGGCTGCCCGGCGAGCCGGATCTCGCCGCCCTGCAACGGGTCGAGGCCGAGGATCGCGCGCGTCAGCGTGGATTTGCCGCAGCCCGATTCGCCCACCAGGCCCAGGCTTTCGCCCGGCCCGAGCGCGAAGCTGACCCCATCGACCGCGCGCAGCGCGGGATGCGGGGCGAAGGGCGCGGGGCGCGGCAGGCGGTATTCGCGCACCGCGCCGCGCACCTCCAGCAGCGGCGGCGCCGCGCCGCCGGGCGGGGCCGGGCGGCGATCCGGCCGGTAGGCGGAGGCGGCGAACAGCCGCCGGGTGTAGTCATGCGCGCGGGTGCGGAACACCGCCTCGGTCGCGCCGGCCTCGACGATCCGGCCGGCCTGCATCACCGCGACATGGTCGGCGGTGCCGGAGACGACGGCGAGATCGTGGGTGATCAGCAGCATCGCCATCCGTTCCTCGGCCACCAGCCCGGTCAGCAGATCGAGGATCTGCGCCTGGGTGGTGACGTCGAGCGCGGTGGTCGGCTCGTCGGCGATCAGCAGTTTCGGGCGCAGAGCCACGGCCATCGCGATGCAGACCCGCTGGCGCTGCCCGCCCGAGAGTTCGTGCGGGTAGAGCGACAGGGGAAACCTGTCTTGCGGCAGGCCGACGCGGGCCAGCCGTTCGGCGGCGATGCCGCGCGCCTCGGCCCGGCCCGCCGCGCCATGCACGACAAGCGTTTCCGCGACCTGCTCGCCGATCGTCTGCAACGGGTTCAGCGCCGTCATCGGTTCCTGGAAGATCATCCCGATCTCGCGGCCCCGCAGCCCGCACAGCGCGGCCTCGGACTGGGCCAGCAGGTCGCGGCCGGCGAAGTCCGCCCGGCCCGTCACCTTCGCGCCCTCGGGCAGAAGGCCGATCAGCGCCAGCGCCGTCATCGACTTGCCCGAACCGCTTTCGCCGACCAGCCCCAGCACCGCGCCCTCGGCGAGGTCGAAGCCGACACCGGCGAGGATCGGCGTGCCGCGGATCGAGACGTCGAGGTCGCGCACCTGCAACAGCGTCATCGCGCCCGCCTCAGCCGCGGGTCGAGCGCGTCGCGCAGCCCGTCGCCCAGAAGGTTCAGCCCGAGCACGGTGGCGACGATGGCGAGGCCGGGAAAGATCGCGACATGCGGGGCCAGCGTGACCATCGTCTGCGCCTCGGCCAGCATCCGGCCCCAGGACGGCGTCGGCGGCTGCGCGCCGAGGCCGACGTAGCTCAGCCCGGCCTCGGCGAGGATGCCCAGCGAGAACTGGATCGTGCCCTGCACGATCAGCAGGTTGGCGATGTTCGGCAGGATGTGTTCGAGGCTGATCCGGGCCGCGCCCTTGCCCGCGACCCGCGCCGCGCGGATGTAGTCCAGCGTCCACAGGCTGAGCGCGCCGCCGCGGGTGACGCGGGCGAAGACCGGAATGTTGAAGATCCCGATCGCGAGGATCGCGTTCACCGCCGAGGGGCCGAAGACCGCGGTGATCAGGATCGCGATGACCAGCGAGGGGAAGGCGAAGATCAGGTCGTTCATCCGCATCACCGCCTCGTCGATCAGCCCGCCGCGGCGGGCGGCCGCGAGCAGGCCCAGCGGCACGCCCACCGCCATGCCGATGCCCACCGCCAGCAGCGCCACCGCCAGCGAGGTGCGCGCGCCGACCATCAGCATCGAGGCGATGTCGCGGCCGAAATGATCGGTGCCGGCCCAATGCGCGGGCGAGGGCGGCTGCAGGCGCTGCGCGATCGCCAGCGCCGTCGGGTCCGCCGGCGTCCACAGGAAGGACAGGAGCGCCGCGGCCACCGCGGCGAGCGACAGGGCGACGCCAAGGCCGAACCCGATCCTCATGCCCGGTGCCTCAGCCGGGGATCGACCGCGGCATAGGCGAGATCGACGAGGAAGGTGACGAGGATCACCGCCGCGACCAGCAGCATCACCACCGATTCGACCACCACGAGGTCGCGCTGGGTGATCGCCTGGAACACCAGCCGCCCGAGGCCGGGCAGGTAGAACACGTTCTCGATGATGATCGCGCCGGCGAGCAGGAAGGAAAACTGCATCCCGAGGATCGTGAGTACCGGGATCAGCGCGTTGCGGAAGGCATGGCGGCGCAGCGCCTGGCCGCGGCCGAGGCCCTTGGCCCGCGCGGTGCGGATGTAGTCCTGCCCCAGCGTCTCGATCAGCGCC
This sequence comes from uncultured Rhodobacterales bacterium, assembly GCA_964448765.1. GTDB lineage: Bacteria > Pseudomonadota > Alphaproteobacteria > Rhodobacterales > Rhodobacteraceae > JANSXY01. The sequence continues at coordinate 10,655 of CAYUXM010000019.1, forward strand.
GAGCGCAGCACGCGGGCAAGGATCGCCGCCTGCGGCAGCGCCAGCGCCACGGCGGGCAGGATCAGCGCGGCCAGCGCCGGGCCGGCCCCGGCCTGCCAGCCGGGAAAGCCGCCGGCCGGCAGCACCTGCCAGTTCACCGCGAAGACCAGCACCAGCAGCATCGCGAACCAGAAGTTCGGCACCGAGATGCCGATCTGCGTCGCGCCCATCACCGCGACATCGGCCGCCCGGCCGCGCCGCGCCGCGGCCAGCAGGCCCACCGGCAGCGCCAGCCCCGCCGCCAGAGCCAGCGCCATCAGCGCCAGCGGACCCGAAACCGCGAGCCGGTCGGCCACAAGCTCGGCGACCGGGGTGCGGTAGGTGTAGGACATGCCGAAATCGCCGCTGAGCATCCCGCCCGCCCAGGCGAGGTAGCGTTCCACCCGGCCGCCCTCCAGCCCCAGTTCGGCGCGCAGCGCGGCGACGGTTTCGGGGCTGGCGTTGAGGCCGAGCATGAAGGCCGCCGGATCGCCGGGGATCACCTCGATCACCGCGAAGATCGCGACCGAGGCGGCCGCGAGCGAGAGCGCGAGCGAGGCGAGGCGGCGGGCGAGATAGGCGAGCATGTCCGGACCCGGGGTTTCGGCGGCGAGGCTAGACGGCCACATGGCGCGCGTCCAGCGGGCCGGGAGCCGGGACGCGGGGGGCTGTCTGCCCCCCGGCCGCGCCGACCCCCTGACGGGGGCCGGCACGGCGCCCCCCGAGGATATTTGCCGACCAAAACCGCAAGGGACTTGCGACGCTGTTGGCGCTGCGGCAAGGATCGGGGCGAGCCGCGGCGATGGCGTCGCCGCAGGGGGCCGGGCCTGCGCTGCCGCGATCGGCCCCCGACGCTTGCGGGCCCGCCCGCCATCGTCCTGCACGCCGGGACCTTTCGGGGGCCCGGCGCGGCCGCCCCCTTCGACAAGGGTCTGACAGATGGAACGTCCCGAGAGCTACCGCTTTCACAACGGCGCGAAAGCGCCCCCGCCGTTCGCCGCGGAGGAATACGAGGCGCGCCTTGCCGGGCTGCGCGACATCATGGAGATGCAGTCGCTCGACGCCGTCGTGCTGACCTCGATGCATGGTGTCGCCTACTACTCGGGCTTTCTCTACTGTGCCTTCGGGCGGCCCTACGGGCTTGTCGTCACCGCGACGGACAGCGTGACGGTATCGGCCGGGATCGACGCGGGCCAGCCCTGGCGGCGCTGCCACGGCGACAACGTCACCTATACCGACTGGCAGCGCGACAATTTCTGGCGCGCGGTCGCCCGGGTCTCGGGCGAAGGCAAGTCGGTGGGGGTGGAGGCCGACCACCTGACGATGGTGCAGGCGGAAAAGCTCAACGCCTTCCTCAAGCCCGCGCGCGGCGTCGACGTGGCGCCGGCGACGATGGCGCAGCGGATGGTCAAGAGCGCGGCCGAGATCGCGCTGATCCGGGCCGGGGCGGCGGTGGCCGACGTGGGCGGCTACGCGATCCGCGACGCGGTGCGCGAGGGCGTGCGCGAGATCGACGTGGCGATGGCGGGCCGCGACGCGATGGAACTGGAAATCGCGACGCGGTTCCCCGAGGCGGAATACCGCGACACCTGGGTCTGGTTCCAGTCGGGGATCAACACCGACGGCGCGCACAACCCGGTGACCGGCCGGGTGCTGAAGCAGGGCGACATCCTGAGCCTGAACTGCTTCCCGATGATCTCGGGCTATTACACCGCGCTGGAACGCACGCTGTTCGTGGGCGAATGCGACCCGGACAGCCTGGCGATCTGGGAGGCCAATGTCGCCGCGCATGAGCTGGGCATCTCGCTGCTGAAGCCCGGCGCCTCCTGCGCCGAGGTCACGGCGCGGATCAACGACTTCTTCGCCGAACGCGACCTGCTGCAATACCGGACCTTCGGCTACGGCCATTCCTTCGGCGTGCTGAGCCATTACTACGGCCGCGAGGCCGGGCTGGAACTGCGCGAGGATATCGACACCGTGCTGGAGCCGGGCATGGTGATCTCGATGGAGCCGATGCTGACCATCGCCGAGGGCCGGCCCGGCGCCGGCGGCTACCGCGAGCACGACATCCTGGTGATCACCGGGGACGGCAACGAGAACATCACCGGCTATCCCTACGGGCCGGGGTTCAACATCGTCGCCTGAGCCGCCGCGGGCGGCCCGGCGGTTGCGGGCCGCCCGCCCGGCACCCGCCCCGCGCGCGCCGGCGCCGGGCCGGCGTGCAGCCGTCACAAAAGCTTCATGCCGGCGTCATGGCGGCGTGAATGCGCGGGGTCATCTGTCCACCGATTTCAACCAAGGACAGGGACGGGCCCATGATCATCCGTTACGCCGCGGCGACCTCCGTGCTGGCGCTGGCGACCGCCATGCCGGCATTCGCCGAGATGAACTTCAACCGCATCGCGAGCTTCGCCACCGTGGCGAACATGGCCGAGGGCGAGGACACCACGCGCGAGACCTCGGCCGAGATCATCGCCGCCACCGCCGACGGCATGACGCTGATCTACACCGACAGCCCGCTGGGCGTGGTCGGCCGGATCGACATCACCGATCCCGCCAATCCGCAGCCGATGGGCAATGTCGCGCTGGACGGCGAGCCGACCTCGGTCGGTGTCGTCGGCACCACCGCCTTCATCGGCGTCAACACCTCCGAATCCTACACCGCGCCCTCGGGCTTCCTGATGGCGATGGACGTGATGACCGGCGCGGAACTGGGCCGCTGCGACCTTGGCGGCCAGCCCGATGCGATCGCCGTGTCGAAAGACGGCAGCCGGATCGCCGTGGCGATCGAGAATGAGCGCGACGAGGATCTGGGCGACGGCCGCACCGGCCAGATGCCGGCGGGCTTCCTCGTGCAGGGCGCGCTGGCCGATGGCGCGCTGGACTGCGACGCGCTGGCGCAGGTGCCGCTCACCGGGCTGGCCGAGGTCGACGGTGACGATCCGGAACCGGAATTCGTCGACATCAACGGCCTCGGCGAGACCGTGATCTCGCTGCAGGAGAACAACCACATGGTGGTGGTCGGCGCCGATGGCGGCATCGTGAGCCACTTCCCGGCCGGCGCCGTCGATCTCGTGGGGGTCGACACGCAGGAGGAAGGCGCGCTGCACTTCACCGAGACGCTCGCCGGCGTGGTGCGCGAGCCCGACGCGGTGAAATGGCTGGACGACGATCACTTCGTCACCGCCAACGAGGGCGACATGGACGGCGGGTCGCGCGGCTGGACGATCTTCAACAAGGACGGCAGCGTCGTCTACGAAGCCGGCGTGTCCTTCGAACATGCGCTCATCGAGATCGGCCACTATCCCGAGGAGCGTTCGGGCAACAAGGGCGTGGAGCCCGAGTCGGTCGAAACCGCGACCTTCGGCGGCACCCCGATGATCTTCATCGGCTCCGAGCGCGGATCGGCCGTTGGCGTCTACGACGCCACGAACCCGGCAGAACCGGTGCTGACGCAGCTGCTGCCCTCGGGCATCGGCCCGGAAGGCTATGTCGCGATCCCCGGGCGCAACCTGCTGATCTCGGCCAACGAAGTCGGCGACGCGGGGCCGGATGCGCATGTGATGATCTTCGAATACCAGGAGGCGCCGGCGGCCTATCCGCACCTGACCTCGGCGGGCGCGGACGAACTGATCGGCTGGGGCGCGATTTCCGGCATGGTCGCGGGCGAGAACGGCACCGTCTACGCGGTCAACGACAGCTTCTACGGCATGCAGCCGACGATCTTCGTGATCGACACGACGCAGACCCCGGCGCGGATCACCGACGCGATCCGCGTCACCCGCGAGGGCGCGCCGGCCCAGCTGATGGACATGGAAGGCATCACGCTGGACGGCGAGGGCAATTTCTACGTCGCCTCCGAGGGCCGGCTGGGCCGCGGCATCCTGCACGCGATCTACCACGTGACCGGCGAGGGCGAGATCGCCGCAACCATCCCCTTCCCCAAGGAGATCATGGCGGTGGAACGCCGCTGGGCCGCCGAGGGCGTGACCAGGGTGGGCAACACCCTTTGGGTCGCGATCCAGCGGGAATTCGACGACGATCCGGAAAACCACGTCAAGCTTCTGGCCTACAACCTCGAGACCGAGGAATGGGGCGCGGTGCATTACCCGAAGGAAGCGGCGGAGACCGGCTGGGTCGGCCTGTCGGAGATCACCGCGCATGGCGATCACGTCTACCTGATCGAGCGCGACAACCAGTTCTCGAACTCGGCGATCAAGGCGATCACCCGCGTCAGCCTCGACCAGATGGTGCCCGCGCCGCTGGGCGGCGAACTGCCGGTGGTGACCAAGGAAATCCTGCGCGACCTGCGGCCCGACCTGGCAGGGTTCAACGGCTACATCGTCGACAAGGTCGAGGGGCTGGCGATCTTCGAGGATGGCACCGCCTGGGTCTCGACCGACAACGACGGTGTGGACGACAGCTCCGGCGAGACGTTCTTCTGGTCGATCGGCAAGCTCTGAGCCGGCCAAATGCCTGAAAACCGGGGCCTCCGCGCAACGCGGGGGCCCTTTGCGTTTACCCAGATGCCGCGTCGGACTTGACGCGGGGGGCCTGCTTGCCACTGATAGACGGGTTGCTGCCACTCACACCGATTCTGCTGCCCATGACCGAGTTCACTCGACGATCCTTCCTTGCGCTGGCGCCCGGCGCGGCGCTCGCGGCCTGCTCTGCGCAGACCGTGGAGATGAACGAGGTGACGATGGCGCGGCGCCCGTCGCCCGCGGTGCTGGCCCGCTACGGCGCGCTGGAGGATGGCGGGTTTTCGATCCCGGCCGTGCATCCGGGCTACCTGACCGGCCAGAATTCGCGGATCGAGGTCTATTATTACGGTCCCGACCGGCCCGGCACGATCGTCGTCGATCCGTTCGCGCGGCTTCTGTACTACATCGAGGAGGGTGGCCGCGCGATCCGCTACGGCATCGCCGTGGGCCGCGAGGGCTACGGGTTTCGCGGCAACGCGACGGTGCGGCGCAAGGCCGAATGGCCGCGCTGGACGCCGACGCGCAACATGATCCGGCGCGAGCCGGAGATCTACGGCCCGGTGGCCGCCGGCCTGCCCGGCGGGCCGGAAAACCCGCTGGGCGCGCGCGCGCTTTACCTCTACCGCGGCGGGCGCGACACGATGTACCGCATCCACGGCACCAACAACGCCTCGACCATCGGGCGGGCGACCTCGGCGGGCTGCGTGCGGCTGTTCAACCAGGACATCATCGACCTTTACGACCGGGTGCGGCCGGGCACCTACGTGCATGTCCGGTCGCGCGATGAATCGATGGTCGCCGAAGACCCTTTGGTGGAGAATGCCGCGGGCCTGATGGTGCCGGTCGCCACCTTCCCGCGCGACGTGCAGGACCGGATCCGGGCGGGCAACATCCCCTGGCCGCCGTTCCAGCCGATGCGCGGGATCGGGGCCGAGTCGGTGCCACCCGGCGTCGGCGCGGCGGTCTGACCGGCTTACAGGCTCGCCTCCACCCGCATCCAGTCCGGCGGTTCCGCGCCCTCCAGCACCGTTCCGGCCGCCATCTCGCCCAGAACCGGGGCAAGGCCGAAACCGATCTTGAAGCCGCCGTTCAGCACGAAATGGCCCGGACGGCCGGGCCATGGCCCCAGCATCGGCGCACGCGACCGGGCGCGCGGGCGCAGCCCCGCCCAGCGCCCGACCACCGGCGCATCCGCCAGCGCCGGACACAGTGCCCGCGCCTCGGCGATCTTGCCCTCCAGCAGCGCGTCGGTCGCGGCGGCGGACCCGAAGCTGTTTTCCGAGGTCGAGCCCACCGCCACGGTGCCGTCGCCATGCGGCACGATGTGCAGCCCCTCCGCCCCGATCTGCGGCAGGTCGCGCGCGTCGTGGCGCAAGAGCGCCGATTGCCCCTTCACCGCCTGCCCGGCGGGACGGCCCGGCGCCGCGGGCAAGGCGGCCAGCCCGGCCACGCCGGTGGCCCAGATCACCGGCCCGGCGGCGTCGGGCGGGGTGGCGCCCGGTTCGATCGCAACGCCGCGCGCCGCCAGCGCCGCCGCCAGCGCCGCGACCGCCCGGCGCGGCGCGATCCGCGCCGTCAGCGTGTCATGGATCACGAAACCGGTGGGGCTGGCCGGCGCCCAGTCGCCGAATTCCGCCGCCGGGATCACCCGCCACACCGCAGCATCGCCCCAGTGCCGCGCGGCCGCCGCCTGACGGTCGCGGGCGCGGGCCAGCGCCGCGGCATCGGCGAGGGGTTGCAACCGGCCGGTGCGCGCATGGCCCGGATCCTGCCCGGACAGTTCAGCGATCTCGGCCCAGAAGGAATCGGCCATCAGCAGCGATCGCAGCTGCAGCGCCTTCTTTGGGGTCCAGGGGTCGGGCACATGCGGCGCCAGCGCGCCCACGGTGCCGCCCGAGGCCCCGGCACCGGGATGCCGCGCCTCGACGATCCGCAGGCGGGCACCGCGGCCGGCGCAGGCCCAGGCCGCCGCAAGGCCCAGAATGCCCGCGCCCATCACCGTCACGTCCGGCCTTGCCATCGCCCCGGCCCCCCGCCAGTGTCGCCGCGACCGGGGATAGGCCAGATGGGCGGCGAGAACCAGAGCGGGGTGGACTGGAAGCCGGGCGGCGTGCCGGTCTCGCGCCGCTTCGACGATCCGTATTTCTCGCTGGCCGACGGGCTGGCGGAAACCCGGCATGTGTTCCTTGCCGGCAACGATCTGCCGGCGCGGTTTCGTGACGGGTTCCACATCGCCGAACTGGGCTTCGGCACCGGGCTGAACCTTCTCGCCACCTGCCTGGCCTGGCAAGCGGCCGGCACCCCCGGCCGGCTGCGCTACACCAGCTTCGAGGCCTATCCGCTGCCGGCCGCCGACCTCGCCCGCGCGCTCGCGGCCTTTCCCGAGGCCGCGGCCATCGCCGCGCCGTTCCTCGCCGCGTGGTCCGGGGGCTTGCGCGCCTTCGATATCGGCCCCGTCGCGGTCAGGGTGATCGAGGGCGACGCGCGCGCCACCCTGCCGGGCTGGCCGGGCCGCGCGGACGCCTGGTTCCTTGACGGGTTTTCGCCCGCGAAGAACCCCGAATTGTGGGAACCCGCGCTTCTGGCCGAGGTCGCGCGGCACACCGCGCCGGGCGGCAGTTTCGCCACCTACAGCGCGGCGGGCGCGGTGCGGCGGGCCTTGCAGGCGGCGGGCTTTCAGGTAGATCGGGTGCCGGGCCACGGTGCCAAGCGGCACATGAGCCGGGGCCGCCTGATCGGAACGTCATGACCACGCAGAACCTTCGCCTCGGCATCCTGCTGATGATCGCGACAAGCTTCGTCTTCGCGATGCAGGACGGCATTTCGCGCCACCTTGCCGGCACCTACAACACCTACATGGTGGTGATGATCCGCTACTGGTTCTTCGCCGCCTTCGTGATCGTGGTGGCCGGCCGGCAGGCCGGCGGGTTGCGCGCCGCGGCGGCGACCCGGCAGCCAAGGCTGCAAATCTTCCGCGGCCTGCTGCTGGCGGCCGAGATCTGCGTGATGGTGCAGGCCTTCACGATCCTCGGCCTTGTCGAAAGCCATGCGGTCTTCGCCGCCTATCCGCTTCTGGTGGCGCTGCTGTCGGGGCCGGTGCTGGGCGAAACCGTGGGCTGGCGGCGCTGGACGGCGATCGGCATCGGCTTTCTCGGTGTGCTGATCATCCTGCGTCCCGGCTACGCGGTCTTCGACCCGGCGGCGCTGATCCCCTTCCTCGCGGCGCTGATGTTCGCGCTTTACGGGCTTCTGACCCGCTACGCCGCGCGGCTCGACACCGCGGCTGTCAGCTTCTTCTGGACCGGGGTGACCGGGGCGGTGGCGATGACGCTGGTCGGGATGTGGTTCTGGGAGCCGATGACGGGCCGTGACTGGGCCTGGATGGGGGTTTTGTGCCTGACCGCGGCGACCGGGCATTTCCTGCTGATCAAGGCGCTGGAAGTGGCCGAGGCGAGCGCGGTGCAGCCCTTCGCCTATCTGCAACTGGTCTTCGCCACCGGGCTGGGGATGCTGGTGTTCGGCGAGGCGCTGGAACTTCCGGTCGCGATCGGCGCCGCGGTCGTCGTGGCGGCGGGGATCTTCACGCTGTGGCGCGCGCGGGTGCGGGCCGCGGAAGGCGGCGACGGCCGGTAGCCGGCCGCTACCGCCCCGCCATCTCGGCGGCCAGCCGCGGCACCGCGTCGGGCCGGCCCAGCCGCGCGCGGTAGACCGGCAGGCTTTCGCCCACCCGCATCACGTAGTTCCGGGTTTCGGTGAAGGGGATGTGCTCGATCCAGTCGACCAGCGTCGCGTCGTCGCCCGCGCGCGGGTCGCCCAGGTCCTCGACCCAGCGCCGCGGCCGGCCCGGCCCGGCATTGTACCCGGCCGCGACCAGCACCGGCACGTCGCCGAATTCCTCGATCAGCCGGGCGAGGTAGCCGGCCCCCAGCCGGGCGTTGTAGGCCCAGTCACCGGTCAGCTTGCCATGGTCGTATCCGATGCCGAGTTCCCCGGCCATCAGCTTGGCGGTGCCGGGCATCACCTGCATCAGCCCGCGCGCGCCGGCGGGTGAGACCACCCGCGGGTCGAACTCGCTTTCCCGCCGCGCGATCGCCAGCGCAAGCTCGGGCCTGACCGGCAGGTCCATCTTCGCCAGATCGGTCACCGGGAAATAGGCCGTGGGCCAGATCACGCCCTTTCCCACGGCCGCCTTGGCCAGCATCAGCGCCATGTGCGGCTCGCCCCAGTCCAGCGCGAGGCCCGCCAGCGCGCCGATCTCGCGCCCGTCGAGCGATTCCGACAGGTGCAGCAGGAACCGTTCGGCCAGCGCCGTCTCGCCCGCCTCGCGCAACAGCACCGCGGCGGCGAAGACGCTGGAGGCGGCGGCCGGCGATTGCCGCCAGTCGGGAAAGCTTTCGCCGCCCGCCAGCCGCGCGTCGAAGGGCAGGCCCGCGCGCTCGGCGGCCAGGAGACCGTAGAACGCGGTCTGGAATTCGGCCGCGAAGGCATAGGAGGTCCGCGCCTCGTCGGCCCGGCCCATCTGCTCCAGCGCGCGGCCTTCCCAATAGGCGGCGCGCGACAGGCTGATCGGGCTGCCGACCGAGATCCGAAGGGTGCGGAAATGACCCTGCGCGCGGGCCGGATCGTTCAGCTTTCTCAGCGCGATATAGCCCGCGAGGAATTCCAGATCGGCGAAGTTGCCGCCCTCGGTCAGGTGATGGTTGGCGGCGATCCGGTAGGCGCGGCCCGCGTCGCCCTCGCGCATCTCGCGGCGGGCGAGGATCGCGCGCCAACGCGCCCAGTCCTCCGGCACGCCGAGGCTGTCGGCGCTGCCGGAGCGTTCCAAGAGCAGGTCGGCCGCGTCGTCGTAGCGGTCGCGCCGGATCCGCCAGCGGAACCGGTCATGCGCCAGCCCGGCGGAGCCCGCCATGTGGTCCGGCACCGCGGCGATCAGCGCATCCACCCCCGGCCGGTCGTCCTGCAGCGCGATCCGCGCCTCGGCCACCGCGCGGGTGCCCGGCGTGGTCAGCGGCAGAAGCCGTTCGGCGTTGTCCAGCCAGCCCTCGGCCAGCAGCGTGACCATCCGGCCGCCGTGATGCTCGGCCAGCAGGGCGCCGGCGCGGTCGAGATAGCCGGCCTGTTCGGCGGCCGACATCGGCAGCGCCCGCCAGGCGCGCACCGCCTCGCGCCCGGCCCCGGCGCGGTCGCCGGTGGCCAGCAGCGCGGCATGGTAGGCCAGCGACCCCTCGGCGGTCTGCGGCGCGCGATTGGCGAAATAGGCCACCACCTCCGCCGGCCCGGCGCTGGCGGCCACCGCCGCCTCGCCGCGCCGTTGCAGCAGCGGCAGGCCGGGCCAGTCCGCCCGGCTGGCCAGGAAGGCGGCGTAATCCTGCGCCCGGCCCTTGCCGGCGCGCAGCCAGTGCCAGGCGACGATATCCACCGCCAGCGGGCCGGAGCGCGCGGCCTCGGCCGCCGCACTCGACCAGTCGCCGCGCCCGACGGCCGCCATCGCGTCGGCCAGCCGCGCGGCATCCTCGGCCTCGGCGGGTTCGGGGGAAAGACCAAGGGCCAGCACAAGGCCCAGCACACGCAACATGACCATCTGACGATTTCCTGCCCGGATCGTTTCTTGCGGCCGAGTCTAGCCCGCCCCGCGCCGCCCGCAACACACAAACTTGGCAAGCCCCCCGCGCCCGGCTAGGGTCCGCGCCATTCCGCCGGGCGAGTCTGCCCGCCAGCCGCAGGAGCGTGTCATGTTCAAGGGGTCCATTCCCGCCCTCGTCACGCCGTTCAAGGACGGCGCCGTGGATTTCGACACGCTGAAGAAACTCGTCGACTGGCATGTCGCGGAGGGCAGCCATGGCCTCGTGCCGGTGGGCACGACCGGCGAAAGCCCGACGCTGAGCCATGCCGAACACGGCCAGGTCATCGCGGCGGTGGTGAAGGCCGCGGCCGGCCGGATCCCGGTGATCGCCGGCGCCGGATCGAATTCCACCGCCGAGGGGATCGAGCTGATCCGCCATGCCGAGGAAGTTGGCGCCGATGCCGCGCTGGTGGTGACGCCTTACTACAACAAGCCCACGCAGCGCGGGCTGATCGCGCATTTCACCGCGATGCACGATGCCTGCGGCCTGCCGATCATCATCTACAACATTCCCGGCCGGTCCGTCGTCGACATGCTGCCCGATACGATGGCCGAACTGGCGAAGCTGCCCCGGATCGTCGGCGTGAAGGACGCGACCGGCAGGATCGAACGGGTCAGCCAGCAGCGCGCCGCCTGCGGGGCCGGGTTCATCCAGCTGTCGGGCGAGGATGCCACCGCGCTGGGCTTCAACGCGCATGGCGGCACCGGCTGCATCTCGGTCACCGCGAACGTGGCGCCGCGGCTGTGTTCGGAATTCCAGGAGGCGACGCTTAGGGGCGACTATGCCACCGCGCTGGCCTACCAGGACCGGCTGATGCCGCTGCACGAGGCGATCTTCGTCGAGCCGGGGCTGTGTGGCGCGAAATACGCGATGTCGCGTCTGGGCCTGTGTTCGGACGAGGTTCGGCTGCCGCTGTCGGGCCTGCTGGAGGACACGCGGGGCCAGATCGACGCCGCGATGCGGCACGCGGGGCTGATCAACTGACCACGGCCGGCGCCCGGTCCGCCAATCTTGCCGGCAGCCTGTGGATGGTCGCGGCGATGGCGGGTTTCGCCGTCGAGGACCTGTTTCTGAAGATTGCGGCGCGCAGCCTGCCGGTGGGCGAGGTGCTGATCGTCTTCGGCGCCGGCGGCATGGCGGCCTTCGCGGTGCTGGCGCGCCGGCGCGGCGACCGGGTGCTGAGCCCGGCGATCCTGTCGCGGCCGATCCTCTTGCGCGCGGTGTTCGAGATGGCGGGGCGGCTGTTTCACACGCTGGCGCTGGCGGCGGTGCCGCTGGCGCTGGTCTCCACCCTGTTGCAGGCCACGCCACTGGTCGTCGTCGCCGGGGCGGCGCTGCTGTTCGGCGAACGCGTCGGCTGGCGGCGCTGGGCGGCGATCGCGGTGGGCTTCGCGGGCGTGCTGATCGTGCTCAGGCCGGGAACCGAGGCGTTCAGCGCGGCCGCGCTTCTGGCGGTGGCGGGGATGGCGGGCTTTGCCGGGCGCGACCTTGCCACCCGCGCCGCGCCGCCGGCGATGTCCAGCCTTGCGCTGGGCGTCTACGGCTTTGCCGCGATGGTGCCCGCCGGGGCGGCGGTGCTGGCCGCGACCGGAACCGCGCCGGTGATGCCCGGCGCCGGGGCCGCGGCGGCGCTGGCCGGGGCGACGGTGGTGGGTGTCGGCGCCTATTACGCGCTCACGCAGGCGATGCGGAGCGGCGAGGTTTCCGTCGTCACGCCGTTTCGCTACACGAGGCTGCTGTTCGGCGTGGCGCTGGCCGCGGCGCTGCTGGGCGAGCGGATCGACGCGGCCACGATCCTGGGCAGCCTGCTGATCGTGGGCAGCGGGCTTTACACGCTGTGGCGCGCGCGCCGCGCCGGGTGACGAAGGCGCGAACCGCGGCCACGGGACGGCGCCGCGCGACAGGGCTTGCGGGCGGCCCGGCCCGCGGGCAGGCTGGGGCCATCCGTCACCCGCGAGGCCCCGATGACCCCCCAGATGATCCTGACGAATGCCCGCATCCTGACGATGGACCCGGCCCATCCGCGGGCCGGGGCACTGGCGATCGACCGGGGCCGGATCGCCGCGCTGGGCCCGCGCGCGCTGATCGAGGCGATGGCCGGACCGGACACCGAGACGGTGGATTGCAACGGCGCGACGGTGCTGCCCGGTTTCGTCGAAAGCCACCTGCACCTGGTGCTGGGCGGCGCGGAACTGGCGCATCTGCAACTGGGCGGGGTGACGGGGGCGGGGCCCATCGCCGCCGCGTTCCGCGAGTTTTCCGCGCAGCACCCCGACCGGCCGCTCCTGATGGCGCAGGGGGGCGACTACGGCATCTTCGGCCATCCGACGACGCGGCACGATCTGGACGCGGTCATCGCCGACCGGCCGATCGCGATCACCGCGCCCGATCATCACACGGTCTGGGCCAATACGGCGGCGCTGACGGCCGCGGGCCTGTTGCACGGCGCCGACACGCCGCCGGGGCACGAGGTGGCGATCGGCCCCGACGGTATCGCGACGGGCGAGTTGCGCGAGTTCGAGGCCTTTGCCCGGGTCATCGCGCTGGGCGGCGAGGCGCGGCTGAACCTGGGCATCGCGACCGGCGAGGAGCCCGATCCCTGGCCCGATGAAGCCGCCCGCGCGATCGACAAGGCCAAGGTGGCCGATGGCCTCGCCCATGCCGCGCGCCACGGCATCACCTCGATCGTCAACATGGACGGCAACCGCTACACGCTCGCCCTGCTGTCGGAAATGAAGGCCGAGGGCCGGCTGACCGCGCGGGTCCGGGTGCCGTTCCATTTCAAGCCGCACATGGAGTTGTCCGCGCTGGACCGCGCCAGCGCGATGACGGCCGAGTTCGACGACGACTGGCTGAGCTGCAATTTCGTCAAGCTGTTCATGGATGGCGTGTTCGGCAGCGGCACCGCCTGGGTGCTGGAGGATTATCCCGACCGGCCCGGCCACCGGTCGCAGGCGCTGTTCGCGCCCGACCGTTTCGCCGCGCTCGCCACCGAGATCGACCGGCGCGGCATGCAGATCGCCGTGCACGCGATCGGGGATGCGGCGGTGCGCACGGTGATCGACGGCTATGCCGCGGCGCGGGCGGCGAACGGGCCGCGCGACGCGCGCCACCGGATCGAACATATCGAGCTGATCCGGCGGGAGGATATCCTACGGCTCGGCGCGCTCGGGATCATTGCTTCGGTCCAGCCCTCGCATGTGCCCGGTGTCATGGACTTCCCGCTGTTCCTCGAGGATTTCCCCGAGCACCGGCGCAGGGACAGCTTCCTGTGCCGCGACCTTGCCGAGGCGGGTGCGCCGCTGGCCTTCGCCTCCGACTGGCCGGTGACGGATATCTCGGTGCTGCGGGCGTTGCAGGCCGCCGTGACCCGCCCGCCGTTTCCCGCGCCGGGGGCGACGGATCAGTCCGTCGGCCTGATGCAGGCGCTGCATGCCTATACCGCCGGCGGCGCCTGGGCCGGGCATCTCGATCACCTGACCGGCAGGCTGCGGCCGGGCCTCGCGGCCGATGTCGTGGTGCTGTCGGGCGATATCGAGGCGGTGGCGCCCGCGGCGATCTCAGACCTCGTGCCGGTGCTCACGATCTGCGGCGGCCGCGTGACCTTCCGCGGCTGAGGCGGCGGCCTCCAGCAGTTGCTGGCGGCGCCACTCGATCTGGCCAAGCCGGACATGGCGCAGGATTTCCACCAGCATGGCGGTCAGAAGCCCCATGTTGAGAAGACCGTTCGCCGCGGCCATGCCTGACAGGAGCCGCCATTCCTGCGGCAGCAGGATGTCGCCGAACCCCAGCGTCGTGAAGGCCACGAGCGAGAAATAGACCGAGGCCTCCATCGTGATGAACACGCCCAGCAGCCGGAGCGCGAAGGCCCACAGCC